>NZ_CP107996.1:6665000-7001830 GCF_036088315.1 Streptomyces sp. NBC_00344 | reverse complement strand
ACCACATCGCTGCGCGATGTGCAGGAAAACGAATTGCTTCGCAATTCGTGAAAGGTGCTTCGCACCTTTTATTCCTGGCTCGCCAGGAATGGAATTACGCTTCGCTTAAATTCCTGAAAGACGGGCAGGTCCGCTTCGCTCCCCTGCCTGTTCCGGCTCCGCCGGAACGGCTGGCTACAGGGCAGGGTGGGTGCATCACTGCGGGTCTGTGTAGGATCCCGAAGAACAAGCCACTCTCAGATGTTGACGGGACGTCACTCGACCCGGATGCCGGCACCCGGGTGTCGGGGTTCGAACTCCGCTTCGCTCCATTCACCCCTGATGCCCTCTCACCTCCGCATGAGGTGGTCAGTGCGTGAACAAGTCTACCCGAAAAACATCACGAGCATATACAGCTGCGCTAGAGTGGGACTCGCGCATTATCATCGTGGATCTGTATCAGTGTGCGAAGATGCACTGTGTAGAATCCCGAGTAAATCGCTACCCCCTCCGTCAGGGACCGTCACCCCTCTCGATTCTTGGAGTACGGATATGTCGAATCCGGAAAAGATCACGCTGCGGCCTCATCAGATTGAAGCTGTTGACGCCGTGGTGTGCGGTCTTGATATCCCTCCGGGCAAGCGGATTCCTTGCGATGGTCTGCGGGCCACGGTAGTGGCGGCGTGCGGTACCGGGAAGACTTTCATTGCCGCCCATGCTGCGCTGCGTCTGGCACGCAACGGGCGTGTCCTGGTGTTGCTTCCGACCTTGGATCTGCTGACGCAGACAGTGCGGGAGTGGCGCTCTGCCGGGCATACGGGTCCGGCTGTGGCGGTGTGCTCGCTGGACGATGACCCGTACATGTGGGATCTGGATGTGCGATCCACTACCAGTGCGCCGCAGTTGGCGCTGTGGCACGGGAGCGGACCGGTGACGGTCTACGCCACCTACGCCTCCCTGCCGGTGCTGGCGGAGGCGCATGAGGGTGCGTATGGGCTTCCCATGGACGTCTTTGACCTTGTGGTCGTTGATGAGGCCCACCGCACCAGTGGCTCGGCAGGTAAGGCGTGGGCTGCGGTTCATGACCAGGAGGTCATTCCGGCGATGCGCCGGCTCTATATGACCGCGACCCCTCGGATCTGGAAGGAGCGTCCGCCGCGACGGCTTGAGCGGGCCGTCTCGGCGACCGGGGGGCCCTTTGAGGGGTGGGATCGGTTGCCTCGGGAGTTGGCCTGTTCTATGGACGATCCGAAAATCTACGGCCCTGTGGTGTACGAGCTGTCGCTGGCGTCAGCGGTCTCGCGCGGGCTGCTCGCGCGCTACCAGATTGTGGTGGCCGAGTTGAGGGATCCTCTCGTGACCCCGGCCCGCCTGGCCGGCGAAGAGGGCCGGGAGGAACAGGTCCGCGGTGAGCGGATGGGCGCCCTGCAGGCCGCGCTGCTGGAGACTATGAGAGCCCATCAGCTCCAGACCACCATCACCTTCCACCACCGGACCATAGAAGCCAGTGCGTTCGCGAAGGGACTGCCCCGGGTCGCGCAGCGGTTGCACGCCTCGGATCCGGAGCGGTATCCGGAGAAGGTGTGGGCGAACTGGCTGGGCGGTGAGCACGAGATGGACCACCGGCGCTCCGTGCTCGCCGACTTCGGGCGCAGGGCGGGGCGTGCGGTCCTTTCGAATTGTCGTGTTCTGAACGAGGGTGTGGATATTCGAGCGGTGGACAGTGTGGCCCTGTTGGACTCGAAGGGGTCCGCGGTCGATATCGTTCAGGCCATCGGTCGGGCACTACGTCAGAAACCTGGGCAGGGGAAGATTGCGACACTGATCGTGCCCGTGTTTCTGGCGCCGGGTGAGCAGCCGGAAGACATGTTCACCTCCGCTTCGTATCGCCCCTTGGTGAAGGTCCTTGAAGGGCTTCGGGCGCATGATGAACGTGCCATCGAGATGCTCGCAATTCCTCAAGAAGGACAGAAGCGGGTTGTAGATCCGTCGGAAAACATCGGCCCGGAACCAGAGGAAGGCGCAGAGGAGTCGCGGCTGCTGCTGCGCTTCGCGGCCCCCCGGGATCCGGTGATGGTCGCCAAGTGGGTCAAGTTCCACGTCCTCGACACCGAACGCCAGGACTGGGCCCGCGGGTACGACGCCGCACGCCGCTACCAAGAGCGGGAAGACAGTCTCGATGTGCCCTACGGGCACCAGGAGGGCGCGTATCCACTGGGCAGGTGGCTGTCAGATCAGCGAAGGGCGTACCGGGCCGGGACTATGCCCAGCACCCGGGCGGACGAGCTGGAGGAGCTCGGGATGGTGTGGGACACCGCTGACGCCGGGTTCGAGGAGAACCTCGCCGCGGCCCGCGCCTACTACGCCGAAGCTGGGACCCTGGCCGCCCCGCGGCACGCCACTGCTTTGGACAAGCCCGTGGGGCAATGGCTGACCAACCTCCGCCGGCCCGGCGGGCTCGGCAAAGACCCCGGGCGGGCGCAGCGACGCGGCGAGCAGCTCGCCGCGATCGACCCCGACTGGAACCCCGGACTGTTGGGGTGGACTGTGGACTGGCAACGCCACCACGTGGGTCTGGCTGCCCTGCTGGAGGCCGGGGGGAAGCTCGAGGACATCCAACCCGGCGTTACTTACCGCGGCGACGACATCGGACGCTGGACCACACGGCAGAAGCGGGACTGGACACAGCTCAACCCCGAGCAACAGCGGCGCCTGGACGCCCTCGGCGTGAAACCCGCCGTACGGGCCAAGAAGGCACCGCGGCAGCCCGGTGCGAAGACCCGCGCGGAGACAGGGAAGAGCACCGACGCCTTCACCAGGGGCGTAGCAGCCCTCCAGCAATACATCGCCAGGGAGGGGAAGACCGTGGTCGGCAGAGCACACGTTGAGGAGATGCCCGATGGAACGAATGTTCGTCTAGGTGTGTTTCTCAGCAACCAAAAGAGCAGACGCGACCGCCTAAACGAACAACAACTCACCGCCCTCGCCAACCTCGGACTCGACTGGGTGGCATGAGTGGCGGCGAAGAGGGAGATGAGGCGCAGCCGGCGGGCCCGCCTCAGTGGGAGGTCCTGCTACTGACGGCGAGGCGGGCTGTTGCAGCATTTGGCCCAGCGGCTGCTGGAGTCCGCTCTCTGACCGGGTCGGGAGGCTGACCGATCAGGAAGGTTGGCAGTCCCGGCGGGGGCGAGGGTGCTGGTGTTCGTCAGGAGGGAGTCGGCTTTCGGTGATCTCACACCGGGTGCAGACCGATGAGGACACCGTAGGTCGGGGTGAAGCACAGCTCGACCAGTTGAGCCGGTAGGGGGGGTCAGCTCAGGCAGATCAGCCCGAGCACACAGATCCCCGACGGAGAGGTCGCCGCCGGTGTGGAGCTCGACTGGGATGTTCCCACAGAGCCCGGAGATCCCGAAGACGAAGTATGCGAAGTGCCCGATGTGCCCGATGTGCCCGATGTGCCTGAAGATCCCGTTGTTCCCGATCCCGGGCCGTCGGGGCGGGTGACTGGGTCGCCGGCGTACTGGTGCCGGTGGTCGTGTCGGCGGAGGGTGTGAACGCGGTCCGCTGCGCGGCAGCCTTCGTCGTCGTGTGCGGGGCGGCGCCCGTGTAGGGCTGCGCCCCTGCCGAGTCCGTGTGGGTCGCGGAGGGTTCGGGACGATGTTGCGAGGTGCCGGTCGTGGAGGGCTGGGAGCTCGTGGTCGAGGGCTTCCGGTGCTTGCCCTTCCCGGCCGGCGGGAGCTCGGCGGTCTGGTCCGTCGGCTGCTCATCGGTGCCCACGCTCGAGAGGTCCGTGGCCGTCGACGCCTGGGCGCGGTGGCCGGAACCGCTGTCCATCGATGCGACGGTCAGACCGCCGCCGACGAGCGCGACGGCGGTCGCGACCACGGCTCGGCGCTGGTTCTTCTTCCAGCGGGCCCGCTGTCGGCGCCGGGCCGCCCGCCCCTGCGGCGCGGGTGCCGGACCCTTGGCATCATTGTCGGCGCCCTCGAAATCACCGTCGGCATCGTCGAAAATACTGCCGGCGTCGTCGTGGGCGCCGTACGCGTCGGTCCCCGGTGTCGCCGCCACCTCCGGCCAGAGCACTGGGGCTGCCAGGGCCGGGACGGTGCGGCCGCCTTCGATCAACGGCGCTATGTCCGGGGCGTAAGCACCGCAACCCGGGCACACCAGGGCTCCGTTGAGGTGCCGACGACACGAGGAGCAGTAGTCCATCCGCTTCTTCCTGACGGTTTTGCACGAGGGATCGAGCGTGGGATCGAGCAGCCTGCAACGGTAACGGCGTCTTCGAAAGACCCTGTGAGGCCGATGTGGCGCTCCTGTGCGGATTCTCCGCCTCAACGCGCGAACTTCCAGGTGACATGCGAGTCCGTGGTCCTGATCACAGCCACCGGGACCCTCGGGCGAGAGGTATCGCTTGGCCCTACGCCGGGGAGGCACCGAAGGCCGGGCGGGGGTCGAGTTGCGCTGCGGGTCGGCGGACGAGATCGTGCTCAACTCGGCGCTCACCTTCCCATGTACCAGGCCGAGTGGGCGGACAACGCGGTCTCGTTCACGGTGAACTTCCGGAGGGAAGTACGAGGCGATGAAGTTCATCGAGTCGTGACTGCCGGACCTGAAGGGCACGCCCCTGATGCCTGACAGACCCGCCCGCAGAGCCCATAGGAGCGGATCACCGAGGAAGAGTTCAACTCCTCCTCGGTGACCTCGATCGAGGACTCCACGGACGTGAACTGTGCGAGCGGCGCCTGTCCGATCCGGTAGTCACGTCGTGGGCGCCCCCGGCTGATTCGGGCCGGGGGGCGTCGGCGGACTGTCGGTATAGGTGAACAGGCTGGTGCCCAGCAGCCCCAGGCCGCAGGACAAGCCGAACGCCCCTCCGCCAGCAGAGACGCTGGCGAGTGTCGATGCGCCAAGCGCGGCGGTCACGTCCTTGCAGGCATCGGCGAGAAGCAGGGACGTGATCACGCAGCAGGCAACTGCGATCAGTTTCTTCTGATTACCGGTCACTTATTCTTCCTCGACTAATGGAGGAGGGGACCGGCCAAGACAGACTCGACCGACCCCCCTTTGAACGGGCGGGCTTGAGAGGCCCCCCGTCCACAAGGAGGGGGCCTGGTCGAGTTCTGTCGTGCAGCCTTTACGACATAGCTCACGTCGCTTCGTTTTCCGGGGCGACGGCCCGGTACAGAAGACATCTGGCGGGTCTCGATGGAGGACTGCTCATCGAGTCTCTACCCCCTTCGAAAAGGGGGGTGGACGCGTTTTACCGCGTCCCGTTCAGATTAACACGCTGCGACAGGTCGAACACGCAGACGATCAACGCCCCGAACCTCCAGTTGACTTGATCAGGGGGTTCGCTGTGCAGATGGGGTAGCCGCTCCGAACGCGCCCGACCAGCCCAGGATTTGATAGGGAGCGGAGTTGGCGGCCCTACCCGTGCTGACCGGAGGCACCCGCACGGACAGGGCCGGTCTCAGGGGGTCACAAGGCGCGCGTACGACGTACCACTCAGAAGGCATGCCACCTCGATGCGGCAACGCGTCTCTGGGCATGTCCTGTCTCAAGGAAGCTAGTCGTCCACGCGACGCTGACCTGCGTGGACTAGGTTGGATGAGACGGGTGGACTTGGTTAGTTGAGACGAAAGGTCGGTGCCTGGACCGATGGGGCCCGCTGACCTTCAAAGCGTGGTGTCGTAGGGACCAGTGTGATCGGGATTGGTGACGGCCGCTTTGGCGGCTCGCTCGATCTCTGCGCACTGGGCTTCCCAAAAGGCCGCGTCGCGTTGTGGAGCCGCGTACTGGGCTGTTGTGCCTGTCGACTTGTCGAGTTGTTCGCGCAGGATGTCGGCGTGTCCGGCGTGCCGGCTGGTCTCGGTGAGTATGTGGACCAGGATGTTGAACAGTTTCACGTTGGGGCGTGGCCACCAGGGCACGTAGCCGGGAGAATCGATGGCGAGGGCGGTGATCGTCGCGTCTGAGTGCTCCCAGACGCGACGGTAACGGTCGACGATCTCCTCGCGCGTCTCGTGCTCGGTCGCCCACATGTCCGCACCTCGTTCCCCGGCATCGTCCCACCGGGGCAGAGGTTCGGGGAACGGCCGGTCGAAGACCTCGCCGAAGTACCTGGACTCCCAAATCGACAGGTGCTTGACCAGGCCGAGAAGGTTCGTGCCCGTCGAGGTCACGGGGCGGCGGATGTCGTACTCGCCGAGCCCGTCGAGCTTCCAGAGCATCGCCTCGCGAATCACTCGCAGATCGTTGTGTAGGTAGTCTTTCGCGAAATCATCGATCACGGGGCATGAGCCTGTCATGCGTCGTCTGCGGCCTCAACCTGCTGCCAGCACTGGTGCGTTATGGATACTGCGTGCCCGAGGCGTACCGCGTTGAGCAAGGAATGTCCCCCTTCAGACGCCACGATTCCAACCTCAGCAGTAGAGCAAGTAGGGGGCGATCAGGCTCCGTCGTGTCTCGGCGTCGGTGTCCCCGGGGTTGCGTGGCGGAGGGATGGTATCGCGAGGGAAGAAGGCGTGCAGAACGGCTGCGAGCCGATCCCCACCACGCTCGGGTCGAAATCCATCAGCAGCAGCCGGTCCCGCTCCAGCCACGACTCGAAGCCGACGTGCCGCCCGGTCGTCGCTGCCCAGTACCAGCCCGGGAAGTGACGCTGACCGCGCGACCAGCGAAACGTGCACCGGAGCGACCTCCTCGAATCGGCCCGTCACACAGTCCCGCAGCGGACGCCGACAGCGTCCGTGCACCGCGTCTACGGACGACAACTCGCTACATGGCTCTGCACGATCCACCCCAGCCGGTACAGCCACCCAGCACCCCCAGCGCCCTCAGTCGCGCGCCTAGGTTCGCTGAGACAGAAGTCCGGGCTGGCACTGTTACCGTCTTCCGCGCCAGTGATCAGGAATGAGCGGAGCCACACATGTTCCCCGAGACGGTGCTCCATACCGATGGACTGACCCTTCGCCCATTCAGCAGCAGCGATATCCGCGACACCCAAGTGAGCTGCTCGGACCCGCTCACCCAGCAATGGCTCCCCCTCCCTCAGCCCTACACCCTGGACGACGCCACCGCTTGGTGCACGGCAGTGGCCCCCGCCCTTCGCGAATCCGGCGACGGCATCCACTTTGCGATCACCGACTCCCACACCGGGCGGCTGATGGGCACCACCGGGCTGAAGAAGACCGACTGGCGAGCTCGGGTGACCGAGGTCGGCTACTGGATTTCCCCCTGGGCGCGCGGCAACGGCACAGCCGCCGAAGCCACTCGGGCCCTGGCTCGGTGGCTTCTGACCGACCAGCAGTTCCAGCGTCTGGAGCTCCGAGCCGCGACCGAGAACACCGCTTCCCAGAAAGCCGCGCTCAAAGCCGGCTTTCACCGTGAAGGCATCTTGCGAAACGCAGGTTACGTTCACACCGGCCGGGTCGACCTGATCCTCTTCTCCCTGCTGCCCGACGACCTCCCGACCACGACACACAGCACTCGTGCGGACGGCCGATGACACCGACGCGACATCAAAGCTCGTCCTTACAGCCACGGGACCATCCCCGCGCGTACGGGGAACAGGACGTTGCCGATGCCGTGCATGATCATCTCCCGCAAACCACTCCCGCGGAACAGGTCACCGCACTCCTACGGCGCGTGGAACTCGAAGCTCAGGCCCGTTCTTCGTCGTGAAGCGAGGGGGCATAGGAGATACCGACGATCAAGCCATCGTCCGTGAGAAGCCGGGTCACCGTCTGTCCCCACGGCTCCGTACGGGCTGGGTGAAGCAGGTCGAAGCCCGCGCGCTCAAGCTCCCCGCCAGCCGCTGCGACAGCATCTGCATCCTCGACCTCGAACTCGATCGACGCCTGAGGGACCACCCGGTCGGCGGGCCACGCCGCCGTGCCAAAGCACGCCTCGGCTGCCTGCGAGAGCGGCCACACGCCGAAGTGCTTACTGCCCGGAATGCTCCCACTGGAGTAGTAGCCATCGCCTTCACCCACCAGCGGGAGCCCAAGGGCGTCAATGAAGAGTTTGCGGCTCTGCGGCGGGTCAGCGACAACGACCGCCGTACTCGTGATGAAGGCAACGTTCATGTGACGCAGCCTATGGGCCGTAGTTCCCAGGAGGCGGAAACACCAGCCGCCCGGACGTGTCCTGTCCTACAGATGCGGGGTCCGACACCATCCCGCGAAGAGTTCCACCGCCCACCCCAAGGGCGGCCGGCCACCCAAGCACGGCGGCGAGTTCGTCTTCGGCGATCCCGCAACCTGGGGCACCGAGCAGGCCGTGACGGGCACGGACACCCGGCTCTACGGGAAGGCGACCGCGCAGGCGTGGGACCGGCTGCACCCGCGGCTAACCCGCCGGGCCGCGTGGCTCGACCACGGCGGGCCGCTGCCCGTCATCGAGAGCACCGTCATCCGTCTTGTCGTGGAGAAGCTGCCCAGCGGCGGAGTCAACAAGCCGGTCTGGCTGTGGTGGTCGCGCACCGACGCAACCGAAGCGGACATCGACCTCTGCTGGCAGTCCTTCTCGAACTCCCGGCGCAGGGCGTCGATCGCAGTGACAGTGGCGGTATTGCAGGGCACCACGACTAACTTCGCGCCCCGCTCGACTACTGCGTGAGCAGTAGTGACCAGACGGTCTGTGATGAAGGACGTGCTCTTCGGTCCCCAGGGGACACCCTCGGGATCCAAAAGCAGCAGCGGATCGAGTTCCGGGGCAAGGTACCGCAGCCAGCCGGCGGTGGAGAGAAGGCCAAGTCGAGTCGATCAATGCCACTGTGATGGCAATCAAGCTACAAGCCTGTTCCCACCACGGTTTACTGACGGCATCACGTATTGGATCGTCGTGAGTTGCCCGGGCAATTGGCGAGGGTGCCTGAGGTACGTGGCCCAGTTGGTGCTGCTGGTCGACAGCTGGTGCAGGGGACAGCAGGATTCTGGGGTGACAACACTGATCGACATGAGCGAGCGTGAGTACTTCGCCCAGTTCGCCAAACGGACCGGTATGTTCATCGGCCGCCCGTCCCTGACCGGTGTGGTGGCCTTCATAGTGGGTTACGAACAGGCGGCCCGCCGTCACGGCGGGGCCGGCCTGGACGGCTGGCGCGAGTGGTTGATGAGAAATTACGAGGCCAGCGGCAACCTCGTCTGGGAAGCCCAGATCCTGCAGGTGGCCATCCCCGGCTGGAACGGCGGATGGGACCTCTCGCCGGAGCGGGAAACACACGTCCTCAAGGTGCTCTTCGAACTGCTCGACATGTTCCTCGCCGAACGTGAGAGTGCCGCCGCCGAGTCCTGATGCCCGGCTCGTCATTGCAGGGCGCAGGTGAGGTCGACCCAGATCCATGGTGCGTGGTGCCAGGAGCGTACTTCGCCGACGACCAGTTCGACGGTGCCTCTCAAACGGGAAAGCCAGCGGCTCCCCATGATGCCGCTGACGCAAGTCCGGGGGAGAGGCGAACAGTTCAGCGTTGACCGACCGCCGTCAACGCTGACCAGGCTTCGAAGAACGGGCGGGCCAGAACGCACCGGTCACTACGAGCCGGTCAGAAAGCGTCCGGTTCCTGATGCTGCAGCTCGGATTGCTCCCGCTCACTGATGGCCGGGATGAGGACATGCCCAGGGAGGCCGTGCGCGCCGCCCGCCTTCACATGCCCGGGGGTTCGCAGATGTCACGGGCGGGGTTCCTGTCTCGTCGTACGAGGTGCAGGCAATCCTCGATCAAGGAGTAGATGATGAACCTCGCGCTGTGGATCGCTGCCGGACTGCTGGCCGCAGTGGCCCTGGCCGGCGGCATCACCAAGACATTCGTGCCCAAGGAAAGACTGGCTGCGGCCCCGGGCGGGGGATGGACCGGAGACGCCAGCGCCCGCTTCGTCAAGACCCTCGGCGTCCTCGAGATCCTGGCCGCGGCAGGCCTGATCCTGCCCGCCGCCCTCGACATCGCACCGGTCCTGGTGCCGGTGACTGCCGTCTGCTGGGTCTTGCTGATGATCGGCGCGATGATCACCCACGGCCGACGCGGCGAAGCCAAGTTCGTGATGCTGAACCTGATCTATCTCGCGCTTGCAGCATTCATTGCGTGGGGCCGCTTCGGACCCGAGTCCTTCACCGGCTGACCGGCGGCAACGACAGTGTCCGGCCAGCCAGCCCCGCTCGGGGAAGGCGGAGACTTCACGCACCGTCCGCGCACAGCACCGCGTCCATCAGCTCGAACAACTCATCGCACCGGGCGGTCAGACACTCGTAGAACTCGCCCCGGAAGCGCGTCGCTTCAGCGAACGCTTCCCTCCGGACAGCATCTGGCAGCAGACTCACCCTCACAGCCTTCGTCTTGGTCACGTGCACCGTGGTCGGAGCACAGGATCAGACGAAGCCCCCCCATGTCCGGCGAATCCCCAGGTGAGCGGCCTAGTTCGAGGTCCATTTCGGCACCGGATCCGCTGCAGCGCCGACAACCTGGAATGAGGCCAGCCGGCAAACCGATCGAAGCCCTATGCGCCCACCGTGCCTTGCACGAATCGCCGAAGGTGCGCACGCACGGCGTCGTGCTGCTCCAACCAGGGCTCGTGCCCAGCGCCCTCGATCAGCGTCAGCGGAAGACTGAGCCGGAGCGCGAGTGATTCAAGAGCCGACATAGGGCGGGGATCGTCGGCCCCACCGAGAAGCTCCGTTCGCGCGGGCAGGCACAAGCGCAGCTCGGCAAGATGCTCATCGAGCGGGTCCGCACGTCCTTCCCTGCCAAGTTCACCGTTCATAGCCCAGTTGACGGGGCGACGCCGCCGGGCACCCTGCGCGGCCCAGTGCCACCCCTGTTCGCGATCGGAGTGGTCGGTGAACCAAGCCAGCGTGAGCAGCTCGACTTCCTGCTCCTCCGTGCGGTGCGGCAACTCCTCCAAGTCGCGTAGCCGCTCCTGCTGCGCTGCGGACATACGACGGCCGCGCTCCGCCCGATCCCCGGTACGCCAATCACCGACGAATGGCCCGCACATCAGCATCATCGCGGCAACCCGGTCAGAGTGCGTCAGACAGAACCGGCTCGCCAGGTCAGTGCCGTAGGAGTGCCCAATCAGTACGACCTTGGGCACGTCCCATGCGTCGAGCAGCTCGGCGAGATCGTCGACATGCCGGGCGAAGGAATGGCGGCCCCGCCACGGGGATTGGCCCGTGCCACGCTGGTCGTACCGGTACACGGGCGCGAGGTCCGCGACCATGGGGGCGACATCGCCCAGATAGTCCGGCAGCCCCGGACCACCATGGAGCATGACCACGGGCGGCTGCCGAGTCGTGTCCCCCAGCGCCATCCAACGTAACTGCGCCTCGTCGGTCATCGACACGAGGCCCTGCGTCTCCATCAAAGTCACCGCGGAGAACCTACCAGCGTCATGAGGCTCCGCCAAATGTTAAAGAACAAGCTGAGCGCGCGCTCCGGCAGTCCCTCACTGAAGCGGCAGTAGCGCCTCTGCCGCAGCGCACTCCTGGCATGCCTGGCCTCCCGGCCGGCGCAACGCGTCGAGCGCTTCGTCCAGGTCGGCGTCGCGCCCACCCTCTGCCTCGGTGCAGTCGTGGACATGGACGACCTGACCGAGCGTCCTGCGGCGGTTGTCGAGCAGCGGCACGACGCGCCATCCCCACCGCGGGCCGGCCGGAGCCGGCTCCTGATCCGGCGGCAGACCGCGGATAGGCACCTGGTCGTACCGGACACCTTCGAGCGGCCGCAACTGCTCCGGAGACACCCACACCCGGTACTCGGCCGCGATGACCTCCGCCTGCTCGTGGCGCCACATCGGCACCCCGACCTGGTAGCGCCACTCACCGCTCTCCACCTGCCGTCGGGCATACAGACGCCCCCGGATCTCCTGCCGATCCGGGAGCACGACCGTGATGCTCGGCGGCGGACCGGCCGCCATCTACGTCGCCGCCCCGGCAGGCCCGGTGACGGCCTTGAGCCGCATCCGGGCCTCGCACAAGGCCGCCGCCCGGGCTCCCCCAATCACGGGTGGGTGCCGACCCGGGCCGACGTATCGAGCAGCCGGGCGTGCAGATCCTCAACCTGCTGGCGCTGCTCGGATGTGTACCCGGGCGACGCCGGGAGCGGATGGTTGCGCCGATACCAGTGCTCCCTGTCCTCCACCGCCTCGACCGGCTCCACCGACCGCGGCAGCTCCCGCAACAGCGCCTCATACGCAGCACGAGTCACATGGAGCTCCGTCTGAGCTGCCCGGAGATCATCAGGAAAGGGGTACATGGTCACACGGCAAGGGTGCGCGTGTTCGATTAATGATCGCTGGACGCCACTCCCAGAGTGACCACGTTCTTGCCCCGCCCTCGACGGGACTCTCGAGACCCTTCGATCCCGAGGAACGCCACCGTGTGGCCGCTGCCGCACAATACTGGGCGTTCCGCGTCGGCCCCGGTGCCCAGCTCAGGCAGCTCGGCCGGTGATTGATCCGGGGCCGGCGGGCCGCAGCCGGACCCGTGCTGTGGGCTCGATCTCGACGCCGGCGGCACTGGTGCCGAGGTGCCGGTAGCCGTGTTCGCCAGGTGTCTCGTACTCCCATTCCAACGAACGCGTGACGACGCTGGTGATCGGGTGGTCACGGTAGTACCGCGACCAGTCCGACCAGAGCCAGGTGCGCTTTTCAAAGGCCGCGGTGGTGAGTCGGAGCCGCTCTGCGGCCAGGGTCTTCACTATGTCTTGAGCGTGAAGCCGCACCCCGTCGACGCTTTCGGCTCGGGTCCGCGTCTTGTAGCCGGTGGGGGATCGGAAAGGTGCCGTGGTGCGCGTGCGCGTTGCTTTCTCGTCGTCTATCCAGTCGACGGTCACCTGCCCGCTGTCGTGGACCGTGATGACCGCGTCAAGCGCGGCGTTCCACCAGCGTGCGCCGCGCCCGATCCAGCCGAGCGTCAGCGTCCCGTCCGGTTCCAGTCCATGACGCGGCACGGTGCGTTCGGCCAGCTCGTGGGGCGGGACCCCGGCGCGGGTGGCGGCCTTCTTTACGGACTTCACCAGGACCTTGTGCGAGTGCCGGGCCGGGACGACCCAATAGTGCAGTGCCCATAGTTCCTCCAATGCGTCCCGGCCGGGCAGTTCGCCCAGGGCCATGAATGCGGCGCCAGCGATGTCGTCGTCCACCCGGTAATAGGTGTCCATGGCCTGTGCGTTCTTCCGGCCCACCACTGCGAGGTTATCGGCGAGTTCGCTTGTATCCCCAGCGAGCCAGCCTGCGGCGAGCGTTGCACCGATCGCCAGGCTCCGAGCCGGGGAAGGCGGCTTCGCCTGTCCGAGCTCTCTGATGACGTGTCGCGGATCGGTCATTCCGTGGAAGGAGCCTGACTGGGCCAGTTCCCGGACAGCGTACTGGACCAGCTCGCGGGCGCCGGATGTCTTGAGCAGGGCCTTGGCTCGACGCTTCCAGACGGTGTCGACCTTGTAGCGGTAGTCCCAGAACTCGGAGGTGGTGCCCAAGTGCAGGACCAGGTCAGTCAGCTCTGCTGACAAGCCAGTGAATCGGTGCCGTGTGCGATTGCTCCAGTCGTTTCCGGGGTCGAACGGGTTCTGTACAAGATCGGTCATCCTTCGATCCTGCCCCAGGGCACTGACACGAGCAGCGCCGTTCGTCAGGCGCGCGAGGAGTCAGGGGCGGCCATGATGGGGCCCGACACCGCCCTTGTCGCCGCAGCCGCAAGTAGTTACTCAGCGCTAGACGCCACCTGGCGGTAGCTATACGAGAACAGGGCCAAGAAGGCGCCTCCGTGACCGCTCATACCTGGACTCGTTAGCAGCCCATGAAGATCACTACGCGTGCGATCGCCGCTCTTGCCCTCACGGTGGCTGCGTTGTCGTTGGCAGGACCCGCCTTTGCAGATCAAGCTCCAGGCTCGAGCAGCCACAAGGGCGTGAGGGTCAACTTCTGGCAGGGAATCTCGGTTACTGATGAAACCGGAGAGGAGTTTGAAGTCAGCAGCGGCCAATAACGCCGCTGAACTCCTGCCCGCCCTGGTACGAGCCGATCAACGCCCGTGCCGGGGCGAAGTGCTGTAGCAGGACGGGCGGACAAAGTACCTGCCGGAGCTGGCAGCCGGCCGCGACTCCTTGCTGCCGAGCGACACCCCTGCTTCGCTGCCCGCGCCACGATGATCTGGTGCGATATGCAGTGCAAGGCGCTCAAGGCCGCCGGTACCGTCCCGCTATGACCATGCCATCGCGTCCTCGTTTCTCCGTCCGTACAGGAAGATCCGCGCCCACCTTCGACGGACCGCATGAGGGGGCGCCCCAGTACCTCGTCGAACCCTTGCAGTCGTGGGTGTCCGAAGCGTTCGGGTTCCGTGGAGGAGTTGACACGGAGGCGGTCCGCACCGTCCTTCTGCTGACTGCGTCTCCCTCCATCTCAGGAGCATTCAGGCGTCGCCAGGTACCTCGAACCTTTGACCAGCTCCACCGATGACGCTCTGCTCGACGTGGTGGACCAGGTGCTGGACCTCATTGGCGAGGGCCGCCTGTCCAAGGGCTGGGTTGATGCCCTCGTGAGGATTTTGAACGAGGGAGGGTCGGCGTATCGCGTGGCGGACACAGGCGACCGCTTGGAAGAGCGCGTCATGCCAGCCGTGGGCGACGCCGTACAACAGACTGTCGCCGAAGCGACGTCTCAGACTGGCTCTGCTGGCTCTGCTGGCTCTGCTGGCTCTGCTGGCTCTGCTGGCTCTGCTGGCTCTGCTGGCTCTGCTGGCTCTGCTGGCGAGCATCTGACCGCTGCGTGGCAGGCCGCTTACGGGCGCATGCCAAAGCCAGTTCACGCCTACAGCGAGGCCATCAAAGCTGTGGAGGCTGCGGCGCACTCGGTCGTACAGCCCAACAACAGCCGGGCCACTCTGGGCACCATGCTCGGTGAACTACGCAACGCTCGTCAGAAGTTCGGCACTGCCCTATCGACCATGTCGGGAAAGGACCCGCTGGCGCCGATCGAAGAGGCAATGCGCGCCTTGTGGGAAGGGCAGACACACTCCCGCAGATAATAGGGCGTTATCCGTGGGAAGACTTCAGACGGGTCCGGTCTCCGACGCTCCGTCAGCCGTCCACCAGGACTGATCAAGGCTTAGCGCCAGTTTTCGTTCCGATGTTCCCCAACCCCCGATATGGCTGTGGCTCATGGACGACTACGAAGTCTGCGTCTCCCACTCGCTGCTTCGCCACTTCATCCGCCGGCGCTGCCCTCGAAGGCCGCCAGGCAGGCCCAAGTCCAAGCTCAACCAGGCACCGTGGCCGGGGACCACACGCCGAACCACTGCTCGGCGCCCCACTCCTCGAACCGTTGCACCTCGGTGAACCCCAACTTCGCCGCGAGGCGCATCGAGCGGACGTTGGCAGTCTGAGTGCAGAGCACCACCGGCTTGCCAGGAAGCACGTTGGCGAACCAGCCGAGCGCCGCCGCGCACGCCTCGGCGGCATACCCGCATCCCCACGCCTCCGGCAGGAACATATAGCCGAGCTCCGCCTCCCCGGCGTCCGGACGGACGGGCCCTGGACGCTCCGCGTCGCGCCGATCCAGCGTGATCGAGCCGATCATCGCTCCGTCGAGATCGATCACGAAAAGGCCAGGGCGCCGACCGGGCAGTTCAGGCACCGCGCGTTCGAGCTCGTCACGCGGTCGAGGGCCACCGAGATAGGTGCGCACCTCTGGCAAGGCGAACAGTTCAATGAATGCCGCACGGTCCCGGACCTCGGACTCGCGGAGCACGAGCCGTTCGGTCCTTATCGGGGAAGGTGGCCAGGCAACGGGTCCGAGCTCAGTCATGGCGGGCAACCTATCGCAGCTGATGAGCGGGATCCGCAGGGAAACTCCGTCACGGGCAGGCACTCGGCCAGCAAGTCGACGACGTCGCGCCAGGCTCGCTGCGCGTGCTGTGGGTGGTAGCCGACGCCGGGGGCCAAGGGGTGGTCGACCGGCGGGTGATGGAAGGCGTGCAAGGCGCCGCCGTAGACAGTGAGGCGCCAGTCGACGCCCGCGGCCTGCATCTCGGCGGTGAACGCGTTCCGTTGCGCGGGCGGCATGATCGGGTCTTCCGACCCCGGTGCCGTAGCCGATGGCGGCGGTCCGGTCGGGGTCGGTCCGGGTTTCGGTGCGCAACTCGTCGAGCGCCGCATGGCCGATGCGTCGCATCCGGTCGGGATCAGCGAGCAGTGGCATGCAACGGGCCAGCATCTCCTCGGGGTCACCCAAATAGCGCCCGCCGTGAAGGTCGAAGGCCAGCGCTACATACCCCAGCTCGGCGAGAGCATCGGCCCGGCGGCACTCGACGTCGCTGAGCCCCATGCCCTCTGGCCCGAGCAGCACTGCGGGCCGGCGGTCGACACCGGCCGGGAGCGCGAGGTGCCCGATCATCGTCAAACCGTCGGCCGAGTACTCGACCGTACGCGTCGTAATCGTCGTCATGAGACTGGACTGTAGTGATCGTCGAGCCCTGTCCGGCCGGTGTTCTGTCGCTGGCAGAACAGCGTAGGTGTCCCTCTGAAATACGGGACGGGCCCGGCGCTCGGGGCTTCAAGATCATCCCGCCCCTTTTGAGCTTATCTCGGCGATCCCCTTTGATCCCCGTGGGTTCAAGGAAACCGAAGGTCCTTCAGCCTGAACCCGCAGGGACACCGGTCTGCTTCAGGTCGGTAGATCCGTGGGTTCGGTTGGAACGCGAGGGTGCTGTGCAGGGCGAAGAGCTTCGGCCGTGACCTCGGCGTCGACGCGCTGCGTTGACCTGGCGTGTGCATTGATCAGCCGCCTTGACGGACGACCTGAGCAGCCCATGAAGGAGCTGCGCGCGTACGCCCGCGAACACTTCCAGGTGCAGTAGCGGGTCAGAACGGAGAGCCAGCCAGCAGCGGACCATCCATGGGGTGTGCGGCAGCACGAGCGACCGTGCGACTGGGGAAGAGTCGGTGTTTCAACCCTGCGCTATTCGGCTCGGTGGGTGGGGGCGAAGAGCAGGTCTTGATCACCTGTGGGTAGGTTCGGGCCATGACTGGTGACTGGCGGATGGACAGGATCGGGGCTGCTCTGCGGGGCCAGAATCCGACTGTGCTGCGGCGGCTTGACTCTGGCTTCGCCGCGATCGGCGACGTTCAGTTTCTGCCCGGGTATTCAGTTCTCCTCGCGGACGAACCGGATGTTCAACGGCTATCTGACCTGCCTAGGGCCAAGCGACTGTCGTTTCTGTCCAACATGGACCAACTCGGAGAAGCGGTTGAGCGGGCCTGCCGGCGGCTGGACCCCGGCTTCCGCCGGGTCAACCTGGAGATCCTTGGCAACACAGACCCGTTCTTGCATGCCCATGTCTGGCCGCGATTCGAATGGGAGCCGGCCGAGCTAGTAGGCAAGCCGGTGTGGCTGTATCCGCGTGACCGGTGGAGTGACGAGCAGTTCAGGCTTGGCCCGCAACACGATGTGCTGCGGGATGCGATCAGCAGCGAACTGGACTGCTTGACCCACGGCTAAGCCCCAAGTCGTGTGGCGAAGAGGTCCCGTTCTGCAGTGAGCATGTACCCCCAGGCGGGTGGGCTCGCTGCGGCCCAGCCGGCGGAGCGCGACCTGACCGGTATGAAGTCGGGCGTGATCAACCACCTGCTGCGCGGTGCGGCCGCGCTCTCCCTCATCGCTCTCGCCAGCCCCGCCTCCGCATCCCCCGCTGCGCCAGTCACGAGGCCACCCCCCTGACGCTGAAAGCCGAGGGTCGGGACAGCAACCACGCCACCTTGCAGGCCGCGACCCTCTACGACCCTGTGACGACAGCACACCGCCGATGGCCACCCGCGTGAACTGCGCGCGGATGGCCATCAGACGCCGTAGGTCACGGGGCTACTGGCCCCAGTACTGCAGCTGTCGAGACCGCTTCACGCTGCTCGCGTCGTGCCGGGGTCTCAGGAGCTGCAGGTGTCGAGCACGGAGGTCAGGGCGGTCTTCTCGGGGTCGGTGGTGGTGACGTTGACGACGGATTTGATGTGGGTGTAGTCCTCGCAGTAGGTGCACCAGAAGGCTTTCAGTCCGCGGGTCCCGAGTCGGACTTGGAGCTGTTGGACGAGGACGAGGCGATGAAGAGCTGATCCTGCTTACCGTCGTCTACGCCGACGACGACCAGGCCCCCGACGGTGTTGGCCATGGCGCACACATCCTTGGCGAGTTCCTTCCTGCCCGCGTCGGTGCCCCGGTAGAAGTCCCTCTTCCAGTCAAGGTCGACGCCTTCACCTCTTGCCCGGTCACAGCCCTGGACGTCCGCGCAACCCCCTCGGCCTCGCCGACACCTTGAGACACCACGGTCTGCCCGCCCGCGCTGCACGGAACACCGCCATGATGGACGCCCTGATAGACCTGCCGCCCATGGTCATCGCCGACCTGCTCGGCATCCACCCCAAGACAGCCGAACGCTGGGCCACCCTCGCCGGCGGGAACTGGTCCGAATACTTGGCAGCGCGACGGGCCGACCCGTAGAGCTAGGCAGTTGAGCAGGGCAGTGTTCCGAGTCTGCGCTATCGGGGGATGGTGAGCAGGATGCGGCCGTGGGCACCGCCGGCGTCGACGCGGTCGTGAGCCTTGGCGATGTCGTCCAGCGGGTAACAGTCGCCGACGGCGGCGGAGGTGAGGTCGCGGGCGGGCTGGCGCTTGGCCTCGCCGGGAAAGTCGTCGCTGCCGAGCAGCCGCAGGGTGACGTTGTTGAACAGCAAAGGCCAGAAGGGGATCTCAGTGCGGTCCGAGCGGGTGGCGTAGGCGGCGATGACGGCGTTGTTGGCAGCGACGGCGTTGTCGAGATCGGCGTTGTCGGACAGCGCGACCTCGATGATCCGGTCGACGCCCTGCGGCGCGTACGCGCGGATGGAAGCGGCGGGGTCGCCAGTGTCCAGGGCGATGGCGTGGGCGACGGCCGGGTCGACGTGGTTGAGGTCCGCGGTGCGGCGGACGGTGGCGATCACGGTGGCGCCGGCCCAGCGAGCGAGCTGGGCGGCCAGGGAGCCGACGCCGCCGAGAACTCCGTGGACCAGAACCAGTTGGCCGTCGACCGGGCCGTCGGCGAAGACGGCGCGGTGGGCGGTGATGCCGGAGATGCCGAAGCTCGCCCCCAGCTCGTCACTGAGGTGGTCGGGCAGAGGTCCGGCTTGGTGGTCAGGTACGACGGTGTACTGGGCGGCGGTGCCGAAGGGGCGGTAGGACTGGGCGCCGTATACCCAGACCCGTTGTCCGACGCGGTGGGCGTCGACTTGGGGGCCCACGGCGTCGATGACTCCGGCGGCGTCGCTGTACCCGTGTCACGGTGACTGTGGCGTGCCTTGTGGTCCCCCGGCCAGTACCTCCACTGGCCGGTCGCGCTGCTTACGCACGAGGTTCTTCTCCTCCGGCGCTATCTCGTCCGGCTTAGACCATGTCCTACATGGTGAGGTTGAGGAACCGTCTGTAGCAGCAGAGCGTGGCGGCGAGTCCGAGAAAGGCCAGGTAGTTGCCTGGATTCCGCTCGTAGCGGTGGTTGAGTCTGCGGTAGCCAGTCAGCCAGGACATGGTGCGCTCGGTGACCCATCTGCGTCGGCCGAGCCGCTCGCTGGACTCGACTCCCTTGCGGGCAATCCGGACTCCGATGTGCTTGCCCCACAGCCATTTACGCAGGTGAGGGACGTCGTATGCCTTGTCAGCGTGAGGGCGGACCGGTGTGGATTCGGCAGCGTGGGATTCGTGTCCCATGTGGAAATGGGACAGCAGTCTTGACCAGTGTCGAAGATCATCGCGTGGTCGATGTCCTCCCGACGCGTGAAGCCGGGCCGCTGGCCGCGTGGCTGATCCGCCACCCCGGCGTGGAGATTATCTGCCGGGACCGGGCGGGCGCCTACGCCGAGGGGGCCCGGCGCGGGCCCCCGACGCCTTGCAGGTCGCAGACCGGTTCCATCTGTGGCAGGGCCTCGGCCGAGCCGTGGAGACCTGCGTCGCCGCCCACCGCGACTGCCTGCGCAACCGCCACATCCTGGATGCTCCCGCACCCTGCGCTCGGTCCTGGCCACGGACACGGGGCAAACCGAACCGGAACCGTCCAATCCGTACGGGCTCGTCGCACCCGCACTGGCCCGCCCGTCCGTGAGCAGACGGGGCGCGCTCGGACTGGTCGGCGCCGGATCGCATGCGCTGCTCGTCGTGAGTGCCGGGCAGAGCATCGAGGCTCCCTGCGCCGCACCGCACTGCTCGCCCCGCACAACCTCGATCCCCGGCCGGCCCCGAACGGCCTTCAGATCAACAAGCGCGCGAGCGCCGTTGGCATCAGGGCCTCCGACATCGGCCCCGGCTGGTGGGCGCGGCCGCGGTCGTGTCGGGAGGGGCGTTGGCAGCCATGGGGATATGGTCGCTGTAGGCGCGACCGGTGCGTACGCACTGCGAACGCGTGAGCGCCAGGGGCACGTGTGTGCGGCCTCAAGACGACAGCCAGGTCCGGGACAGCACAGGACCGGGATACCTGATGGAGTGCCATGACCTCAGCGGGTTCCGGGCAGCAGCAGCCACGTGCACGCGCCGCCGTTGTGGCACGTCGCGGCAAAATTTGGCTCGTGCCGACCATCCTGTCCGCGCTGGTGGCACTGTTCCTGTCGCTGCTCTACATGGGTGGCATTCTCAACTTGAGGGGGAACCTGCACCACCTCCCGATCGCCCTGGTCGATACGGACCAGGGCCCATCGCTGCCAGGACAACGCCAAACCCTGGGCGAGCAGTTGAGCCGGGCAGTCATCGCATCGACCCCAGCGGGCACTGTGCAGTGGCGCCGAATCGACCAGGCCGGTGCGGGACAGGGCATCATCCAGCAACGCGCTGACACGCTCGCGGGCGATGCGCTGTGGTTCGGCGGCGACGCAGTGCTGGAACAACAGCGGGGCCGGCGGCATCCAGACGTGTTCGTGGTAGTCACGGGTCCGGACCAGCGGCACGGCGCCGCCGGTGTCGCGGATCCGGCAGATGATCGCGCTGAGCACGTCGGCCAGTTCGGGGCTGACCACCAGCAGCCGTTCGGCGTCTGTCTTGGACGGGGCGATCTGCAGCAGGGGGACGATCTCCCCGGTGGTCGGCAGCCGGTATTGGACCAGGCTGTGGTGGCTCAGTTCCAGCATCTCCTCGGCGTGGACGCCGGTGTGCCGCAGAACCTCGATGATGGCGCAGGCCCAGAAGGCGTTGTCCTCCTCGCGGTTGAGCAGTCGCCGCTGCCCGATGGCCAGATCCTCGGCCCAGACGTTGTCCGGGTTCACGTGCGGCAGGTGCATCCGGATCCGGAGAGCCCGGAAGGCGGGGAGCGACTTCACTCAACGCCTCGACGGCACGCCCCATCGAGAGGCCCTCAGCTTGTTCCTTATCTACCCGCATGGCCTTGCAGCCGATCTAACGCTGATCGTGCGCGGGGTTGGGGAGGCTGATGTAGGTGTGCGGGTGTCGTGCGTATCGGTGACGTCGATGACGACGCCGGTTCAGTGCTCGGTGGGGATCTCAACGGTGCCCGTGGAGTAGGTGCCGTATTCGAGCATGTTCGCGGTCAGGTGGACTCCGCTGAGCTCTTCCGCGAGTGCGACATAGTTCTCCAGGTCGTAGGCGCCGGCTTCGAGGTCGAACCCCGTCTGGCGCATGAGGTCGAGGAGGTGGTCCGGTGTGCTGCCTTCTCGATGGAGGGGGCCTTCGAAGCGAGTGCGCAGCTCACCGTCCTCCCACCAGGAGAACAGGGACATGGCGTTCGGGCTGAGGAAGTGCGAGACGCCGCGGGTGCCGCGAGTGGCGTGCTTCATTGCATCGGTGTGGATCTCGATGCCGCCGTTGATCTCGAGGGCCAGGATCCAGTCGGCGTCTTCGTCATGGACCAGGGCGGCGCCGACGAACATGCGGTCGCCCCAGTCGTCCTGATCGTCCTGGAATTCGCGGTCCCGGGCGATGAAGTTATCGAAGCCGTCGCAGTCTTCCTGCGGCTGGGCGCCGATGCGGTCGAGGTACTCACGCGGAGTGAGCCCGCGAACCAGCGTCAGGGTGTAGCCCTCAAGCAGGAAGCCGCGGTGGAAGTCGCGGAGCCAGGAGCGTTCGGCCGATTCAGCGTTCATGGGTGGCCATGGTGCCAGGCGCCACTGACAGGCCACCGGCCAGCCACCGCAGCCCCGTCACGGCCGACTATCGGCCCCACTTGTTCTCCCGACCGTTCATAGGAGCAGCGTACTTGGGCGACGGAACGGACTTGGCTTGCTCTATATCTACCAGGATCGGCCGGGTCTGCCGATGGCCTTGACGGTCTCGGGGCGCTTGACGGTTTTGCCGACGTCGTAGCGGGGTGCGGGGTGCCGGTTCTTGGTGCCGGGTGGGCGTCCGGGGCCGATGCCACGGGGTTGGGGAACGCGGGCCGGACAGAGCAGATGGGCGCGGATGTTCCTGAACCCCCGGCGGCCCCGGGCGGGGGTGAGCCGGTCGAATTCGGTCGGTTTCTCCCAGGGCCGGCGGGGGTCGGCGGCCATCGGCCGGGCGAGACGGAGTTGGGTGTGGGCCGCGACGACGAGCCATGTCCACCGGTCCGCGGCCTCGGGAGTACGGACCTTCGGGGTGGTCCAGCCGAGAGTCTGCTTTGTGAACCTGAAGGTGTGCTCAAGGTCGAATCTCCGGAGGAACACCTGCCACCACAGATCCACGTCTATCGGAGCGGCGCCGGTCTTGGAGGACCACAGCCAGACCGGCGGTGCTTCCGGTTCCTTGGAGAGGTGCTACCTTCAGCCGGACCAAAGTGCCCTCAACGACGGGGAGTTCACCGTCGTGCTCCAGCCAGGCCGAGAGGTGGGTCAACCTCGGGTGAATACGGTCCCACGCCTGAGCCTCGGCCTTGCCGTAGTTGGCGGTGTCGGTGACGGTGGTGATCGCCGCTTCGGGCCAGGTCTCGGGGTGGGCGAAGCGGATCTCCTTGCCGTGCTTCGGCGGCCGTCCGCCGTGGGACTAGGCCAGGGCGTATTCCTTGGCCGAGGGCTTCGGCAGCCGCATCACTCGGTCGCTGCGGACCCGCCCGACCAACTCGACAGGAAGATCCCGCAGGACCCAGGCCAGGCGGGTGACGTCGTAACCCGCGTCCATAACGATCGTGATGTCCGGGTCACCGGGCGCCCATTGGCCGGCTGAGATGAGCCCGCTCGGCCACGGTGCGGAGCTGGGCGGCGGTGACTGCGGTCGCATCATCTTCGGGTCCGAGTCGGACCACGTCCAGGACCGACGTCCACGAGGTGGCTCCCGGTTCGAGGACCGCGACGAAGGAGTACGGCCACCCTGGGATGAACTGAGAGGCGGACTTCGCCCGGCCGTAGACGTGGCAGAACAACCGGTCCGCCGAGCACGGTGCGTCCGAGCGAAGGCACGGCGACACGTCGCCCGCCAGGACCAGGCGCCCGCCCTCGAACCGGGGCAACGGCAGCCCAGCGAGCAAGGTCCGCAGCCTCCCGGCGTCGATCTGGCCCCGGTTGAGAGCTCCGTACAGCGCGCCGTGCGCACGCCGGTGCTCGGGCACCATGGTCAGGTCCACCGGCGAGGTGACCCGCCCGTCGACGCACAACAGTGCGTCGGTCAGTTCGAACAGTTCGTCACGCCGGGCGGTCAGACACGCGTAGAACTCTGCTCGGAAGCGTGACGCTTCCGCGAACGATTCTCTCCGGACATCCGGGCACACCACACTCATGACAACGGCCTTCGACTGGTTCTCCTCGTGACGGAGCACAGAAGCAGACGAAAGCCGCTCTCCTATCCTGCGAATCCCCAGGTGAGCGACTCAGTTCGAGACACCGTTCGGGGCCGGAAGATAAAGGACAAGCTAAGAGCCCACCAGGAGTCTCCCCAGGAAGGCTCGTGGCCACTGGCACCTTTCGCCTGGCCGAGAAGATCCTGGGAGGCTTTCGTGCACTTCGAAGTAGATCTTGGGCCGATCAGCTTCGGGAACGTAACGGAAAACCAGCGAGAGTCTGACACACTCCCACTCGCTAATCTGGCGAGACCCTTGATGCCTTTGGTGAGACCAGAGGCGAACTCGGCTTCGCTCCGCGCAGGACGCGCGAGGGAGTGCGCGCCATCTACGACCTGGGCAACACGGCAATGATCTCCACTACGCAGCCCAAGCCGTAGGCGCCCCCAAACGACCATGCCCTGACCGTATGCCAGCCCCACAAGGGCACCCCGGCTTCACCTGCCCAGACACGGGCTTCCGCACCACTTTAGGGACGATTCGGCTTCGCTCCCGGGTCAGAGTGAAACCCCAGCAGGTTATTAACTTCACTCGACAGCGCAACCAACACACCTGAGGACACTTCTGGAACTCGATATGAATTATCGCGTACGTAACTGACGAAGTCATCCTGCAGTCCAAGGTCGTACCGCCGCACGTAATGGATCAAATCCCACCTCCAAATCCATTCACCGTCAGTAAGTACGGACGACCCTCCTCTAATAGAGAGCTTCGAATCCAGCACATCCGGACAGCTCTCCATGACATCAAGCAGCGGGTGCCCCGACTCCAGGTATGCAATTATCTCGACTTTCCGATAATCAACCTCCCGCCGCTTAGCAAGTTCAATGCTCTCCGCATATACGGAAAGGTTCTCGGGTCCGATTTCTCGGAAAAACCCCAAATACTTCATTACGTTACAGCTACCTTACTTCCAGGATCGGGAGATATATTCGCCAATACCCGCCGGGCGCGACCTGTGGTTGTTGCCCTCTGCCGAGCGCAGGGTTCGTACCCACTTGGCGAGTTGGTGCACGCACCGTAACGCCCATCTCATTGGCAACCTGTTGCGCGATCCCGGATTCGCTAGCCCCGGAGTGACACACCATGAGTCTAATGGCGCACCCATTGTAGGCGGGGTTATTGGTTATGGCGTCCACGAGCTGTCCTCCATTGACCATGCCCTCGTCCAAGTCCAAGTACCCATCTGGGGAACCGTGTGCGATCACGTCATGCTCGCCACCGTTGGCTACGTTCACCGAGTTGCGAATGCTTCGTGGATCGTCACCGATGCGGGTATAAGTAGCTCCGTGAGCCACGTTGCTGCCAGCCGGAATCGATCCGTCCATCGCGTCGAGAGACCCGCGCGCGAAGCTTCCTCTAAGCCCGCGCCATGCTGGACCCGCAAGTGAACCCAGCCCTCCGCCAGCGGCGCCGAGTAGTAGATCTGCTGGCGTAGTGGGTTGGCATTGGGCCGTGTTGACCGCCCAGGTATATCCGGCACCGACTGCGGCATCGACGCCCACGGTGACAGCGAGGCCTGCGCCGCCTTCGAGGCCGAGACCTGCGGCGACTCCTGCGCCTGCGGGGGCGAGGAAGGCTGCGCCGGCTCCGATGAGGGCGCCCTTGCCGGTGGCGACGGCGAAGTCGCCCCAGTTGAAGTCGTCCTGGTGGGTGAGGGCGTAGATGCCGCCGCCGAGGACGCCGCCGATGGCTGCGCCGATGCACATGGGGCAGTCGCCGGAGGGGTCGGACTCGTCGGCGGGGTCGTTGTCGGCGTAGTTGTAGTCGGAGTGGTTGGGGTCGCCGAGCCCTGCGGGGAGGGGGTCTTGTGTGGTGAAGCGGCGCTGTGAGGGGTCGTAGCTGCGGTCGCGGAGCTGGAGGCGGCCGGTGAGGTATTGGTCTTTGTATTGGCCGGTGTAGCCGAAGATGCTGGTCTGTCCGCCGGTGATGGTGGCTTTTCCGGTGGAGGTGCCCCAGGCGCTGTAAGTGTAGCGGTAGTTGTCGGTGCCGGCTGCGTCGTAGACGGTGCTGACGGAGTCCTGGCGGTCGTGGGTGAGGTAGTAGGTGCTGTCGCTCTTGTTCAGGGCGCGGGCGGTGCCGTTGGGGTCGTACTGGTAGTCCGCGAGGAGGCCGCCGGTGCTGTCGGTGTCGGTGGCGATCTGCGGGAGCGCGTTGTTGATGTCCCAGCGGGAGGTGCGGGCGAGGGTGCCGCTCTTGTTGGTGGTGGTGCGGTTGCCGTCGGCGTCGTAGCCGAAGGTGTAGGCGCTGGTGCCGATGGTGGCGGATTTGACGCGGCCCAGGGGGTCGTAGCCGATGGTGTCGGCACCGTCCTTGGTCTGGTTTCCGTCGTCGTCGTAGCTGTAGCTGGTGGTGGTTGTGCCGGAGGCGGTGGCGGTGAGCTGGTCGGCGTCGTTGTAGGTGTTGGTGGTCGTGGACGTCGAGGTGGCCGATGTGGCGAGGTTGCCGACCTTGTCGTAGCTGTAGCGGCTTCCGGTGGTTCCGGCGACGCATGAGGTGGTGGATGTGTCGGTGCACTGGCGGTTCATGCGGCCGGCATCGTCGTAGCCGTAGCGGACCGGGTAGCCGGTGCCGGGCTTGTCGGCGGTGAGGCGGCCGTTCTCGTCGTAGCTGAAGCTGTGCGTGCCGGCTGCCGGGGTGGTCATGGTGGCCAGCTGGCCGGCGGTGTCGTACGTGCGGGCTTCGCTGCGCGCGGTGGTGGTGGGAAGCGTGACCGAGGTGAGGTTTCCGGCCTTGTCGTAGCCGTAGCCGGTGGCCTTGCCGTTGGTGGTCTGGGACTTGGTCCGGCCGTCCTTGTCGTAGGCGTAGCCGGTGGTACGCCCGTCGGGGTAGGCGCGGTTGAGCAGGGTGTCGTCGGAGTTCCAGTTGTAGGTGAACGGCTTGGTGGCGCCTGGTGCCGTGATTGTTTTGATCTTGTCGTCTTCGTCGTACGTCACGGTGCGCGAGCCGGTTGCGTCGGTGACACCCGTGATGCGGCTGGCGTCGTCGTAGCCGTAGCTGACGGTTGGTGTGCCGTCGGAGTAGGCGACCTTGGTGGGCAGGCCGCGGGCGTCGACGGTGGTGGTGATGGTCTGCTTACGCGCGTTGGTGACCGTGGTGCGGTTGCCGTCAGGGTCGTAGCCGTAGCCGACGGTCTTGCTCAGTGGGTTCTTGACCGACTTCAGACGGCCCTCGTCGTCGTAGCCGTAGGTGGTGAGGTGGGTTTTGGCGTCGGTGCTGGTGTCCAGGAATCCGGCGAGGTTGTAGGTGGTGGTGGTGCTTCCGGTGTCCGGATTGGTGACCTTGTTGGGACGGTTCAGCTCGTCGTACCCGTACACGGTCTGCTTGCCGCGGGCGTCGGTGGTCGAGTCGATGTTGCCGACGGCGTCGTAGCCCGTCTTGTGCTGGTGGCCGAGCGGGTCGGTGACCGAGGTGGGCTGTCCGGCCGGGTCGTATCCGTAGGTCCATGTGTACTTTGCCGGGTCGGCGCCGGCGACGTTGCCGCGCGGGTCGACAGTGGTGCTGTGATTGCCGTCGTCGTCGTAGCCGTATGTCGTGCGCTCGTCGGTCTCCGGGGCAACCTGGGCGGACAGGTTGCCGTCATCGTCGTACTCGTAGGTTGTGGCTTAGCTGTACTGCGTCTTGGACGAGGCGAGTCTGTTGTCGTCGTCGTAGGCGAGGGTTGTGCCGTGATTCAGCGCGTCAGTGGTTTTGACGACGCTGCCGTTGTCGTCGTAGGTGACGCTGCGCGTGTGGTTCAGCGGATCCGTCGTGGACAGAGGCGGGTTGTCGGCGTCCCAGGTGAATGCGGTGGTCTTGGTGCGCGGGTCCGTGACCGTCTTGCGATTGCCGACCTTGTCGTATCCGAAGGTCCAGGTGAACGCCTTCGCGTCTGCTCCGGTCGCGTTGCCGCGGGCGGTGACCATCGTGAGCCGGCGGCCGGCCTTGTCATAGGTGTAGGAGGTCTTGCCGAGCGTGCGGTCGGTGACCGAGGCTATGCGGCCGACCTCGTCATAGCCAGTGACGGTGGTCTTCTTTGCCGGGTCGGTGACCGTGGAAAGACGCCCGTTGTCGTCGTAGTCGTAGAGGGTGACGCGCAGCTTGGCGTCGGTGACCTGGTGCAGGTTTCCTGCCAGGTCGTAGTCGAAGACGGTCTTGTGCTGCTTGGCGTCGGTGACGGTCTTGAGGCGGTCGGCATCGTCGTAGGTGTAGACGGTTGTGTACTTCGTCGGGTCTCCACCGCTGACGTTGCCGCGCGGGTCTACCGACGTTTTGAGACGACCGTAGTCATCGTAGGCGTATGTGGTCTTGTTGCCCTTGGGCGTCGTGACCGACTTCAGCTGGCCGGTGGTGTCATCGACGTCATAGACGGTGGTCTTCTTACGCGCGGAGGTCGCCGTCTCGAGCATCCCGCTGGTCGGGTCGTACAGGTACGTCGACGTTTTCTGCAGCGGGTCCTTGACGGAGGTCAGCTGGTTGTTCGTGTTGTATCCGAAGATGGTGGTGTTGTACTCGCCGTCCTGGTGCGTGGCGACGTTGCCGTTGGCGTCGTACGTCCATGCCTCGTCGGAGGCCCCCGTGGCCCGGCTTCGCATCCGGCCCGTTGTGTCGAAGTCCCACTTTGTCTCACGCATCTCCGCATCGATAGCGCTGGTGCGGTTGAAGTGCTGGTCGTAACGGAAATACGTCTTGTTACCGAGGGGGTCTATCTGGGTGAAGAGGACGCTCTTGTAGTAGAGGTCCGTCCACACGCCTTCGTCCGCGGCGGTGGTGTCGACCTGGTCGAACTGGCCGTTCTTCGTGTACGCGAACTTCGTGGTGTGCTGCAGCGCGTCGGTCTGGGTAGAGACGCGGCCCTGGGTGTCGTACACATTTTTCGTGACGTCCTCGCTCCGGGCGTCCGTGACCTTGTTCAGAAGTCCGGCTGTGTCATACCCGTAGTGCTCGGTGGCGCCATCGAGCGCCTTCACACTGCTCAACTGGTCGTTGGTGTAGTCGTAGTCGACCAAGCGGCCGTCCGCGAGTGTCACCGTGTCCAGCCGGTCCCCTACATAGGCCAGGACCGCAGCATGCCCCGCCGCATCCGTGATCTTCGTGGGCTTCGTGCCCGTGTAGGCCAGGGACAGGCCACGACCGGTACGGTCCTTCAACCCGGTCAGCCGGCCGCCGGCGTCGAAGCCGTAGGTGGTGTGGTCGGCCGTGGTGAGTCTGTATCCACTGCCGTCGACGGCGAGTGTCGAACGGACCTCACCGGGTGCGGTGAACGCTCCCCCGGAATCGTTGGTGTACGTGTGGCGTGCTCCGCCTTCGCCGGTCAGGACCGCGTCCCCGTCAGCTTCGATCTGGAGCCTCGTCTCCCAGGGGAGTTGCCAGCCCTTGCCCAGAGCGCCGGTGGTCGTGTTGTCCGAGGAGTACACGCGCGATGCGGCGAACGGCACGCCGGGGGCGGGGACCTGCGCATCGGTGAAGGCCTCGCTGAAGGCGCCGGTCGCGGTGTTCACCGGGTCCGCACGGGTGACGGTCGTACCCGGTGCGCCACTCGCGTCCCCGCACAGCGACCCGCAGGCCGCGCCCTCGGGGAGCACAGGGACGATGTAGAACTGGTTGTAGGAACCGCAGGACTCCGTGTCCGCAGCATCATCGGTGACTGTCGTGCAGACATAGACGAAGTACGACGGGGACGGGTTCGTACAGCCAGTTGCCGGGAGCGTGACGGAGGCGTTGGCCACGGGGAACGTCCGGCCGGTATTGAGCGTCGGAGCCTGAACCGTCTGCCCGAAGTCGAGGATTTTGTCGGCCGCGTCGGTGCAGTAGTCGACGACCTTCCAGCGCACCTTGACCGGATGCACCTCACTGTCGGCGCCACCGGTCTGCCAGATCGCAGCCGACAGTTGCAGCGGTTCGCCCGGTACCGCCGCACCGATGTGATTGCCCAACGACTCCAGGAACCCGCCCTGCTGCGCCGCCGCGTTCCCAAACGGATCCGCTGTGACCTGGTACAACGCACCACTGGAATAGGACCCGGCGGCAGCGGTCTGCGCCGCCGCGGACAGCGTATTCGCAGCCGTCCGGCGAGGAGCTGTCGCGGCGTTCGTCCTCAGACCGACAGCCTTCATCCGCTGCTGATCCTTCGTCAGCAACGCCAACTGCTTCGCCGTTGCGGGCCTGCTCCGTGCGGACGCCAGCGCATGCAACTTCGTCGCCTTGGCCCGATCCTTGGTCTGCGCACGCCGCTCTGCGAGCGACACCGGCCTCTGATGCCCCGTCGGCCGCGGCCCACTCACCGCACTGGCCGTCGTCGCCGCCACAGCCTCATCCGATGAAACCTGGACCAGCCAGCCACCAGCCGCGACTACAGCCAGCACCAACACCATGACCAGCACACGCACACGCGCCGACGCAGCCGAAAGCACAACTCCCCCTCAACGCCACCTTCCGGCGACGCCCCCCGAACTTCTTCACACATAGCAAGAATCTGTGACGATCCGTGAAGACCGCGAGATGAATATATGCATGCGCCATCGCAAGATCAAGAGTCTCGAGCGGACTTAAACCAAGAAAGCGGGACTTAAAGCGGCTAAGTTGGACATAATACATAAATAACCTAAAGAATGCCTCTACGGGCGACGCTACGGTGCAGCGAATGCGTCAAATACCACGCAAGGTTGCCCATTCATGCCTTATGCACTTCAATCGCTCCAAGCAATCACCCCAGCACAACGAGTGATACAGTCACGTCTTCTGTACGCTATGTACACGAACAACTGAAATCGAAACTCCTGTACGCTCTGAGCGGAAAGCCACTATTGCCCGAACTCACCACTGGAAAACGTGGCCATTGCCGCCATATTCGCGAAGACGCCGCGCTACGAAGCTTTCACATCGGCGAAAAAGCTGCTGGGCGAACTAGACGTTGCGCCAGAAGCATCAGACACAGGCTCTCTCCAGTGGCCGCCAAAGGGTCGCTGTCGCCCCTGCGCTGATCAACAAGCCATCGCTGCTACTCGCCGACGAACCCACCGGTGCCCTGGACACAACTGCCCGCCACGCGGTCGCCGATCTGCTCTACGCCCTGCCGGAACGCTGGCAGTGCGGGCTGGTCCTGGTCACGCACGACGACATGGTGGCATCACGCGCACAGCGCCAACTCTGACTGCATGACGGCCTGCTGTCGCCCTGCCAACAAGGCGCGGAAGCGGGGACAGACAAGTGAAGCACCGAAGCTTCGCCCTCCAACTTCTGCGCGCTGGGCTGCAACAACGATGTCAGCAGATGGAGGACGCCTGCGGTTCTGGGGCATTTTTCTTGCAGAATGTTTCTTCACGCTCGCACTGGCGAGCCCCGTGCTCGCCCACGCGACGTACGGCGGACGCGAGATGCGCGGTGCGCACCGGGCCCCACTGTTCCTACAGAACAACCAGGGGGGAGGCGATCGCCCTGTGGGCGTGGGCACCGACGACGTCGCCGGGCGCCAGCATTCAGTGGTCTACATTGAGCCCGAGACAGCCACTGCACCCCCACCGCCGGGCCTCACGCACTGGCCGCGTCCTGGCGAGGCTGTACTGTCCCCGGCTTTGCTCAAGGCCGGAGACCGCGAGGGAATCCAGCACCGGTACGAACACCTCTCAGGCACAATCGGCGAGGCTGGTCTAGAAGCCCCTGAGGAGCGCTTCGCCTATATCCGACCTCGGGTGGCCCGCCTCGATCGGGCAGATATGCATCCCGTCCGGTCCTTCGGCGCGCCGCGCGACAGTACAGCACCTTTCGGTGAAAGCATGTTCATTCCAGCCTTTCCAATCTTTACAGTCGGCCTAGCGGGCCTGATACTGCTACCGGCTGGCGCGCTCGTGATCGCCAGCGTACGTACGGGCTCGGCCGCCAGGGTGAGAGGGCTGGTTCTCTTCGAGGCGCTGGGAGCAACGAAGACCGCACGCATCTTCTTCACGGCAGGGGAAGCAGCTGTTCCCGCGGCGCTTGGCCCTGCCGCAGCATCCGCGCTCATCAGCCCTGCATTCCTTGTCGATCTCCCTTTCCCCTGGGTCGATTGCACCCTCAGCAAGTACGACGTACGCAACGCAAGCTGGCCACTGGCAGGCGCTGGTCTGTCGCGCCGTGCACCGTCATAGCCGCAGCCGTACTACTGCACCCCGGCGTCCTCACAGACACGGGAACACGCAGCCCACCGCCAGGTTCCAGCGTCAAAGGGCCTGGCTTCCGTGGCTGTTCCCCCTTGCCCTGCTCCTGGCCGTGCGCGGCTCGGAACTGGCAAGCGACGATCTGCGGCTGCCGGTCTACGCAGTCGGGGTAGCGGCTGTGCTGGCAACTCTGCCCTCCGTCATCGCCGCGCTCACAGGCTGGAGCGGAGTGCGAATCGCTGCAATAGGCCGAACGGCCGGTCAACCGGGCATGATCATTGCAGGGCGCCGACTGGCCGCCCAGACACGAGTCGCGGCCCGCTTCGTCGCCGCGCTGGTCGTGATGATCGGACTGGTTGCACAGATCCAGCTCTGGACCGGGCTGCTCGGCGAGAACGCAGCCAACGCGCTCTCCACGCAGGGACGCGTGGGGTCCTCCCTGGTCACCCTCTCCTCCCCCACGCCATCCCGCATACATGACTTCGCCACCGCACTTCCCGCTGAGATCGAATTGCTGCTCGCCAGCAGTGATCAAGCCGGAGCAACCGCCTTCACCGGCTCCTGCTCAGCCCTCAATGCAGTGAACCTGCCGTACGCGAAACACGCCGCAGCGATCAACCCCATGGACCGCGATAATCGGATCGCTGAACTCCTTCGCTGGGCCGTCGGTGGCAGCCACGGTCCCGTCACGGCACGAGTCGCGCCGATCGAGAAGACAACACAGAACGCGCCTGACACATCAAATTCTGATCGCCGTCTCCGTTACCGGCGACGATCTCTCAGTGCCTCAGTTCAAAGCGCTGGCCCATGCACATCTCGGCATGCGAGCGACAGCCGAGCCCCTCGGCAACAGCTGGCTCCTCGGATCCAACGACCTGGCCTCCTCAGCACAATGGGTTCGCCTCCTCGGCCTCATCGGATCAGCCATCACGATCCTCGCCATCGGTTTCAGCGTGCTGGCAGAGCTTCTGCGACTGGGACGCGACGTCACGCCTCTGTCAGTCCTCACCGACGGCCACCGGACCTACGGGATCATCGCCGGCTGGTACGTGCTCTTCCCTTCTATGCTCGCCAGCGCTGTCGGAAGCTTTATCTCTGTCTGTCTCACCGCCCCCATATCCGTCGGCGGCAGACAGCCCGTGCCCACAAGCCTCTACGTCGTCCTCGCCAGCGGGGCGACAACATGCACTCTTCTGCTCTGCCTCTGGGGCTGGCGCATGGCAAACACCGCAGCCACTCGCTGGCGCCCAACCGCCGACTAAGAGGTCCTGACAGAAGTCACTGATGGTGTGACTGCCGAAACTGGCTGCTCGTTTGCCTGTACTTGGACAAGAGGGAGTCGCGTCCGTGGGTCGTTTCGGATGAACTGTGGGCGATGATCGAGCTGTTGTTACCGGAGCAGGGGCCGAAGCTGATGGCCGGTCGGTCGAGGGTGCCGGACCGGCAGACGCTGTGCGGGGTGCTGTTCGTGCTGCAAACCGGGATTCGGTGGGAATACCAAGCCACCTCTCGCCTCGGCGGAGATAGCCGTACGCGAGTGTCCGTCTTCCGGGACTGCAAAACGAACGGCTGCGCTCCGTACGACGGGCGCCTGACTGACCGCCATGTCCGGTTTCCGTAATCGGTGTCCAAAGATGGGCGAGTTGCCCGTAATATGAGCGCCTGCCAGGACCTATGGGGGGTGCCTGGCCCAAGCTTCGAGGAACGCTTGATCCGTAACCGCGCTGTCGCTAGTCGGCGGACGCGGCGACAACTTCCCCATCGAGCACCACACCTGCGGCAGGCCCGACAGGGCGTCGATCAGTTCAGGGAAACGGGAGCGTGCCCCGCCGCGCATGCCGTCCTTACGGGGCAGCACATTGGGCCGGGGCCGGCCGCATCAACACCACCGGCCCATCCCACACTTCAACCAACTGGACCGGACACCACGCGGACGCCCGGCGGCCCGCAGGTCAGCGCCGCAGCCCACAACGTGCGCATGGGCCGGCCCGGCCCTATGGTCGGGCCCGACCACGCTGGTCAGCTCACTAGTTCTGGCGGAGGTCGGCTGCGCGCCGACGATTCGAAACCCGTCAGCCGTCGGGGCAGGCACGCTCGGAGCCGGCCCCGGAATTCGGAGCCACGGGCGGCGCCTGGCTCCTCACAGGCCGCCAGAACGGGCGGCCGCGCACAACGAGGGCCAACTACACCTCGCCGGTGGCGAACAGCTCAAGGTGCCCGCACTTGGGGCAGCGGAACGCCTCTATCTGCCGCCGAGGCCGGCCCATCCGCTTGGCACCCCCGAAAACCCCTCGCTCCAACGCGCCCTCGATCCAGCGCGCGTAGCCGCTCGAGTGCTCTCCGGCGTCCTCGATGAATCCATCCATCAGACCGACAGTGCCGCAATGGGTACACGTGTAGTTATTCATCCCGTGAGTGTAGGAGTATCAGACGCGCCTCCAGGACCCGGACTCACCGAAGGGCAGGAGCCCCACACCAGGACCGCCAGCGGATCTCTTCCCAACCCACACGATCCCCTCCGCGCACCCCAAGTGGGCATTTCCGGCCCGCGACATGGTCAGTAAAGCCCTCAACTGGTGTGTACAGCAAACAGTGGGGCCCGGTTGGGCGGTGGCGGGGCTGCGCCGTACAGCTTCGCCCTTTCCGGGAACAGGTGGGCGACTTGGGGGCTGATGGAACCGGGGGGCTGGTCAGCCATGCCTGGATAGCCGGAGTCTCGTAGGTGCCGTACCCATGTCCTACATGGTGAGGTTGAGGAGCCGTTTGTAGGACATGGTCTAAGAACTCCTAACGAAATGATCTTCCAGGTCATTGGATCACTTCGGGAACGTTGATCCGGGGGTGTGGGATGGCTCGGCCGAAGCCATGGGACGTCGATGACGAGCTGTGGGCGGTGGTCGACCCGCTGTTGCCCAAGGTGGAACGCAGGGTATGTCATGCGGGGCAGGGGGCATCCGGACCGGCTAGTGGTCCAGCGGATCCTGTTCGTACTGCATACCGGGATCGCCTGGGAACACTTGCCGCAGGAACTCGGCTTCGGCTCGGGCATGACTTGCTGGCGCCGCCTGGCCGAGTGGACCGAGGCCGGTGTGTGGCCCCAGCTACACGAGGTTCTCCTCGCTAAGCTCCGCGGCGCCAACGCCCTGGACTTTTCCGGGCGGCGGTCGACGGCTCCTGCATCCGGGCCTTAAAAGGGACTCCAAGACGGGAAGAAGCCCTGCTGACCGGGGCAGAGTCGGCAGCAACCACCACGTGATCACCGACGCTTCCGGCATCCCACATGCGGCCACGCTGACTGGCGGGAACCGCAACGATGTCACTCACTCATCCCGCTTCTGCAGGCCGTACCGCCCGTGCGCGGCAAGCGCGCCCGACCGCGCCGCCGACCAGAGGTTGTACTCGGGGTCCGCGGCTACGACCACGACACGTACCGCAAGCGTGTCCGGGACCTCGGCGTGAAGCCGGTCATCGCCCGCCGCGGCACCGAGCACGGCTCCGGGCTCGGCACCCAACGCTAGGTTGTGGAGCGTGCCTTCGCTCGCCTGCACTGGTTCCGCCGCCTACGGATCCGCTGGGAGATCCGCGACGACATCCACGAAGCCTTCCTCACCCTCGGATGCGCACTGATCTGCTGGCTACGCCTGACGACGCTCTAGCCTCAATCGCTGCTGTCCAAGGAGGCGCTGAAGCCATGGTCCTGAAGCACCGGGAACGTCTGCACTGCGCCGGCTAGCCATGCGTCCATCTCTTCGTGGGACGACCTGATGGCGCTGATCAGTTCCATCACGACGTCCAGCTTCTGCTGGCCGACATTCAGGGCCAGTTCCGCAACCGATACCTCCTGGTACGGCATGCTCAGCTGCCACCAGAAGCGCATGAGATATCGAACCTCCTGCGGCTCGCGATCATCCGCAAGGCGACTGGCAATCATTGCCTGAACACACTGCCGCTGCTCAGCGTCGCGGAATCCGTCTCCAAGGTCCGTCAAAGTCACTGCCGGACAGTACCAAGCGCGCTCACCAGCCAACCCAGTGAGGTCATTCCGTTAGGGGTTCTAAGACCCACAGCGTGTGCGTAGCGCGAAATGCTCGCACTGATTGCCGCAGTTCGTGAGAGTCCGGCATCGTGGCCGGCCGTCGGGGTGAGAACCTCGATAAGGCCTTCGGCTCACATTGTTGGATCTGTTATGTGGCCATCGCGGGGAGTCAGAGGTACGCGACATCGGATGGTTGATGTAGCGCAAATCCGTTGGCCGCTCGGCGGATGCGCGCCTGCGGAGCCGAGCGGGCCCGCAGCAGCCACCTCCTCCAGTACCTCGTCACCCGCCTCGGCTGAACCACATGCCCCCATTCCGCCCCAGGAGGTCCCGTGCCCATCGAGGACATCAACACACAAGCTTGGACCGTCTACGGCCAGCGCCAGCTCACACGCGCCTACACCCCGCCCGTCCCCCAGCAGATGAACTGGGCACCCTGGGAGGGTGTTGGCCCGGGGATCGAGATCCTCGGCGATATCGCCGGCCGGCGGGTCCTGGACATCGGTTCCGGAGCCGGACATCACGCCGTACACCTCGCGCAGGACCATGGTGCGCACGTGACAGGGATCGAGCTGTCGCCCACACAGCACGAGCGCGCCACCTCTACCCACGCGCACGTAGCCGGCGCGGAGTTCGTCGAGGGCGACGTGGTCGACTACCTCGCAAGCACCGAACCCTTCGATGCCGCGTACGCCATCGGCACCCTGGCCTTCCTCGACCCGCACCGTGTCCTGCCCGCCCTCCACGCCGGCCTGCGCTCCGGAGCGCCGCTGATCCTCTCCCTCCTGCACACCGACCTGCACGACCGCGGCCCGTCCACAACGGTCGAACCGCGCGAGCAGATGATTCTGCTCCGGGACGACCCGCCCCTCCCCACCCAGATGTGGGTCCTGGCACCACACCTATGGGACGGCCTCCTCACCGAGTACGGCTTCCGCGTCGAGGCCATCGACCTGCTGCACCATCCCGACCAGAGCGCGCCCGTCGTGCAGCAGCTGATCCGTGCCCGCCGCCTGCCCGCACGGCCCACGCGCCTCTCCAGCCGCCCCCGCACGACGCGCCCGCCCGTGCCGCACGCCGCCATCGGCGTAGGCGCCATCGTCCTGAGCGAGCAGGGCGTACTGCTTGGCCGCCACCACCGCGGCACACTCGAACTTCCGGGCGGCACCGTCGAACCAGGCGAGTGCCTTGAGCAGACCGTGGTCCGCGAACTCGCCGAGGAGACCGGGCTGCACGCCCGGCTCGAAGACGTCACGCTCCTGGGCACGCTCGTCGATCATGTCGAAGACATCGTGCGCCTCACCGTCGGCGCTCTGGTCAACGTCTGGCAGGGGAAGCCGTCCACCCAGCCGGACGAGACGGTCGGCGACTGGGCCTGGTACCCGCTCGACCAGCTCCCCGACGGCCTATTCGTGTGCAGCGCCCAGATCCTCACCGCCTGGCGACCGAATCTGCCCATCGACCACACCCCGGCACACTTCACGCCCTACGCGTACAGCACACCTGCGGCAGCGACTGTGGCGGACGGCAACGCATGACCTCCGTCAGGCCAACCTATGGCGGCGGCACCGCGACCTCCGGCACTACTGGACCAGCCAAGCCAGCGACGTGCGCGGCTCCTCGCTCAGCTGGGTAGCCATTCCGCTGGTTGCGGTCATCACATTGCTTCCCACGACCTGGCAGGCCGCCGTCCTCTCGGCCATGCAGCGGACGCCGCCCCTGCTGTTCTCGCTGCCCGCCGACGCCTGGTGTGACCGTGTCACGAAAGGCCTTGATGATAGCCACCAGTCTGCTCTGTGCGGCGGCGATGGGACACATCCCATGACAGCCACACACGGCAGCCATCAGCCCGCCGTCGGTGTGTTCGAAGGCGAGCGAGCGGGTCAGGCCGCTGCTGTGGAGACGCAGGGGGACGACAACGTGGCCGGCGATGGCAGGCTGAGACCACCGGGCAGTGGAGATCCCCCAGGCGCCGACGGTGACGATGATCTCTCGTATATCTTGCCGCTCGGGTCACCGAGGGCGCCGTCGCCGCAGACCACCTCGACCTGGTCGTAGCCGGCGGCGGCCAGGCCGGTGCGGGCGGCGCCGAGTGAGGTCCTCGTCGCGGTCCGGTGGTCACCACCGAACCGCAGGCGGGCTATTTGACAAGTTTCCATTCACCGGTCTGATCGGCGAATCCACTGTCCATGGTGAACTGCATCGTGACGATTCTCGAGTTGCTCGGGACTTGGAAGACCGCCCAGCCCAGCGCCTTCTCCCCCTTCGAAAGCTTGACGCCGGAATCCAGCGTAGGTCCGGCCGCCAGCTCCGCTCCGATCCACGTGTCGAAATGCTGGCCCTGACTGTCGGCGACCTGCATGCCGTTCGTAGGGCTGTCGGAGTATTCGGCACTGCCGGTGTTCTTCAACTCAACTTGCGCTGCGACCCACTTCTTGCCGGGCGACGGCTTGTTGAACTCGTCGGCGCCGACGGCAGGCGCTCGCCACTGCCTCAGAGTGACGGTGATCTTCTCGTTGTCCTTCATACCGTGGAGAGTGAGCGTGTCGCCGATCTTCACCTTGCCTGAACCGGGGGCTGTGGCGTGCGGAGCCGGTTGGTGGGCGGCGGCGGGAGCGCCGCTCCCGCCGACAAATACCGCCCCAGACAGCACAGCGGCCGCGGGGAGTACTGCGAGTCGGTAGCGCATGGCGGCCTCCGCAGACCGGGGTCGGTGCCCGAGTAACCCAATTGGACCACCGCTGTCCAGAGAGCGCACGGTGAAACCGCGACGGCCGCTAGAAGCCCGCGTCCGCGCCGCCTGGGGGACGGATGGTCCTGCTTTGCCGGTGCCTCAGCTGACACCGCCGCAACGGCCCGCTGGCGAGCCGTGAACGCCCCCCCACCTCGTGGCACTCGTTCGGCCGGAGCCCAATGCGAACGCGGCTACGTCGTCGAACGCCCCGAGACCTACGGCATGAACAATTTTAAGGCCTCAAAGGCTGCTCAGAGGGGACCCGCGGGATCAAGCATGGCGGCTGTGCTTCCAAACCTTGGCCCTGCTGGCCACGAGCCGGTTGGTTGGAAATCAGCAAAGTACTACCGGCCGGGCGGGACCCGGTTGGACGTAGATGCGCGCGACGGCCTCACCGGCATAGGCAGGGAAGACGGTAAGCACGCCATGGCCGCGAGCATGCGACGCCAGGGCCGTCATGACGGCAGCGCCTAAGGCTTGAAACCGAGCTGCCAGTGGCCGGCGTCCAGCTGAACCACACTGCCGTCTACGCAAGCGACCGGCACCTGCCTGCCGAGTTCCTCGCCGCGCTCATGGGCTTGAAGGTCGGCGCCCCGTTCGGGCCGTTCCTGCCCCTCGAATGCGACCACCAGAACGAGGAGCGGCGGTCAGCCTGGACCACAAGCGAGCAGCCCGCACATGGGACGAGTCGATCACCGCCCTCGACCGGTCGAGCTGCTTGGCCGCCCGGAGTCTGGCCAGCAGCACGAGGAATTGAGGAACGCTACCTGCACGCACCCTCTTACAGATCCCACGGTGCCGAGGCCTAGTGCGGACCTGCCCTGATGCCCGAACGCACCCTGTCGGCCCGGCGCTGCCTACGGCGTTGCGCACGGGCGAGGGAGCGGAGGCCGTCTAGTCTCGGCCTGTGGGACAGCCCGAGAAGCGCGCCGACGGCGCGGGACCGTTCACCACCCGGCTCACCTGGCACCCGCCCGGCGGCGGCACTGCCATCTGGGAATCCCGGCTCGCCCGGCGCCGCGGACTCATCGCCGTCCACCCGCGCGGAGCGGCCACCGCCCATCACACCAGCGCCGACACCACCGCCGTCGCTCGCTTGCGCAGCCTCAACGCGATCGCCGCCACCGCCTTCATCATCGGCGGGGCACTCTTCGCGGCCGGCGCCGCCGTCGCCCAGTTCGGCTCCGGCGACGCCACCACCTGCGCGTCGATCTACTTCGCCGGCGGCCTGTTCTTCAACATCGGCGGGTACGTGTCCCTGCTCCAGGTCATCAACGCCCCGCGCCCCGTGTCAGGGGGCGAAGGCGCCCTGGTCACCCGGCGCTGGCGGTGGTGGAGCTACGAGCCGAAACACGTCGACTGGCTGAGCGCGTTCGTCCTGTTCGCCGGCACCCTGGTGTTCGCCGTCAACCTGCTGGACTCCTTCCTGCAAGGCCTGACCGCCCAGCAGATCAACCGACTGGTCTGGTCTCCCGACGTGATCGGCTGCGTGCTCTTCCTCATCTCCGGCCACCTCGCGTTCGTCGAGATCTGCCACGGGCGGCCGTGCATCCGACAACGCAGCCTCGGCTGGTGGATCGTCGCCGTGAACCAGTCCGGCTCCGTCCTGTTCCTGGTCTCGGCATTCGCCGCCTACACCCGCCCTGCCACCGGCAGCCTGATCAACGCCGACATCGCCAACTGGGGCACCCTCACCGGCGCCCTCTGCTTCTCACTCGGCGGCATCCTCCAGCACGCCGAACACCCCTGACCTGGCGCCGTGACGAACAGGTCCGAGGCCGGTTCCTCTATCACCGAGGTTCCGCCGGCCATGATCACGCAGCCGCCGTTGGACCCCGGATAGTGCCAGGCGGCGCACGAGGTGCCGCCGCTGGCGACGCGTACTTTTTCCCGTTGCTTGAACGCGGGCACTTGGGCCTCCGTGGTGGATCCGTCGTTCTCGAGGTGCTGTGAAAAACGGGGGCCTGCAGCGTCGTCGCACCGCAGGCCCCCATCGCCGGACCGCCGGCTGCCGCACTGGACGTGCCGGCGGTCAGGCGGTCAGGCGGTCAGGCGGTCAGGCGGTCAGGCGGTCAGGCTGGGAAACCAGATGCGCGGGTCGAGGATCATCGATTGCTCCTTCCGTAGCTCGGGTCCGCCGACGTTCGTCAGGGACGGGCGGAGTGGATGACATCCATGCTTGGGGCCTTGTCCCCGGATCGGCTGCCACAGGGCGACGGAATGGGCGAAACTTGTCTTCATGGCGCGCACATCGGCGGATCCCGTACTGAACCTCATGGATCAGCGGCTGGTGGCCGCGTTGCAGTGGGACGGTCGCCTCACCGCGGAGCGGGCGGCGCACGTGCTGGGACTCAGCCCCGCCACCGTGCGCCGCCGCCTGCACGCACTCGGAGCAGACGGCACCATGCGTGTAGTGATCTCACCAGTCGCGCGACCGCGCAACGGAGGATCGGCCGGGGCCCTGTTCCTGCGCATCCGGGTCCTGCGGGGAAAGCTCGACACGATCGTGGCCGCGCTCGCCGCACGCGAGGACATCCCCTTCATCGACGTCACCACATCGGGCGACGAGATCTTCGCCGTCGCCCGCACCGAACCGGGCTCACGTGACCCGTTGGTCTTCCGCCAGCTGCCCTCCACTCAGGCGGTGACGTCCCTGGAGAGCGCCACGATCCTGCACGTCTTCCGGCTCACCTCCGAGTGGCGCCACCAGGTACTGACCGCGCCCGAACGCGCGGCGCTGAGCTCCGGTGGGCGGGCCCCCGGGCCGACCGCTTCCGGTGCCCCGGGCCCGTACGGCGTCGACACCGATGTTCTGGAACAGTCCCTCGTCGACGCCCTCACGCCCGACGCGCGCCTGACCGCCGCGGCCCTGGCCGCGCGCACCGGCCACCCGGAGAGCACGGTGCGCCGGCGCCTCACCCAACTGGCCGCCCAGGGCCGTCTGATCACTCAGGTCCTGGTCGATCCACGCCGCCTCGGGCTGGCGATCGAGGCCAAACTCCTGCTGCACGTGGCCCCCGACCATCTGGCCGCCGCCGGGCAGGCGCTGGCCGACCACCCCTCGGTGCACGGCGCGTTCGCGACATCGGGGCCCTCGAACCTGCACGCGGCTGCGTACTTCCGGGACCTGACGGCCCTCTACGGCTTCCTCTCCCGCGACCTGGTCGGCCTGGGCATCACCCACGTCGAGACGTCCATCGTCAGCCGAGCCGCGAAACGCACTCCTGTGCCCGTCCAACCCGTCCCATCGAGGTAAGGGCACCGCCGTGAGGTCGACTGCTCCGACCCCACCCGGACGTCTCCTACAACGGCTTCGGCCGCACCAAGTCCCGCGCCGATGGGCTGGTCTGGGCCGCAGCGGCAGACCGTCGTCCGCCGTCGGGTGTCCGTGCAGCGGGCCACAGTGCAACGTCGGCGCGTCCGTCCAGCAGGCGGTCGCGCTGGTCGTCGGCGGTGCTCACGGCCCGGGCCGGAGCCGCGGGCGGAGTGGCGGCCGGTTACAGCTGCCGTGCTGCCTGGCGAGGACGGCATGCGGGACGGTGGCGGCATCCGGACTTCTTGACCTGCAGCGCACCAGCCAAGCACGGAAGGCGGCCGGGTCCACTGTGATGCGCAGGTCGACCCCGTCGAGGAGGAGCTTGTCGCCGGTACGACTTACGCAAGTGAGCGTCCACGGCCTTCGCCGCAGGACGATCCCAGGTACGAACGACCCGCTGCCTGGCCGGCGACTCCGTTCCGTGCGTGACCAGCCTGCCGGCCGGCGGCATCAACTGCTTCGTTACCCTCAACCTGCAGTATCAGTGACATGTGCCCCTGGCCGTGGAGGATGCAAGTGTCGAACGGCCGAGGGTTTGGCGATCGATCGAGGATCGCGGAGCGCATTCAGCGGGACTGGGGCATCGAGTTGCCCGATTCCATCTTCCGGTTCTGGGAGTTCTGCGCCGTTGTGGGGCCGGCCGAGCAGCAGGCTCTGGCGGACATCTCGGTAGGGCCGGCGGGGATCCTGGATCTGTTCGCGGATGATCTGCAACCTCGTGCGGGTCTTGATGTTCGGCTGCACGGCCGCTTCTACCGGGACCCGCCGGAGTTCCTGACATTCATGTACGGCAACTCCGACGGCCTGCACTACGGGTTGTGGACCGACGACGGGCGCACCTGCGACGCAGTCGCGTCGTACTACACCCATGACGGCGGAGGGATCGACAAGCGAGCCGAGACGCCCCTGCAGACGGTCCGTGCCATCCTGGAACGCTGCTGGACCGACGTGGCCGACGACGACCAGGAGGACATGGAGGTGGCTGCGAAGCTGGAGCAACTCGGGTTGCTGCGCCGGGCTCTGGCCGGCTACGAGAGCGAGCACCGCCCTGAGATCGGGATCAGTTACTCCCACCGGTACGACTTCGTCCGCCAGGCCGTCGACAAGAACCGGGTCACGACCCTGGACGATGCCGGCGCCCTCGTGTCCGGCGCGACCGCCCTCGACCGGCCGGCACACAACGCGGCCGACGAGGCCCGCTTCGCCACCTACATGCACAGCGTCTTCGAGGACCCGGTAGCCCTGGAAAGCTGCGCCGCGGAAGCGCGACGTCGCTGCGCTGCGGGAGACCCCGCGGAGGCCCTGGTGCTGGGGCGCGATCTGCACTGGGCGTCGGGCGACGACCCCGTCCGTGAAGCGCTGGCCGCCGAGCTCCTCGGCGCCGCCTACCTCGCCCTCGACCGGCTGTCTCTGGCCGCGACCGCAGCCGCTCATCACCGACATCGGCACCTGTCCAACGTTGAGATTCTGCAGAGGGGCAGCGCCTGAGCCAATCTTCGGATCGCGTCGGGCCGCTCCTCACTGGTGGTGGCATCCAGGCGGGAAGCCCGCATCCCCGCCCGCCGTGACGAACTCGCGAACACCGAGCAGGTGAGCCGACCACCGAGACGACGGTGCCGGCCGTGTCCATGCGCCGGATGTCACAGACAGGTCCTAGCCTCCTCCTCGAGAGACCAACGCCTGTACCCGGAGGGCAGCACCATGGCGTCAATGCCACAGAAGATCACCACTTTCCTCATGTTCGAAGGCAGGGCAGAGGAAGCACTGACCTTCTACACGTCGCTGTTCGAGGACGCCGAGATCGTCGACATCTCCCGCTACGGCGCCAACGGCCCCGGCGCGGCAGGCACAATTGAGCGCGCCACGTTCTCGCTCGCCGGACAGCGGTTCATGTGTATCGACAGCTACGTCAAGCACGACTTCGGGTTCACCCCTGCGGTGTCGCTGTTCGTCGAGTGCGACACCGAGGCCGAGATCGAGCGCCTCTACGGTGCCCTCGCCGAACGGGGCACGGAGCTCATGCCACTGGACTCGTACGGCTTCAGCGCCAAGTTCGGCTGGATCAACGACCGCTTCGGCGTCTCCTGGCAGCTGAATCTTCCCGAGTGACCATGGCTCAGGCTGACACCGTCACCAGCGGTCTTGCCCTGGGCACCTGGGCCGCACAGATGCGATCCCGTCATCGCCACCGGTGGGCCTGGCGAATCGAACCGTGATCGCGCGCTGTCAGTCGTGGTCGGGCTGGAGTCGGCGATTGGTACCGGAGCGGCCGATGTCCAGGTCCAGGAAGGAGGTCAGGGCGGTGCCGCTGTTCCAGAAGCCGAGCAGGTTGACGTCGATGAGCGTCAGGTGCTGGCGGGCGGCGAACTTGCGGGCGGGATCGGTGAAGACGCAGGAGGCGACAAAGATCGGGACGTCGGCGCCGTGTTCGGCGCGGGCGGTGCCGTTGAACGTCTGAATGTCGCGGCTGCCGACCGTCCGATGCCTGGCGTAGCGCTTGCACTGAATGACGATCTTCCGCCCGTCGGGCAGGTACCCAATCACGTCCGCGCCCAGATCACCAGCGCCGCCGACCCGTTTGACGTCGGTACAGCCGTCCCGGCGGCACAACTCCGCGATGTACTCCTCGAACTCCCGGTCGTCCATTGCCCAGACCGCGTCCAATGACCGACGCGCGTGCCGCCGCTCCTCTTCAGCGAGCCGCGCTTTCTCGGCCAGTGCTTCGCGTCGCCCTTGCGCGTACCAGGCCCGTGACGACGACCGCGGCGCCCAAGGCGGCCAATGCCATCAGCAGCGCTGTCCCCATGCTCCCCTGCCTCCACTGTTACGGCGGTATGACGCCTTGTTGCTCCCCATCCGACGGCGGGTCAATGCAGCGAGGTTGGCCAGGTAAGAGCAGCCGGCGTTCCACGGAGTGAATTCGACGCCGAAGCCAATGTGGTGGAGGAGGACGAGGTTCCGGCGGCGTGCACGGTGTCGCCGGTGTGGAACAGATCGGGGGGGCCAACTGGCTTGTCCAGAAATATGACTTAGCTGATGCCCTGACAATCCAATTAAGTCCAGATGGCTGACGGCCCGAGCGCCGCGCTGATACATCGTCGTCCGCGGTGGCGCTTCAGTTGGCCCGGTCGGCCAATTGAAGCGCCAGGAGCCTCTTGCTGGAGCCGAGGTGCCAAGGGAAGGGGTGTAGTTCTTCGGACGAATGGGCTGGGTTGACCCGGCACATCGGCCGGGCCGGTCGGCCGATGGTTTTGGCAGCACGGGGACCGTACATCCGTGCCGGTCGGCGGAGCGGGTTGCGAAGCTGCGCAGGTCGTCGCGGTTCTGTGAGGTGATGCGGTCTGCCTCTCTCGCCGATACCACGCATCCACTCCCTGACTCCCGACAACCCGGTAGCTCCAGGACAACGGCGCGAACGCGCGATCCTTGCCCTGCTGACCCGCCGCGGAAGGGAGCCGACGTCGCGCATGCCATGCCAACGTCTGCGGTCACGCTTCGTCACCCCCAATTATGGGGCAGAGCCGTTGACTGGACAGTCCCCCAGAGGTTGGCCTGCGGAGCCGTCAACTGGGCGTCATGGCGGTGCTGGTCGGGAGCACTGCTGCGGCGAGGCCAGGCCGGCGACCAGGGGTTCCGAGATGACGGAAACAAGTCCGAGAGGTTCGGTGTGAAAGCGGGTCGGTTCACGGCGGGGCGGAGGTCGCGGGCCGCCCAACCAATCACGAGAACCCTCGGCCTGGAGTTCCGACCGGGTCCCCACGAGTGGAATCCCCGGGCGTACTGTCGAAGGTCGGCGAGCGGTGTGGCCAGGCACACGGACGAGTGATCGCCGGGGCCGACCCCGCTCGTGTGACTCGCACGTGGTGTCGGAGCTGCTATCACGGGGGCGAGAACGAAGGCAACGCCGCGATGGACGGCGAAGCAGGCGACAGAATTGATGAGGAACACGTCATGACGCATAAGATCTGGTTCATCACCGGTGCTTCACGGGGTTTCGGGCGCGAGTGGGCGACCGCGGCGCTAGAACGCGGCGACTCGGTGGCTGCGACAGCGCGCGATCTGTCCACGCTGGACGATCTCGTCGCGACCTACGGAGAGCGATTTCTTCCCCTGCGACTTGACGTCACGGACCGAGATGCCGACTTCGCCGCCGTGCGGCAGGCCCACGAGCGCTTCGGGCGCCTCGACGTGGTGGTCAACAACGCGGGCTACGGCCACTTCGGGATGGTGGAGGAGCTCACCGAGGCAGAAGCCCGCGCGCAGTTGGAGACCAATCTCTTCGGGGCACTGTGGGTGACGCAGGCAGCCCTGCCGTTCCTGCGCGAGCAGGGCAGCGGTCACATCCTGCAGGTCTCCTCGATCGGTGGGATCAGTGCCTTCCCGCTGGTCGGCATCTACCACGCGTCGAAGTGGGCGCTTGAGGGGATCAGCCAGTCGCTTGCCCAGGAGGTGGCGGGGTTCGGCATCAAAGTCACGCTGATCGAGCCCGGCGGTTTCGCCACCGACTGGGCCGGTTCCTCATCGCGCACTTCGGCAGAGTTGCCGGTGTACGCCGACTACCACCAGCAGGTCCAGGAGCAGCGCCGCAAGCGTGTCGGCGCTCCTGGTGACCCGCAGGCGTCCGCCGCCGCCGTGTTGAAGATCGTGGATGCCGACGAGCCGCCGCTGCGGTGCTTCTTCGGTACGGCACCGCTTGGCATCGCGAAGGCCGACTACGAACAACGCATTGCGACGTGGGAGAGGTGGCAGCCGGTGGCGGAGTCGGCGCAGGCCTGAGCCCACGGTCTGCTGCGGGCCGCCGGTCGGCCAGGGGCGAGACACCCGCAGTCGCTTTCACGTCTCCACGCCCGCGGCCGGCCCGCCGGGGCCTGTTTATCGGCACCGACCGATCCGACCGTGCCGGCAGCTTGGCGGCCCCGGACCGGATCGCTCAGCGGCGCATTGAGTGCCGCATGAGCAGGGCCCGGACTTCCCCGGACCACCTCCACGCCAGCGGGGCCCTGCATGCCCCAAAACCGGCGACCGGCGAACAACTGCCCCCGAGCCCCTGACAACAAGAAGGCCAGGAGCCGGCAGACGGCCGCTGGCCACGCCCGACCTGCAGCGGTCGCCCCGCCACCACGTCCCACCTCGCGGTCCTGAGCCCGGCGGCGGCAAGCTGGCGACCCCCTGCGTTTCACACCGGTGGTGAAGCGGGTAACGCTGTGCCCGTGCTCACACTGCCCTCACACCCCGTACCGCTACGCATCCGCTTCGCAGAGACCGGCTACCTGCCGCTCCCCGGCCTCCTCACGAGCCGAGGGCTGCAGACGCTGCGCGAGGAGACAGACCGGCTCGAGGCCGCAGCAACCCGCCGCGACTTCCGCATGGAATGCATGGACGACAGCCCCCGGCACATGACCACCCTGGGCGGCCACCACATCGCCCAGGAGTCCACACTCATCAGCACCCTGTACCGCGACACCGCACTCCTCGCGCTCCTGGCCGCCGTCCACGGCACAGACGTGCTGCCTGTGGAGGAGGAGGTGGAACGGCACGTGCTGAACATCCTCCACAACCCGGGCGACACCCACGGGGCCCATACCGACGACTACCCCCTGGCCCTGGTCCTCTTCATCGCGGCGCCACCAGAGACCGCCGACGGCGGTCTGCTCGAGTTCAACCCCGGCCACCAGGATCTGACCGCACTGGACGAGCCCGGAACACGGCAGATCCACCACCAAGCGGGGGACGCCTACCTGCTGCGCAGCGACCTCACGGCCCACCGCGTCACACCCCTGAACCGCCCTGGCTCCCGCCGGACCGTCCTGAACTTCGCCTACACCACCGAAGACCACCAGGCGCCGGCCACCGACTCCGCACACCGTCTGTACACCTGACAACGGACGCGGGCCGACAGCGCACTGCCCCCGATCGACAACCTTGGCCGGCCGCGGCCGACAGGCCTCGGATGAGCCGGACCGCAACGTCCCGGTGGTGATGCACGACAAACTGCCAGCGCGGGTCGCAGGAAGACACCGGCCCCGGACCGGACCGGGGCCGGTGCTGCTGGGAGCTACTGCGCTACCGGTGCCTCCCGGATACAGCGATACCGGCCTGGCGGAAGTCGTCCACGGCCGCGGCCGTCGTGTCCGGTGCGACACGGACCGAGTAGTCCAGACGTACGCGGGCGCGGAAGCCGGCCTTCACGGCGTCCAGCGCCGTGGCGCGCACACAGTGGTCCGTCGCGATGCCCACCACGTCGACGTCCTCCACCCCCCGCTCGCGCAGCCAGTCCACCAGATCGGCGATCTTGGTGGCAATCCGGGCGCCTCCCGCCACGGGGACACTGCCTCCCTCGCAGAAGTCTTTCTGCACATCCACGACGATCAAGCTTCAGGATGAACGGCGGGTTCTGCCACTCGTCCTCTGCCTCCGCCTCGTCGTCAGCCTCTCGGCCGGCTGCCGCCTCGTCGTCGGAGGCCTCGCCCGGTTCCGCGCCGCCGCCCCCGGTGAGCGCGTCGACCTGGGCCGTCAGCTGTGCGAGCTTCGCCTTGCGGTCTTCGATGTCCTCGAACTTGCCGACCGGCACGTCGAGCCGTGGGGTCTTGTCCGGTTCATCGGGCATCGCGGACCGCCTTTCGCTCCTCGTACGCCGCGACGGCGCGCTTGGTGATGGCGTGCTCCTCGTCCTTCATCTGCGCGCCGATGTGCGCCATCAGCCTCTCCGCGTACCAGGGGCGCAGGCCGATCTGCGCGACGGGCATGCCGGTGGCCATCAGCAGGGCCGTGCCCTTAGAGACGTGTCGCAGTCCGGACAAAGTCGGCGACGGCTCTGGACCGGCTGTGCGGGGGCCAGGCGATGACGGTGGTGACTTTCGGCGCGTCCAGCACGGGCACGGCGGCGAGGTCACTGTGCAGTTGGGCTCGGCACGACTCCGGTGAGACCGCGCAGGCCCGGCCGAGCGCGACGAGCTGCAGCAACTGTGCGTGGTCGCGGACCTGCGGGCCGGGGCCGGGCGGGTAGGTGCCGTCGGGGTCGGGCCAGCGTGGCAGAGGCAGGCCCGGCAGGCCGGTGATGTCGGCCATGAGTACATGGGCGCGGACGGTGAGCGGATGCCCGGCCGGCAGGACCACCACCTGGCTCTCCGTGCTGAGCTCTTCGGTGTGGAACCCGGCTGTCGAGTCGAACGGCCGGTGCAGCAACGCCACGTCGGCCCGGCCCTCGCGCAGGAGTCGTTCCTGCTCGGCCGGGCCGCACAGGATGACATCGACGGGGACTGCGCCGGGTTCGGCGGCGTACGCGTCGAGCGGTTTCGCCAGCAGTTCACGGGACGCGCTGGCTTTCGTCACCAGGACCAGGCCGGGACCGCCGGTCGCGGAAAGGGCGGCGCGGCGGGTCCGGCGCTCGGCGGCGTCGACTGCAGCGAGGGCCGCCCGGCCCTCGACCAACAGCACTGAGCCGGCCTCGGTCAGCGTGACGGTACGGCTGGTCCGATCCAGCAGCGCTGCCCCGAGTCGGCGTTCGAGTTGCTGGATGGCCCGTGACAAGGGCGGCTGCGCGATCCCGAGTCGCTGCGCTGCGCGCCCGAAGTGCAGCTCCTCGGCGACGGCGACGAAATACCGCAGTTCCCGGGTCTCCATGAAGCCACGCTACCCCAGTTCAATACCCTGTCGGTATCGTTGACCATCCGATCGGTCTTGGACCCCCGGCGGGGTCCGAGGGCAGCATGGCCCCTATGAGCGAACGAACGATTGCGCTGGTCACCGGTGCGAACAAGGGAATTGGCTACGAGATCGCCGTGGGCCTGGGCGCCCTCGGCTGGAGCGTTGGTGTCGGTGCCCGAAACGATCGGCGCCGTGAGGCAGCGGTGGAGCAACTGCGCGCGGTCGGCGTCGACGCGTTCGGCGTACCCCTGGACGTGACCGACGACGCGAGCGTGACCGCCGCCGCGCGGCTGATCGAGGAACAGGCCGGGCGCCTCGACGTGCTCGTCAACAACGCCGGTATCACCGGCGGGATGCCGCAGGAGCCCACCCGGGTCGATCCCGTCACCATCCGGACGGTCGTGGAGACCAACGTGATCGGCGTCATCCGCGTCACCAACGCGATGCTGCCTTTGCTGCGCCGCTCTGCCTCGCCGCGGATCGTGAACATGTCCAGCAGTGTCGGCTCCCTCACCCGGCAGTCAGGAACCGCCGCTGAGCTGACGACGGGGCCGGTGGCCGTGGCATACGCGCCGTCGAAGACGTTCCTGAATGCCGTCACCCTGCAGTACGCCCGGGAGTTGAGCGGCACGAACATCCTGATCAACATGGGCTGCCCCGGCTACGTCGCGACCGACCTCAACGGCTTCCGCGGCGTGCGCACCCCCGAACAGGGCGCGGCGATCGCCATAAAGCTCGCGACCCTGCCCGACGACGGACCGACCGGCAAGTTCTTCGAAGACGCCGGCGTAGTGCCCTGGTGAAGCGCACGGCGGTCATCACCCGCCGGGGTGAGGCGCCTTCGCTCGCGCGTCTCGAACAGGTCTATCGACACTGATTCGCACATGAATGGCAATTCACCGCGGGTTGCGAGCAGCGTGACCATGGTTCCAACAAGCGTGACCTACGGGATCCGGATCGCAAGGACACCACACCCCCATGGTTCCAACTACCGTGTCACGGCACAGAAGTCAGCGCGTGCCGTCTCGACTGCCTCCGGGTACGCCTGGGGCTTCTCGTGCTCGGCCAGCGCCCGGTAGATGCTGGCGAGGGATGGGGTTCTGTCCCTTGCGCTTGCCGGTGGGGATGATCAGGTCGGGCTGGATCTGCTCGACGGACTCGACGGACTCGCCGCCTGCGCGGCGCCGGACGCTACCTGCACCCCGAGGTGGAGGAGCTGGAGCTGTACGCCGAGATGCTGTTGGATCCGGAGCAGTGCCACATGCTGCTGGTGTTCACCGCCGTGCCCGGTTCCCCGAGCCACGGCAAGCTTCAGCGGGCATGGTTGCAGTCGGATCGGACGTCACCGTACATGCAACCGCCGAAGCCGCCGTCCCGGCGGACTTGTGTGGTCACAGCACTAGCCAGGGACAACTTGTCCGGGGTTAGAACTGCCCTTCATCCGGTCTCCGGTTCGCGCCAAGATCGTCCTGTCGAACAGAGGAGGTCGGACGATGGACCGGGCGTTGCCGGCGGATTTTCTTCGAGCGCGTCGTGCGGCGTTGCAGCCGGAGGATGTCGGGCTTCCCCGCGGGCAGCGGCGCCGCACCGGCGGGCTGCGGCGCGAGGAGGTGGTGGTGCTGGCCGGGATGTCGGTCGACTACTACAGCCGAATCGAGCAGCGAGCAGGGCTACCGTCGGGGGCATCTGCAGCAATGCCTCGCCGACCCGTGACAGCACGATGGCGGGCATGTCCGAGAGGAGGGCGACGATCCGCGTCATCGTGGGACCGATGAGCGCGGCGACGGTCTTCCCTAGATTGATCTTCACGGGCGATGACCGGGACGGTGTTGCCGCCCGCAGAGGCCAGCAGCTCGCCCGCCGGTAGCGCACGCTGTTCGTGCTCCCCCGCCGGACGAGCTGCTGCAGCTTCCGCCCCTCGTAGTCGGCGCTCCTGGGACTTGAACTCGTGCTGCCACCAAGCCTCCTGACGCTGGATCGGGTCGATCGAACCCACCCAATCGCATCGGCAGCCAGACAGGACACCCGTGAACCGGTGAACCTTCCCGGTCGCAGCACAATCGTGTTGACCGCCCCCGGCAGGCAGTGCTTGAGTCGGCGCGTGGACAGCATTTCTGCCAACCGGCGGTTCTGGAACCAGATCAGCGGCGCCTACCAGCACGAGCACGACCCGCAGATCGGCGCAACGCCCCGGCTGTGGGGCACGTACGCCATCCCCGACGCGCACCTGCACGCCCTGGGCGACATCACCGGCAAGCGCGTACTCGAACTCGGCTGCGGCGCCGGCCAGTGGTCCAGGGCGCTCGCCGCTGAGGGCGCCACCGTGGTCGGGCTCGACCTGTCCGAAGCTCAGCTCGCCGCGGCAGCTCGCGCGATGGGAGCGGCCCGCTACCCGCTGGTGCAAGGCGCCGCCGAACACCTCCCGTTCGCCTCCTACAGCTTCGACCTGGTGTTCTGTGACTACGGCGGGCTTAGCTGGGCGCCCCCGCACCTGGCTGTCCCGCAGGCCGCACGCATCCTGCGCCGCGGTGGGCGCCTGGTGTTCAACGTCGCCAGCCCATGGTTCGAAGCCTGCTACGACGAAGCCGCCAGCCGCGTAACCACGACGCTGCACCAGGACTACTTCGGGCTGGACACCATCGCCGAAGGCCAGGGCGCGGTCAGCTATCAGCTCACCTACGGCGACTGGATCAAGGTCCTGCGCGGCGCAGGTCTCGTCATCGACGACCTCATCGAGCCGCGGCCCGAACCCGGAACAGCCAACGGCTACAACCAAACCGACCCGCCTGACTGGGCACACCGCTGGCCAGCAGAAATGCTCTGGGTAACCCACAAACCGTAGCGCCGACGCACCGAGACGTGAGGGTATCCCCTCCCCGGTTGGCCCCAGAAGGGGTCCTCGAAGTTGACGTTTTCGCGATGCGTAAGGCGGGCGAGGTCATGTAAGGGGCCTGAGCCACCACACGAGGAAACCACCGAGCAGGAGGATCAGACACACGGCGAGGTTGGTCCGCCGGTAGAGGACAAACAGTGCGACGAACTCACGGATCGTCGCACTGGGCCAGAAGTATGCGGCCGTCGGCGCGCCCACTACGTGCCCCCTTACCCCTGCCCGGCGGGCGGACACGGCAGCGCGAAAGGCGTGGTAGTTGCTGGTGACGATCACGCATCGGTAGTTCGGATTTGCTCTCTCCATGATCGTCGCACTGAAGCAGAGATTCTCGTCGGTGCTCGTCGACCGGTCCTCGCGCTCGATCGCGGCGGCTGGGAATCCACGCTCGACGAGGTAGTCGGCCATGGCGTGCGACTCGGGTATCCCCTCGTCGGGCCCCTGCCCACCGGAGACGAGAAGTACAGGCCGTCGGCCCCGTGCCGCGATGCGCTCGTAAACCTTGCGGCCCCGGTCGAGCCGGCTCGTCAGCAAGGGCGGCGGCGTCGCTCCGCCGACCAAACCCGATCCGAGAACCACCACATAGTCGGCCTTGCGGGTGATGTGCAGCTGTCCGTAGACAAACGCATACACGAGATAACAGAGGAACAAGAAACCGATGTAACTCGACAGTGCGGCAGCCGTCGCCGCCACGACCAGCAGTGTGCGCTGCTGCGTGATCGCCGCTGTGACCAGAAGGGACAGCACGCACACCAGTGCTGTCCCGGAGAGCAGGGACAGCAGATTCCCCGGGCTCGCCCCCTCCTTGCGCACCATGACCACTCCGTTGGCCAGCAGGCAACAGGCAAGCGTGACTACGCCCAGCGCCAGCAGGGCAACCAGTGCTACCGCGACATGCTTCGCGAGGACGGGATGATCCCGGGAAAGCTCGATCAGCCACGCCGCAAGGGCGAGGACGAGCAGGAGCCCGAACAGAACGGCGTTGCCGATCCGGCGGCGGTCCCCCAGCACCCGGGCGCAGAGCAGGAGGAGGAGCAGTGCCACCGGGGCATAGATCAGCATGCCCACAGGGTATGCGGCGTGACTGAGGACCCGGAAATAGGACTGGAAGCCTTCGCGCGCAGGAAGGGATGTGGAGTTTTCTCAGGCGACCGCGGTGACTGGGAGCTACTCGGGCAGGACGACAAGGAACGAGTCGGATTCCAAGTCCATGACCACTTCGGCGGGAATCCCCTCACCACGTCGCTCGGCTGCATAGGCTTCCGCTGGCCATGCGCCACGCGGAGCCCGCGCTGGGAACTTCCGAAGGACGTTTCCACTCATGACCAGAGCCCGACTCGTGGATCTCCAGTACGCCAGTACGGGGCGGGTTCAGGCCGATTCACCTGCCGCCACGTAACCGCCGGCCCGCTGCCCCGGCGGATGGTCCGCAGCAGGCGCTGTCCCTCGTCGTCATCGCTCTCGCGGACGCGTACTCGCCCAGCCACCAGCACAGCTCCCTGACGCGCGCTGACGACGAGTGTCATTCCGTCGGCGTGCCGCCGCCCAGGGCGAACCTTGCCTGATGCGGCACTGGGTCGGCTGAAGTCCGAGCACGAGCCGTGCTCCACACTGCGGCCGCGCCTCAGAGCCGCTCTCGCTCGGGGTTCTCAGCGTCGCGTGAGGGCCGGGTCGCCGGCCGGCGCTCTGTAACGCCACCGCGCTTGTCGTCCTACATCGACGGCGCCGACCGCATGGCAACAGCGCGGTTCACTACAGCGGGGCGGCCTGGGCAAGGTCAGTCTTGGGTGAGAAGACCGTCGCGGAGCCTGGTGATGATGCGGCTGAGTATGCGTGAGACCTGCATCTGGGACACTCCCAGGCTCGCGCCGATCTCGGACTGGGTCATTTCCTGGCCGAAGCGCATCTGCACGATGGCACGCTCGCGCTCGTCCAGGGTCTCCATCAGGGGGGCCAGTGCGTGCAGGTTCTCAACCAGTTCCATACCGGGGTCACAGCTGCCGGTGATATCGGCGTAGGTGCGGCCGGCTGTGCTGGGACCGGCGTCGCTGCCTCCCTCGATGGGCAGGTCGATGGAGCCGGCAGTGTAGCCATTGGAAGCGATGAGGCCTTCGGTGACGTCCTCTTCGCTGATCTCGAGGTACGCGGCCAGTTCGGCGATCGTGGCGTCCCTGCCCAGGGTGGTCGCGAATTCCTCCTTGGCCTTGGCGAGGGTGACACGCAGTTCCTGCAGGCGCCTGGGAACGTGGACGGACCACGTGGTGTCCCGGAAGAATCGCTTGATCTCACCAACAATGTAGGGGATCGCGAAGGTGGTGAACTCGACTTCGCGGGTGAGCTCGAACCGGTCGATGGCCTTGATGAGTCCGATCGTGCCGACCTGGACGATGTCTTCCATCTGGCCGCTGCCGCGGTTGCGGTAGCGGTTGGCCGCGAATTGCACCAGTGACAGATTCATCTCGATCAAGGTGTTGCGCACGTACTGGTATTCCGCCGTACCCTCTTCGAGGACCTGCAGCTGGTCGAAGAACAGCTTGCTGATCGCGCGGGCATCCTTCGGGGCGATCTTCTGCGGATCCGTGACCTCTGGGAGGGTTGCCGGAAGACCGGTCTTTGCCGCCGTGGCCTCTACAGATATCGCCATGGTGATCGTGTTCCTCCAGCTGACAACCGCTACGGATCTGCACGCGCGACGCGCCGTCTACCCGGGCCTCTCCGTCTCACACCTGTACGCCGACAAAGGAGCTTAGCTCTGCGGCCGAGCTTCGGTACCAGTGGCAGGAGCAGAACCCCTCCGCAGTGCTGCCGAGGGGGGCCGGGCCTGGGGTTCCGTCAGAACTGCGCCATCCGGGCGTCTGCTGCCACCCTCGAGCCGCGGGCAAAGGTCGAAGACCGGCGGTGGACGTCCTGGGTGGTTGCGGCATACCAGCGGTACCGGCGGCCGCGTCGTTTACCGTCGGCCCTCGTGGGACGGATCACGAAGCCAAGAAGCCAACGATGAGGGCGATGAGAGCGATGATCACGGTCCACGAGGTGAGCCTGCCCGGCTGGGCGCCCCGAACATCCTGATCCCCATCCCTTACGCAGTTCCTACAGGGCGTGGATTTCGGAGCGCGGTGTTTGGATGCGGCGATGGCGGTGAGGCGGTGGTTGTTCCTGAAGTCGACCACAGCAAGGTGTGAGTGACATGGCTGCCAACGAGAAGACCCAGGCCAAGACCGAGCAGGCCAAGGGCAAGGTCAAGGAAGCCGCCGGCCGCACCGTGGGTAACGAACGTCTCACCGCCGAAGGCCGTGCCGACCAGGCCATGGGCGACGCCCGCCAGGCCAAGGAGAAGACCAAGGACACCTTCAAGCGCTGACCTCAGCGACTCCTGCGGCCGTGCTTTCCCGAGGCCGTGTGATGTGTGTGGCCCGGCACCCGTGCCGGGCCACACCCTTGTCTGCTGGCTGGTAGCCCACCCGCGCCCCAGCCCGAGCGGGCATCAGTGATGCGTCCGCCCCGCTACTCAGGTTCAGACGTTCAGGACAGCGCCATCGTGGGGTCCGCGCTCAAGGGCATCCAGCCCTCCCAGTACCAGGAGAGATACGCCTTGCTGTTCGGGCGCGCCGAACTCACCCAGGCCGCCTGACCAGTCCCCGGCCCGAGAACGTCCGATGTCGTCTGCTGGCGGTGACGGCGTTGAACATGACGGGGCTCCGACGATGACATCGTCGGAGTCCTGCCTGCGGGCTGCTGTCCGCCAGCCCGGGCGCCCTCCTGCTGGAGACGCCGTCACCTCACTGCTGGCTGTAGCGCGAGCACCTGGATTCGACCGGGGCGAGGAAACGCTGCGACGCGGGGGCCTGCGGGGCGTGCACGGTGCTCGTCGACGAGCACAGGCAGAACGCCTGCCTGACCCTCGCGGTCCGGCTGGAGGTGCGCCACGGTCGCCACGATCGAGGGCCTGACCGGCAGCGGCCAACTCCACCCCTGCAAGCAGGCTTTCATCGACGAGAACGCCTTCCAGTGCGGCTACTGCCCCCCTGGCCAGATTGTCTCCGACGTCGGCTGCATCCAGGAAGCCACACTCACTCGCCGGAGGAGGTCCGGGAGTGGATGAGCAGTTACAGGAAGTAGCTTCGGACGCCCCTTTCGGCTGTAGCGTCGGGGTCAGCGAGTCACCGCGGCGCGTGGCTTCGACGGCGCGCGGGCTCGGCACACTGACCGGCAGCACCGGCTCGAGTCGCCTGTCCATGTCGAGACGAGAGGTGTCGGCCCTCTCGACGTCGGTCCCCGCCGGTGTGTCCGCAGCGCCTGCAGGAACTAGCCCTCGGCCTGTACGTGCAGCGGTAATCAACGCCCTCGCCCCGGCGCAGAGAACTCAGTCCTGAGCGAGCATCCCCTTGCGGAGTTTGGTCAGCGTTCGGGTCAGCAGCCGGGAGACGTGCATCTGGGAAAGACCCAGTTCTGCGGCGATCTGGGACTGGGTCATTTCCTGGCCGAAGCGCAGGGTCAGGATGGTGCGGTCTCGTTCGTCGAGCGTGGTCAGGAGGGGGGCGAGTGCCTGGAAGTCCTCGACAAGTTCGATTGCTGGGTCGCACGCGCCGACGACATCGGCCAAGCCCTGTGTACGGCCCGAGGGCCCCTGGTGCTGAAGGTTGTTGTCCTGGGGCAGGTCCAGCGACCCGGCGGTATAGCCGTTGGATGCGATCAGCCCCTCGACGACCTCCTCTTCGCTCAGCTTCAGATGCGCGGCGAGCTCCGCCACTGTCGGCTGGCGGTTCAGGTCAACGGAGAGGGAATCCTGCGCCTTGGCCAGGTCGACGCGCAGCTCCTGCAAGCGGCGCGGGACGTGGACGGACCAGCTGGTGTCGCGGAAGAACCGCTTGATCTCGCCCACGATGTACGGGACCGCGAAGGAGGTGAACTCGACTTCGCGGGACAGGTCGAAGCGGTCGATGGCCTTGATCAGACCGATTGTGCCGACCTGGACGATGTCCTCCATGGCGCCGCTGCCCCGGTTACGGAACCGGGAGGCCGCGAAGTGAACCAGGGAGAGGTTCATCTCGATGAGTGTGTTCCGGGCGTACTGGTACTCGTGCGTGCCTTCTTCAAGTACCTGCAGCCGGTCGAAGAACACCTTGCTCAGGGCCCGCGCATCCTTCGGCGCAACCTTCAACGGGTCTTCGACTGGCGGTAGTTCGCCGATCACAGGGCTTGAGACAACTGAGGAGGCGGTCTCAGCCGGCGGTACGGGCAACGACTCTGCGGTCAGCGAGGACGACACGAAAATCACTCCCTAGACGGCTCGAGGTAGATCGCGCGTGCCCAGCTCGTACGCAGGCGCGCCTACCGCTTTCTATAACCCTCGCGACGCCCGGTTGCCCAGTTCGCGAGTGACTTCCCGATCTTGCTCCCGGTCATACTTGACGTGCATGCCCTCGCCACTTCACCTTCTGGCACCGGCGGCGCTGTGGCAGCTGTCCTTGTCGGCGTGATGTACCGCGGGTGGGCGCAGGAAGTACACGAGAAGCTCCGGCACTTCGACGCCGACTCCCCCAACCAGCCCACGGATGTTCCGTTGCCCTCAAACGAGGCCGACGGTGACGCCCTGTGTGTCTGCGGTGGGTGGGCCGGGTGCTACGAGGGCAAGGATCTGCCTCGCTGCGGCTGGTGCCAGTCGGCTTCGCGGATCCGGCCACGTACAGGACCGTGGTCCAGTAAGAGTCGCCAGTAGCGGTGCTCCCGTCAGCCAGTGACCCTGCTGCCCGAACTCTGCGCGCAACCTGCGAATGTGCGGGTCGAGCTGGAGTCGTGGGTGGTCGACGCGGACAGGGCTCCGACGTCCCCGCCGGAGCCCCCGTACCGTTCAAATCCGCCCCGGACACAGCAGCTGCCGCTACAGGTTCCCGCCCGAAACGGTCATGCTGCCTGAATGAGTTCCGCGCGGCCGAAGAGCAGCGCCCATCCGGAAGGGAGTTGCGCAAGGATACGGTCCATGAGGCCAGGGCCGGCCAGGTGGCCGACGGCGGAGAGGACGGCCCCGGTGTCCCAGCGGGTGGTTGCCGGCGTGCCGCCTGTGCGGGTGGCCAGGTCCTTGACGAAGCCCCAGCCCGTGAGCGGCTGGCTGTCGGGGATCTGGCCGGTGAAGACGAGGGCGGCCTCGACGGGCAGGCAGGCGGCGAGGTCGACGCGTTCGTCACCGGTCAGCTGGCGCCCCAGCGCGGCCAGCACGGCGCGTGTGACGTCCTCGGCATGTTCTCGGGTGGGATACGCGCCTTCATAACGGACTCTTTCCAGCATCTGGTGAAACGTCATGTCCGTCCGGGCGGCGGCCGGTTCACGCAGCGGGAACATAGCGGAGTGATCGCCTTTCTCATTCAAGGGCGTTTTGCTGCCAGGAAGGGTTACTGGCACTCGTGTCTGCCGTCCCGGCTGATGCCGGTTGGGCTGTCGCGCCTGGGCTCGGGTGCGCTGACGGGCGGCCGCAGAGGAGGCCGTAGCCCGGGGGCGTGAGCAGGTTTCGGCGGACGGGTTCCGCACCTGGTGCGCGGAACGGAACGCGGAGGACGGGATCAGAAGGGGACAGGGAGCGATGCCCGTCCTCCGGCGTCGGCGTGGCCGGGGAGCCGGCTTCTCAGACGCCGATCTCCGTGTGCGCGGGTCGCCCGCCGATCGAGATCTTGCGGGGCTTGGCGCGCTCGGCGATCGGGATGCGCAGCGTCAGCACCCCTGCGTCGTAGTCGGCCGTGATGCGCTCGGTGTCCAGGGTGTCGGCCAGCACCAGCTGACGGGAGAAGACACCCAGCGGCCGCTCGGAGAGCTCCATCTGCACGTCGTCCGCCTTCACCGCCGGTCGGCGCTCGGCCTTGACGGTGAGCATGTTGCGTTCGACATCGATATCGATCGCGTCCTTCGCGACACCGGGCAGGTCGAGGGCGATCACGTATTCCTCGCCCTCCCGGTAGGCGTCCATCGGCATCGCCGAGGGCCTGGACCAGGTACCCGTCACGCCCGTCAACTGCTGGGCAAGCCGGTCGAGTTCGCGGAACGGGTCAGTGCGCATCAACATCGCGAAAACACCTCCACAGGTCTGGCAGAAACTGCCAATGCGCTTCGTGTGCCACTGTTGTAACATGTCATCCAGACGATGACAAGTTCAGTGTCACCCAAAGGGCGACAACTGAGAAGAGGCCCCGTGAACGCATCCCAGTCCTCCAGCAACCCCCCTTCCTTCCTCGCAGCCGCGGAAGCGCTGGACGCGATCGACGAAGCCGTCCGCAGCGCCCAGAACGCCCGGCCTCCGGCACGCCCAGAAGGCACTCAGGCCAGTTCGGAGGAGACCCTGGCTGCCCTGCTCATGCTGCGCGAACTCCGCGAGCAACTCGCCGGATGGGAGCCCGGACTCATCGAAGCGGCCCGTGACGCGGGCACCAGCTGGGCCGACCTGGCCCACCCCCTGGGCGTCGCCAGCCGGCAAGCCGCTGAGCGGCGCTATCTCCGCGTACGCCCGGGAGCTCCCGGCAGCACGGGCGAACAACGCGTACAAGCCACCCGCGATGACCGCGCCGCCGACCGCAGCGTCACCGCCTGGGCCCGGGACAACGCCGCTGACCTGCGACAACTCGCCGGCCAGATCACCGCACTCACCGACCTCCCCGCGCCGGCGCACACGCCCCGGGCGAACCTTGCCGAGGCACTCGCGGACGACGACGCCGCCAACCTCATCAAGCCGCTCGCCGACACCCACACGCACCTCGCCGGCCACCCCGACCTCGCCGCACGCATCGACACCATCACCCACAATGCCGACCGGCTTCGCCAGGCCGGCAGGGGCGGCCGCTGAATCAGCAGAGCTCTTCGAGCCCGTACGCACCGAGCCGCTCGGGGAAGCGCACCGGACCTGACGCCGTGCTGGGACGGTGCGCCTCGCACCCCTTCGCCCGTCGAGGACGACTGCCCACCCATCGAAAACCCGGACATCTACTCCGGCCGGAGTAGACATTATCGCCATCGCGGTAGTCGTCTTTTTTCGCGAACGTGATCATACTGTTCTTCTGCAACGTTGCGCTCCGGGAGGATCAATAGCTATGACCGCGACGTGAGGGTTTAGGATGCCATGCTGGGAGTGTTCTTATCGCAACGAACGGATGGAGTTATTTAATGCGTCCATGACGCTTTGGCATGCTACTGTCGACCGCAGTTGTGGTTCCCCAAGCGCCTCCGACGGTACATTCGCCGCTGGAAGCGCTTTTGCATTTCCGGTCACTTTTCGGTCGGGGCACCATCGCGGCGACCCGGTATCCGCAATTTACGGCGCCGGCACACTGCCCCAAAGGAGATACGTCATGGCGTCTGGCACCGTGAAGTGGTTCAACGCAGCCAAGGGCTTCGGTTTCATCGAGCAGGATGGCGGCGGCGCTGACGTCTTCGCCCACTTCTCGAACATCACCGCCCAAGGCTGCCGTGAGCTGCTTGAAGGCCAGGTGGTCACCTTCGATATCGCGCCGAGCCAGAAGGGCCTGACCGCCGAGAACATCATTCCCACCTGATACAGCATTGTGACTGTGGTGCGGCACCTCTGGGGTCATCACGGATTTCAGCTACAAGCTTTTCCCGCACTGGCCTCAGCCACGGGATCACTACTATCCCGGGACCTGCACCATGGATGCGAGCCGCTCCAAAGATACACGCAGCTAATTCTTGATATCTGATCCGCATAACGCCACCCATTTAAGCATCTACATCCGCACCGAATTCACCACAAGACAGATTTTCTTTCGCATTCCATTACGGCCCGTTCTTGTGATTACCCGCACTTCCCCTCCGCTGCGGGACCCTTCCTTGATACGTGCCGTATCAAGGAAGGGTCCCGAATGAACCCCACACCTACGAACGATCGCGACACCCGCAGCGGGACCGGCGGCCCCGCTGTCGGCGCCGGCGCCGATTCGGGCCGGGGCGGCCACCCCGGCCCGCCAGCCCCGAGCAGTGGAAGACTGCAGAGCGTGGATATCCGTCGCAGGAATAACGTCACCGTCACCGGCCGTGCGGACGGGCCGGTGCTCGTGCTTGTGCACGGGTTCGGCTGTGATCAGAACATGTGGCGCCTGGTCGTCCCGGCACTGGCGAAGGATTACCGGGTGGTGCTCTTTGACTACGTGGGCTCAGGCCGCTCGGATGCTTCGGCGTGGAGTGAGCAGCGGTACAGCTCACTGGGCGGGTACGCCCGGGATATCGTGGAGGTCCTCGAAGAGCTGGACCTGCGGGATGTGGCGCTGGTGGGACATTCGGTCAGCGCCATGGCCGGTGTGCTCGCGGCGGCCCAGGCGCCGAAGCGGATCTCCCGGCTGATGATGATCGCTCCTTCCCCCCGCTACATTGACGAGGACGGCTACCGGGGCGGGTTCAGCGCCGGGGACATCGATGAGCTGCTGGAGTCGCTGGAGTCGAACTACCTCGGATGGTCGGCGGCGATGGCTCCAGTGATCATGGGTAACGCGGACCGGCCGGAACTGGGTGAAGAGCTGACCACGTCCTTCTGCGCGACCGACCCGGCCATCGCGCGGGTCTTCGCCCGCACCACGTTCCTGTCCGACAGCCGCAAGGATCTTCTCAGCGTGGCGGTACCGACGCTGGTACTGGAATGCGTACAGGACGTGATCGCCCCGCGAGAGGTGGGCGCCTACGTCCACGCCGCGATCCCTGGCAGCCGACTGGTCACGCTGGACGCAACCGGGCACTGTCCGCAGCTGAGCGCACCGGAGGCCACGGCAGAGGCGATCATCGGCTTCCTGGGTGAGTGCCGGTGATGTGCCGCACCGGCCAGGAGCCCAACGAACCGAGCACGGGTGAGGACGTAGCCGCTACCGACGTGGCCTTCTCCGCCCTGCTGGAGGACAGTGCGGAGGAGCTGTACGAGCAGGCTCCGTGCGGCTACATGTCGACGCTGATGGACGGCACCATCGCGAAGATCAACACCACCTTGCTGGAATGGCTGGGCCTCTCCCGGCAGCAGGTGGTGGGCCGGATGCGGTTTCCCGATCTGCTCACCGTGGGCGGCAAGCTCTACCACGAGACGCACTTCGCCCCGCTGCTGCAGATGAACGGCGAGGCCAGCGGTATCGCCCTGGACATCAAAGCCGCCGACGGGCAGCGGATGCCGATGCTTGTCACCTCGAAGGTGAAGACCAGCGATGCCGGGGAGCCGATGCTCATCCGCACCACGATCTTCGACGCCCGTGACCGCCGCGCCTACGAGACCGAGCTGCTACGCGAACGCCGGGCAGCCGAAGAAGCGCGACTGCAGGCCGAGGCCGACCGCCAACGCCTCCAGGAAGCTCTCGCCGTCCTCCAGCAAAGCCTGCTGCCCGCCGAGCTGCCCACGGTTCCGGGCCTGGAAGCCAGTTCCTACTACCACATCGCCTCTCCGGATCTTCTTGGCGGAGACTTCTACGACCTGTTCCCGCTCGGTGCCGGCCAATGGGCGTTCTTCCTCGGCGACGTGTGCGGCAAAGGTCCCCAGGCCGCCGCGGTCACCTCCCTGACCCGCTACACCCTGCGGGCGGCCGCTCTGCACGACCCAGACCCCGTCACCGTGCTGACCACCCTGAACACCGTCCTGCACGAGCGGTACGCGAGCGGCGAGGCCCGCTACTGCACCGCGATATTCGGCGTCCTGCGCCCCGGCAGCGACGGTGTCAGCGTGCACCTGGCCTCCGGCGGCCACCCCTCCGCTCTGATCCAACGCGCCGACGGCAGCGCGCACTTCCTGCCCACACCCGGCGGCATGCTCGTCGGCGCTCTGCCCCAGGCACAGTTCACGCCCGCCAGCACCGCGCTCGCCCCCGGGGACACTCTGCTCCTCTACACAGACGGTCTGACCGAAGCGAGGGTCGGCCCGGAACGCGACCTCTATGGTGAGGATGCCTTGCACGCCTTCACCGCTGCCCTGGCCCCGGCCGGCCCCAAAGACCTGGTTTCCGCTCTGAAAGGGCTGCTCACCAGCTTCGGCGACGGACTCGACGACGACACCGCGCTCCTCGCCCTCGGCATGCCCGCCTCGCTGCCTATCCCTGCGGGTGAAGACCGGATATGAGCCTGCTGACCGTCACTGATCCTGCAGCTGCTGGGAGCACACCGGGCCCGGCGGTGGTTGCCGCCTCTGTGCCCGTGTCACCGGGCACAGAGAGGAAACACGGGCACCTTCCAGCAAGGTCGAGGTCGGCCAGCGTCGCTGCTGCACGGGACGCGAGTGCGGAGCCGGGCTGCACCAAGGGAGAGCGCGCCCGAAACCAGGCTCGTGCGGCAATAGAGACCACGAACCCCCCGGCACTCGATCCGGCAGGCGCACCGGGATTCTGAGTGATCGAACCACCAGCTCGCTATTAGGCGCCCACATTCCCACGGCCTCCCTTAGCCCATCACACGCTTCGGCAAGGCAGTCAAGTCGGCGGAAGCGGCAGCCATGATGTGCATCGGGGTGGGAACGACTCCGATGCACCCTCACTACGCAGAGGCCCGGTGTCTTTCCTGGTCGGCTTCGCCAGTCATCATCGGGCCGGCAGAAGGCGCGGTCTCAGAAAGGTGCGGGCCCGCTTCCGAGTACGCCCATCGCTGTTTGGCCCGGTGCGAGCTTGCCCTCCAGTACGAAGCGGCCTTGCTTCCCGTCGGGAAGGCGCATGAGGGCCGAGTCCGAGGCAAGCACCTTGAACATGTCGGCGTCTTCGTAGTCGGACAGGCGACCACCCCAGTGGCCCTCCTTTGCAACGGACAAGTCAGCTTGCATCGTCACATCCACGTCGTCAGCCACTACGGTCACAGGCCCCTGGTAGGTCGTCATACCCCATTGTCAGCCTTGGAACGCCAAACCCCGGCGCGCACACAGTCGTGGCGGTCCCCCGGATGTGCGTGCAGTCGTCCCGAGAGCCGGAGGCCGACAGGCACAGCGACTCCCGCGACCGGGCAGATAGTCCAGTTCGTGCTGCACGCATTCCAACCCGGCCGTCTCGCACCGAATCTCTTCGGGCCGGCGCCTTGACCTCGTTCACCAGTAGTGCCTGCGCCCTCCAACCGCGCGGCCCACCGCACCCAGAATCCACAGGGCCACCCCGATAACCGCCAGGATCATTCCGATGGTCCACAGAATGCCCAGCCCAGTCACCAGACCGACGATAAGGAGAATGACTCCGAGAATGATCACGCCGAACCTCCAATCACGGATCGCCCAGTCAATAGAATGGTAATGCACCCATTTTCAGGTCGTGCTGGCCGCGCAGGACGGGCCCCTGGATACATCTCAGCTGAACGGACACTAGGGCCGGGGATGAGAGAAGCCCGCCTTGGTCCGTTCGTAGTGAGCCTGTGCTTTTTCAGCCCTCAGTGCGAGGCCTGCTGTTGTGCGGCGTGGTCGACGCCGTGCTGCAGGACGTCGCAGGTGTACTGGAATTCGTCCGTCAGCCGGGCCGCTTCCGCAAGGAGGATGCCGTAGGGGCAGGACGGGTCGCTGACGCGCAGTGAGCCGGCCTGTGCGTCCTGGGCGAGCTGTTGGTAGAGCTCTTGGGCGTCGCTCGCGGTCTTGCACAGTTGCCGGGCCTGGTCCTTCAGCCGGTCTCCGTCGATGTCGCTGAAGAGGCCGGTGATCCGGGCGAGGGAGGCCAGCAGGTCTCCGTAGGCGTGGTAGAAGCGCCGTTGCTCGTGATCGGTACGCTCATCCTCACCCTGCTCCTGGTCGAGGCTTCGGGTCATCGACGCCACCTGGTAGGACACCCGTTCCAGGGCGTCGACCACTGCCTGGTAGCCGTCGAAGGTCACGTGGTGGCCGTGCTTGCGCCGCAACACGTGGCGGGGGTTGTAGTAGATGCTCTCCCTCGCGGTGTTCATCGACGATTGCGCCTGAGTGACGATGGAGCCCAGCGATGCGGCACGTTGCCGCCATTGTGCGGTGCGCTCCTTATCCAGCCCCTCCTCTTCTCTCAGGGCGGGGTAGATATCGCTGATCAGGTCGCACAGCGACTGCGCAAGGGTGTGAACCCCGTATTCGGCGCTGCGGTAGCGCAGTGGCGGCAGCACGAGCAGGTTCACCAGGACGCCCACGCCGCATCCGATGAAGACGAGCAGGATGATCTGGCCGAGCTGCGTGAGTGCTTGTCCCGAACTGGACGCGGATACGTAGGTGGAGAAGGCGAAGAGGGCCGCAGTGGCTACCTGGGCCCCCTGGGAGCCCAACGGCCGCCACCGGCCGATACTCAGGGCGACGAGCGCCACCAGCGCGAACGTCAGCACATCAGGGCCGGCCAGCAGGCCGAGCACGGCCTGCAGTGCCACACCCGCCGACACTGCGCAGACGTAGCGAAGCGCCTGTGTCACCGACTGGTACACCGTGACCTGCATGATCAGGATCGCTGAGAACGGGGCAAAAGCCGGGGACGTCGCCTGCATCACGCCGTAGGCGATCACCCAGGAGATGGTGGCGGCAAGGGTGCTTTTCCCGATCAGCTCCAGGGTGTGCCGCTCATGTCCGTCCGAACCCGCAGCCCGGCGCAGCCACTGCCTCGCCCGGGCGGCCCGTCCAAGCGCCGCTGCCCGCGTCCGTGGCGGCGATGCCGCTGACTGTGTCATTCCTGTCTCCTGACCAACGCCGTACTCCGTTCAGTCCCCGCCTGCCCCACTCCCCCGTTCGCAGCCATACGTAAACAGCACCCACAACAGCCCCATGCGGCACGATCCAGTTGAACAGCTCTGCCCGGCACTGCCCGCGATCGTGCCGCGCAAGGCGGCCGGCTAAGGGGGCGCGAGGGGTGAGCATGGTCATTGGTCGTGGGCTGTCGTGGAGGCGGCGAACGCCGACGCCATCCGGGCCTGTCCCGACGGTTCGATCTCCGGCCGGGCTTCGGTCAGCCGCATCCGCAAAAGCCCTGTGCCAGTAGTGCGGGCCCGAGGCCGACGCTGACACCCGGGCCCGCACATCCCGAGCAACAAATCGGGCCGGCCGAAGGTACGACCAGCTCTCGCCGGGCATCGGGCAAGTCGCTGGGATATCAGCGACGTTCACGTGTGATTCCGAGCTGCCCACCCGAGGCCCCGCCGGCCGGGGCGCAGACTCCGGCGCCCGAATACACGGCACGCAACCTGGCGCCGTGGCGCAGGAGCAGCCAGGCTCCGCCGGACGGGGCGGCTGTGGTGTTTGCGGCGTCGAGGTCGCGTATGGCCTGGCCGGAGTGGGTCCGCTGGGCGCCTGTTCCGTGGCCGAAGCCGACTATCTCTCCACCCGAGCTTCAAAAATCTATGTCGGCTGGAGTAGACATTGGGTGGTGGTGTGGTTATGGTTTCTCCCGTAGCCAGAGAGACCGCAGGGTCCGGCAGAAACGAACTGCCGGGCAGCAGTACCCGTAGTTGCAGTGCGCAGGACGGTGCGGTGGTGGAGTTTCGAAGCCAGGATTGCTGCAGGACGGCGACGGGGCTGACGACCGGACCGGGTGGCCCGCAGCGATCAGGGGCTACCGACAGCAGTACCGCAGCACCCGCAAGTGCAGTACCCAGCAGTGAAGTCACGTGAGCAGCACCTTGGTGAAGGCGTCGGCTGCGGGCGCGCGCACCGGGAGGTTCGGCAGCGGGGTTCCAAGCCAGGACAGACGCAGGACGGGCGACGGGGCTGGCTGACGGAGAGTGGCGCTTTTCGCAGGCCACAGGGCAGTACGCGGAAGAGCAGTACCAGGCATGTAGTTGATCAAGAGGGAAGAACGGAGGAGTCAGGCGCCATCAGGATCGCCCGGGCAGAGTCTCGAGCCCGGGTACCGCAGGACATCGACAGTGAGGTGGTCTCCGGTCAAGCAACCGCGATCCCCGCATCCCACACCCTCTCCCGGGCGGGCATGCGGAAACAGAAGGCCGGCGCAGTACCAGGACCGGCAGATGGTGTAGTTCCTTCGGGGCCCTGGTGCCATACGGCACCAGGGCCCCTCCAGCGTGTTCCACAGAGAGGTGCAGGGACAGCAGACGACTCGTTCGGTCGTCTGGATGACGCCGACTACCCCGCCAACACCATGGGCCGGGCGGCCGACACGCCCGGCACCACCCAGGATTTCATCCGCGCTATCGGCGAAGCCCGACTCAGCGGCAGGGTTAGCCTTTGGGGATGGAGATCCGAGTGGGCCAGGTGGTGGTCCACTACGTGGAGCACGGGGCCGGTCGACCCGTGCTCGTCCTGCACGGCGCCGGCGTCGACCATCGCGAGGCTGAGGCTTGCTTCGAGCAGGTTTTCGACGGCGTTGCCGGGCTCCGGCGGATCTATCCTGACCTCCCTGGGATGGGCCGGACATTCGCTCCCGAAACGCTGCGCAGCGCCGACGACGTCCTGGAAACCATGCTCGACTTCACCGACGAGGTCACTGGCGGGACTGCGTATCTCCTCATTGGTCACTCGGCTGGCGCGTACTACGCGCAGGCGATGGCCGCGGCGCGACCGGGGCAGGTCGCTGGTCTGGCGCTTGTCTGTCCGTTGTTGCCGGGACTGCGCGATGTCCCGGAGCATCACGTTGTCGCCGGGTCGGGTGAGATCGGCGATGACGTCTTCCGAAGCTATTTTGTGATCCAAACCCTGGAGATGCTCGAACGGTACGAACGTTACGTCGCCCCAGCCGCCGCGCTCGTCGACCAGGCCGCGCTCGGGCGAATCGGCGAACGGTGGGCGCTCACGACCGATCACGCGCCGGCTTACGCGGGCCCGACACTGGTCATGGCAGGGCGCCTGGACTCGACGGTCGGATATGCCGCCGCTGCCGACCTCGTCGACCACTACCCGCACGCCTCGCTCGCCGTGGTCGACGAAGCGGGCACGCCCTGCCCCACGAGCAACCGGAACTCCTGCGCACCCTCCTCGTTGCGTGGCTCGCGTGCGTCGAGCGCTCGAGCTGACTCGAAACAGGCTTGACCCGGATCAGCGTGGTTACCGAGATCAGCGCGGTTGGAATGTAGGGGCCAGCACCTCGGTCGCCCGGGCTGGGCACAGGGAACGCGCTGGTGGTCACGCTGCTGGTGGAGCTCGGGGTGGTGGCGGTAACGGGGCTGCTGCACTGCGGCTGCCCCGGGTAGTCGGCCGAGACGCGGGTGGTCGGCCGAGAGCTGAGCGTATCGGCCGCGCCCGGTACGGCAAGCAGGGCCCGAGCCGCGCGTTGCGGTCCGGACCCTGCCCCGTGCGGCGCCGCCCTGCGGCGGCGGTGCGTCAGCTCTGTGCGGTGTCGTCGCCCGTCTGCCCGGAGCCCTCGGCTGCGCCCGCCTTCTCACGCATCTTGCGCACCAGCTCCGCCTTCTGGTCGGCGGCACCCTGGCGGTCGAGGTTGCGGTGCGGACCGTTGTTCTGCCGCTCGGCGCGGGACAGCTTCTTTCGCTGGCCGCCGCCCATGCCCACGGGGTTGTTGATGTTCTTGCTCACGGTTCTCCCGGAATGATGTGAAGCGATCTACGGATTCGTCGGGTGGGGGACGGGCGGGGCGACATCGAAGGACGTCAGCAGGGGCCCATCACGCTCTCACTCGTAAATCGGAGTCTGGAAGAACATGACCAAGACGATACCCGGTTCCGTCGGCCCCGCACACCAGCTCTTCCGCCGTCCCCGCGTCGGCCGGACCTTCGGCGAGCACCCGGGGCCAGCCGTCTCCTACCAGCAGTCTCAGCGCCGCCAGCACCCGCCGGTGATCACCGCCCGCCCAATTCGACAGGGCGGACCTGCACCCGATATCCGCCCGACGCTCGCCGACCTGGGCCGCTTCCGCTTCACCGCCTAGGCCAGGCCGCGGAGGCGCTGATCGGCACCCGCTTCCAGACCTCCGCCGAAGCCTTGGTCCACCCGCCCTCAGGTCCAAATCGTGCAGGTAGACACCCTCGGGACCAATCTGCTCGCCCTGGTGGTGCCATGTCTGGCGACAACGCGGCTCGGCGCCCGACGAACTCGACACCCCCCGCAAGACCCTCCACGACTATGCAGGCACGGTCCGGAAACCTGGCGCCGAAGCCAGGGAGAACAAACTGTTGGCGCTGCACACCTTCCACCCCACCGACGGACACCTCACCCCCGCCAAGACGCCCTCTGGGTCGGCATGAGGCGAGCGCTGCGGCCGGGCCTTCCAGGCGGCCTTGATGTGCTCATGATGTTCTTGAAGGTCGGCGATCGGGCCTCCGGGGAAAGGAAGAAAGCACGGGGCCCGGCTAGCGAAGTTCCCGGTGCTCTCGCCGTGGCCGGCTCTCGGACTGCGCGGAGGCCCGCGCGAGGTCGGCGGCCTTGTCCCTGTCTCATGCGCTCCTGGCCATCAGCGGACAGCGCCCGCTCCCCCGCAGCCAGCAAGATCACGATCTACAGCTGGAGTAGTGACTGCCCGTCATGTCCGGCTCCACCCGTCACCGGTCAAGCTCCAGCGTGCAGCACTTGACGCTTCCGCCGCCCTTCAGGAGTTCGGACAGGTCGACGCCGATGGGCTCGAAGCCACGGGACGCAAGCCGTTCGCCCAGGCGGGCCGCGGTCTGCGGCAGGACCACGTGTCGCCCGTCACTGACCGCGTTGAGACCCAGCACCGAGGCGTCCTCGGCGGTCGCGATCAGAGCGTCGGGGAAGAGCCGCTCCAGCACGGCCCTGCTGCCGGCCGAGAACGCCCCCGGGTAGTACATGATCTCGTCGCCGTCCAACACGGCCAGCGCGGTGTCGAGGTGGTAGTAGTCCGGGTCCACGAGCCGCAGGCCGATCACCGGTCGGCCGAAGAACTCCTGCGCCTCGACGTGGGCCTCCGCCGTGCTGCGGAAGCCCCGTCCCGCGAGGATCCAGCGGTCGGTGGCGAGGAAGTCGCCCGCACCTTCGTTCACCTGCTCGGGCTCGTGCAGCGTGGTGAACCCTGCGTCCTCCAGCCGGCCCAGGTAGGCGGGGCCCTCGGCCGCGCGCTCGGCGTTGCGGAACCTCGCACCGAGCACCTTGCCGTCGAACACCGTGGCACCGTTGGCCGCGTAGACCATGTCGGGCAGTCCGGCAATGGGCGGTATCAGGTCCACCCGGTGCCCGAGTTCCAGGTAGAGGGCCCGCAGCCGCTCCCACTGGACGACGGCCAGTGCGGTGTCGACCGGCTTCGAGGGGTCCATCCAGGGGTTGATGGCATAACTGACCGTGAAGTGGGTCGGCCGGCACATCAGATAGTGGCGCGGGGTCGCGGTCCGGCCGGTGGTACCGCCGTTGGCGGTGCGGGCGGGCGAGGCGGCGTTCATGGGGCTCCGTTCGGAGGGATCGGAATGTTCGGAGTTTCGGAGTTTCGGAAGTTCGGAAGGCAACGACGGAAGGGCAGAAGAATCAGGCGCGAGGCCGGCGCGCCGTGCCGGGCGGCGGCGCATCCGGTGACGCGTGTCCGGCGGAGTCCCCCGGCAGGAAGGTGATGGGAGGCGCTCCGCCAAGGGAGCCGGCCGGGCTCAACTCCCCTGCCAGGTATCAGGGTTCGGTGGACATGGTGCGGATGCCGCTGCCGAAGGTCGCCGTGACCGCAGATACGGCGAGTATCAGCGCGAAGACCAGCATCACGGTCCCGCTGGAGAAGTGCGCCAGGAGCAGCCCGGCCAGCCCGGGTGCGAGCGCCGTCGCCGACATGGCGACCAGGAGGATCACGCTGACCACACGGCCCTGGAGGTGGTCCGGGGTGATGGCCGCCTGGTAGCCGAAGAGGGCGGAGTTGGCCGTCGGACCGAGGAAGACCGCAGCGGCCAACGGCACGGCCGCCAGCACACCGGTCGAGAACAGCGAGCTCACCGCGATCAGCCCGGCGCTGACCCAGCAGAGCACCAGGATGAGTGTCGGCAACCGCATCCAGCGCTGGAGGGCGGGCGCGGCGAAGGCGCCCAAGAATCCGCCCAGACCGAAAATCGTGCTGGCCAGGCCGACGACGAACGATGAGGCCCCGGCCCGCTGCAGGGACACGACGATCGCGAACATCATGCCGGTGAAAGCCATGTTGAGCGGCGCGGCGATCAGCAGCAGGGCACGCAGGAAGGGGTTGCCCAGTACGAACCGCAGCCCCTCGACCCCGGCCGCGCCGCCGGACTGGGCCGACTGCTCCCGGGGCTGCTGCATCGGCTGGCGGATGAGCAGCACTGCCACCAGCGACAGCAGGTAGCTCAGCGCGTTGCCGAGGAACGGCAGCGACCGTCCCAGCCCGAACAGCAGGCCGCCCAGCGGCGGACCGGCCAGTGAAGTCCCGTACGATCGAGCCTCGTTGCGGGCCACGGCCGTGGCGAGCTCTGTCGAGGGGACCAGGTTGCGCACCGCGGCGTGCTCCACGGTGCTGAACAGCGCGTTGGCCGCGGCGCCGCCGACCACGACGACCAGCACCATCGTCACGCCGGCCTCGCCCGCCAGGACCGCGCCCCACAGCACCGCGTACGCGACGATCCGGAACCCGTCGCAGACGATCATCAATCGGCGCCGGTCGAGGCGGTCGGCGAGCACGCCGGCCGGCAGCCTGCAGACCAGGCCGACCAGCAGGCTGGTCGTGCCGACCAGACCCGCCTGCGTCGGGGACCCGGTCAGCTGGAGCACGAGCAGCGGCATGGCCAGGTTGGCCATGGCGCTGCCCAGGTCGGAGAGGCACTGACTGCCCCAGAGCAGGTTGAAGGCACGATTGCGCCACAGACTCGGTGGCCGCTCGGTCCGTGTCGTGGCGACGGCGTCCTCGCTGTTCGGCCGCATGATGGCTCTCCAGGGCGTTCGGGATCGGGGATGGCCCCGGGCGCGGTGGCGCCGGGTCCGGACGGAAGGGCGGCTCACACCGGCCACCATGAGCCGAGCGCCGGCCGCAGGTCGTCGAGCCATTCGGCGCCCGGGTCGTGATGGGCGAAGAACTGCCGGCCCACCAGGAGGGGGTCGCGGGCCTGCAGCAGCCGCAACGTGAACACCTCGGTGCCGCCGATGTCGGCGATGCCGTCGATGAGCACCTTGCCGGGAGCGGCGGACATCACCGGCCCGCGGGCCGTCCGGGCCAGCCCCGACACGCTCCGGACGGCCTCCGTGTAGATGTGCAGGACCCGGGTCAGCGGCACGCTGAAATAGCTGTGGGCGCCGGTGTCACGCTCGACGAACATGTAGTACGGCACCACGCCGAGTTCGACCAGCCGCTGCCACATCTCAGCCCAGTCCTGGGCCCGGTCGTTGACGTGCGCGATGACCGGCGCCTGAGCCCGGATCACGGCGCCGGTGTCGCGAATGCGCCGGATCGCCTCGCGCACCGCCGGATTCTCCAGTTCGCGGAGGTGGGAGAAGTGGGCCATCACGGCCACGTGCCGGCCGGCGGCCACGATGCGCTCGAACATCCGGAGCACGTCGTCGGCGTCGCGGTCGGTGGTGAAACGGGCCGGCCAGTAGGAAAGGGCCTTGGTGCCGAATCGGATCGTGCGGATGCGCTCCAGGGCCGGGTCGAGCAGGGGGGCGACCCACCGGTCCAGCACGGTGGCATTCATGATCATGGGGTCGCCGCCGGTGAACAGGACATCGGTGACGGCCGGGCTGCCGGACAGGTAGGAGACCACCCGGCTGATGTCCGAGGCGGCCTGGCGGATATCGGCGTTTCCGACGAACTGGGACCAGCGGAAGCAGTAGCCGCAGTAGGAGTGGCAGGTCTGCCCCTGCGACGGGAAGACCAGGACCGTCTCGGCGTACTTGTGCTGGACGCCGGTCAGCGGCTGTCCCTCGTGGGTCGGCACGTTGGCGTCCAGTTGGTCGCCGGGGTTGGGGTTGAGCCGGTCATGGACCTCCCGGGCGGCCTTGCGGATGACGTCGGCCGGTGCGAGGGCCAGGTGCAGGGCCGACATACTGTCGAAGATGTCGGGCGGCAGCATGTCCCGGTGCGGGAAGGTCAGCCGGAAGATCGGGTCGTCCGGGGCTGCGGACCAGTCGATGAGCTCGTCCGCGACGTACTGGTTGACTTTGAACGGCAGTACCGAGGAGACCACCCGCAGTTCGCGCAGGTACTCCTCGGGCATGCCCCGGTCACGGGCAAGTCGCTCCAGACGCTCGTGCGAATAGACCCTCATCACTGCCGCCTTACTCTGTGTGCTGTGTTTCCGGTGGATGCTTCGACACATGGGTGTCGGGTTCCGGCGCCCCTGGCCGGCGGACCGGGGGCGGGTGGCGCTGCCGGGCAGCCGGCCACCCGCCCGGTCCTTGGCGGGATCACCTCTCGGCGTCGGCCATCCGCAGACGCAGGCTCAGAGGCCGCATGTCCGTCCACACTTCGTCGATGTGAGCCAGGCAGTCGGCCTTCGGCCCCTCGAACCCGGTGGGCGCCCAACCCGTCGGCAGCTCACGCCCGGTGAACCAGATCGAGTACTGCTCCTCGTGGTTGACCACGACGCGGTAGGTGCGGTTGTCCTCGTCGACGGACATGTCGTTTCTCCTTATTTCGTGTTGCGTGTTGCGTGTCCCGGCGGTGGCCGGTGACGGGATGACGGGACGGCCGGGTGGCCCGTCCCGGGTGATCGCACAGACGGTGCGGCCGCTACAGCCGGACCGGCAGCGACTCGAGGCTGCGGTTGAGCAGCGAGGGCTGCCATCGCGCCGCTGAGCCGGTCAGGGCCAGGTCCGGCGCGGCAGCCAGCAGGTCGGTCAGTGCTGACCCGGCCACCAGCCGTGCCAGCGGCGCCCCGAGGCAGAAGTGCGCGCCCTGTCCGAATCCGAGGTGGGGATTGGGCTGCCGGCGAAGATCGAGTTCGTCCGGGTTGTCGAAGCGGGATGGGTCCCGGTTGGCCGCCGCGGTGACCAGGTAGAGCCGCTGCCCGGCCCGCAGGAGCCGGCCGCCCAGTTCGAAGTCGGTCTTCACCTGCCGGACGGACATCTTGGACGGCCCGTCGAAGCGCAGCAATTCCTCCACCGCTACGGGAGCCGACTCGGGATCGGCACGCAGCAGTTCGAGCTGGTCGGGCCGGCGCAGCAGATTGAGGGTGCCGACGGCGATCAGGTTGCTGGTGGTTTCCCCGCCGGCGAAGGCGATGTGGGTGAGCATGGCGACGAACTCGTCCTCGCTGACCGAGTCGCCTACCGGTCCGGCCGCCAGCGCCGCGCTGATCAGGTCCTCCTGCGGTGCGTCCCGGCGTTGCCGGACGAGCCGCCGCAAGTAGTCGAAGAGGTCGAGCAGGGCCCGTTGGGAGTTCTCGTGCTCCTGGGCGGACTGCACCGAGCCGAGGGCCAGATCGCCGACCTGGAGGGCCCAGCGCTGGAACTGCGCGGTGTCCTCCACCGGAACCCCCATCCAGGCCGCTGCCACGGTCGCCGGCAGGGGGCGGGCGAAGTCGGCCACCAGGTCGGTGACGGTGCGGCCGTCTCGGGCCCGGGCGGCCAGCCGCGCCACCGCCTCCTGCACCATGGGCCGGTTGCGGCGTACCTGGCGGGCGCCGAACGCGCCGCGGAAGGCGCCGCGCAGCCGCCGGTGCTCGGGCGGGTCGACGAAGACCATCCAGCCGGCCATGATCTTGAAGGCCCGGGCGGCCTCCGGGCTGAGCAGGTGCAGCGGTGTCTGGGCGAGCATCGGACCGATCCGGTCCGCGGAGACCGCGGGTTCGGTGAAGCAGGCGGCCACCGGGGCGTATCCGGTCACCAGCCAGGCCCGGTGCACCGGGCTCCAGTGCACCGGTGCGGCGCCGCGCAGCTGCGCGAGGTAGGGGAATGGATCGGCGACGTTCTCGTCGTCCAGCAGGTAACGGTCGGCGACCTGGCCGGCGGTGGTCATGTCGTGTGCTCCATCAGCTCGGCGGCGACGGCGGCCACGGCCGCCACCTCCGGATCGGTCACCATGCTCCGGTGGGTGCCGGGCAGGTGGTGGACGGTGACGTCCGGGAACAGCTCCCGGCAGCGCCGCTCGTAGGCCGGGTAGTTCGCGCCCGCGACCACGGACTGCCGGTCCGGGCCCGCGTGAGCCGCCTCGGCGGTGACCATCAGGTGCGCCGGTCCTTCGTACACCTCCGGGCGGTAAGTGGCGGCGGCGCGCAGCAGGGCCGTCCACATCGCCACCGGCCAGTCCGAGCCCAGATCGGCCTCCGCCTCGCTGACACCAGCGGCGCGCAGTGTCGCCACCAGCTCCCGTTCCTGGCTGAGCCGGGCCGGGGACCCCGGGGAGAGTTCCCGGATGGCCTCGCGCATGGCCACCGCCCGGTCGAGCAGGTCGAGGGCCTCGGTGACGGCGAACATCCCTGCCTCGTCCGGCACTGCCGGCTCCAGCAGCAGCAGGGTGTCGACCTGCTCGCCCAGTTCGGTGAGCTGGATCGCCATCTCCTGGGCGATGTTGCCGCCCATCGACCAGCCGAGCAGGGCGTACGGACCCTTCGGCTGGTGGTCGCGCAGCTGGCGGACGTAGTCCTCGGCCAGGCCGCGCATCGAGGTGGCGTCGACGCCGCCGTCCATGCCCCGGGCCTGCAGCCCGATCACCGGCCGGCCCGGCGGCAGTGCCTTGGCCAGCGGGAGGTACCAGGCGACGCTGCCGCCGCTCGGGTGGACGCAGTAGAGCGGCCGCTCGGTGCCGTCCCGGAGTACGACGAGCACATCGCCTTCCCGGCGCAACGCGTCGCCCGCCCGCGCCGGTTCCCGATTCGTCACCGCGGCGGCCAGCGACGCCACGGTGGGGTGCTCCAGGATGTCGGCCACCCCGACCGGCAGTCCGAGGTCGCAGGCCCGGGCCGCGACCCGGACGATGGCCAGCGAGTTGCCGCCCAGGTCGAAGAAGTCGTCATGCAGGCCGACCCGGTCCAGCCGCAGCGTCTGCGCCCACAGCTCGGCCAGCTGCTTCTCGGTCCCGGTGCGCGGTGCCACGTACCGACGCTCCGGCTCGACGAGCCGGTCCGGCACCGGCAGGGCCGCCCGGTCGAGTTTGCCGTTGGCCGTCACCGGCAGCTGGGCCACCGGTACGAACGCGGTGGGCACCAGGTAGGCGGGGAGTCGGTCACGCAGCCAGCGGCGCAGTTCGGCGGCGGTGGGTGCGGTGGCGCCCGTCGCCGGCACCGGATACGCGATGAGCCGGGCGTCTCCCGGGCCGTCGGTGTGGGCGAGCACGGCCGCGGACGCCACGTCGGGCCGTGACGAGAGCACCGCTTCGATCTCACCCAGCTCGATCCGCCGGCCGCGTATCTTGACCTGTCCGTCGAGGCGGCCGCCGAACTCGAGGCTGCCGTCGGCCCGTCGGCGCCCCCGGTCGCCTGTGCGGTAGAGCCGCCGGCCGTCGGGGGCGGGGACGAACCGTTCGGCGGTCAGCCCCGGTCGGCCGAGGTAGCCGCGGGCGAGCGAGTGACCGCCGAGGTGGATCTCGCCGGACACGCCGACCGGAACCGGACACTGCGCCTCGTCGAGAATCAGTGCGGTCGTCCTGGCCAGTGGCCGGCCGATCGGGATGCTGACGGCGTCCGCCGGGACGGTGTGCACCTGGTGGCAGGTGACGATGAAGGTGCACTCCACCGGGCCGTACCCGTTGAGGACGTTCATGTCTGGCCAGCGGGCGTTCAGTTCGCGGACGTGGGTCGGGGAGGCGGCTTCGCCGCCGAGGATGATCTGCCGCAGCCCGCCCAGGTCCTCCAGGCATTCCTCGACGACCAGGTTGAACAGGGTGGTGGTGAGGAACACGGCGGTGATGCCGTGCCGGCGGACGGTGGCCACGATGCCGGCCGGCGTGACGGGTTCCGCCGGGTACAGCACGCAGGCGCCGCCGTGCAGCAGCGGCCCGAAGATCTCGTAGATGGCCGCGTCCCAGTTGAAGCTGCTCAGGTGCAGGACCGTCGCGGCCGCGTCGAGGTGGAGTTCGGGCTGCTCGACAAGGGTGTCGACGACCGCGCGGTGCGGCAGCGCGATCCCCTTGGGCCGGCCGGTGGAGCCGGAGGTGTGCAGTACACAGGCCAGGTTTTCGGCGTCCGGACGCCGATCCGGGTTCACGGTCGGCTCACCGGTGAAGGTCTCCTCGGCGAGGATGACGACGGTACCGACCCGCGCGGGTACCGAGGGGAGCCAGATCGGCTGGGCGAGCACCAGGTCCGTGCCGGTGCCCTCGACGAGTCCGCCGAGTCGGCGGCCCGGGTCCCGCGGGTCCAGCGGCAGGTAGGCGGCACCGGATTTGAGGATGCCCAGCATGCCGACGACCAGGTCGGCCGAACGTTCGGCGCACAGTCCGACGGTGCGCTCCGGTCCCGCGCCGTGCCGGCGCAGGTGGTGGGCGACGCGGTTGGCCCGCGCGTTGACCTCGGCATACGTCAGCGATCCGTCAGCCGTGGCCAGCGCCACCCGGTCCGGGTGGACGGCCACCTGGTCCTCGAACACGGCCACCACGCTGCGGTCGTCCCGGGCCGGGTCGGCGCTCTCCACCGCGCTGGGGCCGGCCGTCTCGGCCGGGATGCCGGGACGGCCCTCCGGGGTGGCGACCATATCGGTGAGCAGTGCGCAGAAGGTGTCGGCGAGCCGTTCCACCTCGTCCTGCGACATGCGGCCGGCGTCGGCCTCGAAGGAGACGCCGGTCGGCCCGGTGGTGACCATCAGCCCGAAGTTGGTCCGGGCGATCTCCTCGATCTCCTGCTTGTGCTCGTTGTCCAGGCCGTGGAAGTGGACGTAGTTGAAGGCGGTGTCGACGAGTACCTCACCGGCCCACCGGCCGCGCTGCAGTTCGGCGAGCGGGAAACGGCGGTGCGGGATGACGTCCCGTTCAGCGGCGAAGACATCCCGGAGCAGGTCCAGCCAGTTGGTCGCGGCCGACCGGACCCCGAAGGGAACCACATTGAGGAACACCCCGCGCATGGCTTCCGAACCTGCCTGCTCGGGACGGCCGTTGGTAGCCATTCCCGTGGAGTAGGCGTCGCTGTTGGCGAGTTGCCCGATGAGGCGGTAGTAGGCGGTGAACAGCACCGACTTGCGGGGCACTCCGGCCCGGGCGGCGAGGGCGTCGATGCCGGCGCACAGGTGGCCGTAACTGCGCAGCGCCTCGCAGGTGGAGGTGTCCGCACCGGCTGCGCCGGCCGGGCGGGGCAGCCGTACCGGCGGGAAGTTCTCGACCATCGTGTCCCAGAAGGCGCGCGCGGCCGGGTCGGCCACGGCGTCCTGCTCCAGCGCCACGTACTCGGCGAAGCGGGGCACCGGCGGCTCTTCCGGATCAGGCGCGCCGGTCCGGTGCCGGTCGACCAGCTCGGCAATGAGCGAGGTGAGACTCCAGCCGTCGAGTACGGCATGGCAGTCGGTGATGGTCAGCCGGTACTCGGCGTCGTTGAGCACGTGCACGTGCAGGCGGATCAGCGGCGCCGCTGACAACTCGAACCAGCGGCCCGCCTCGGCACGCAGGTATCCGCGGACCCGATCGGCCTGACCGGTCTCGTCCGAACCGCGCAGGTCGTCCACGCCGACCGGGAGATCGGCCTGCGGGTACACGAGTTGCAGGGGCTCGTCGTAGTGGCTCCAGTCGAAACCGGTGCGCAGGATCTCGTACCTCCGCACCACCGCGTCGGCTGCCCGCTGCATCGCCTCGGCGTCGAACCCGGCCGGCTCCTGGATCCGGAAGCTGGTCACGTTGTGGTAAGCGCCCTTGCCGGCATCGGCCAGCAGTTCGTAGAGCATGCCCTGTTGCATCCGGGTGAGCGGGTAGGCGTCCTCCAGGCCGGCCGGGAGGCGGTCCTTGTCCCCCGGCGCCACCATGACGAACGGCTCCACCGGTCCGGCCGGTGCCACCGCGCCGTCCGGGCCGGAGGACTCGTCCACGGCCCGGGCCAGTTCGCCGAGTTCCTGGTGGGCGAAGACGTCGCGCAGTGCGACGCCCACCCCGTGCCGCTCGGCCAGCCCCACCACGCGCAGCGCCAGGATGGAGTCGCCGCCGAGATCGAAGAATCGGTCGGTGAGACCGACCTGTCGCACGCCGAGCGCGGTGCACCACACCTCGGCGAGGACCTGCTCGGTGGGGGTCGTGGGCGGGACGTGCCGGCGGGCGGTGTCCAGTTCGGCGCCGTCGGCCGTCGGCAGCGCCTTGCGGTCCACCTTTCCGTTGGCGGTCAGCGGCAGCGCCGCCAGCACGGTGAACGAGGCCGGCACCATCGGCTCGGGCAACCGGCCGATCAGCCACCGCCGCAGTTCGTCACGTGCCGGCCCACCGTCGACGACCAGGTAGGCGTGGAGCCGGTATTCGCCGCTGCGCGCACCGCGGGCCACCACGGCGGCCTGCTGGACGGCGGGGTGGCGCAGCAGCGCCGCCTCCACCTCGCCCAGCTCGATCCGGTGCCCGCGGATCTTCACCTGGTCGTCGGCGCGGCCCCGGTACTCCAGGCTCCCGTCGGGCAGGTGCCGGGCCCGGTCCCCGGTGCGGTAGAGCCGGGCCCCTGGCCGGTGGTCGAACGGGTCGGGGACGAACCGGTCGGCGGTCAGGCCGGGCCGGCCGAGGTAGCCGCGGGCCGCGCCGGCGCCGCCGACGTACATCTCGCCGATGACACCGGCCGGAACGGGCCGCAGGTGCCGGTCCAGGACGTGGATCGTCACGTCGCCCAGCGCCCGGCCGATCGGCGAGGTGGCACCGGAGATGAGGTCGGCGGAGGTCACGGTGTGGTGGGTCACGTGCACCGTGGTCTCGGTGATGCCGTACATGTTGACCAGTTGCACGCCGGCGCCGGGGCCGTCGAGCCAGCCGTCCAGCTCTGGCAGGTCGAGCTTCTCCCCGCCGAGCACCACGGTCCGCACGCCCAGGTCGGCCGGGCGCCGCTCGCCGAGGGCGGCGCGCAGGTTACGGAACGCGCCGGGGGTCTGGCTGAGCACCGACACCCGCTCGGCCGCCAGCAGCGCGGCGAACCGATCCGGGTCGCGGGCGGTGGCCTTGTCGACGATGACGACGCTGCCGCCCCTGCTGAGCGCTCCCCACAGCTCCCAGACGGAGAAGTCGAAGGCGTACGAGTGGAACAGGCTCCACACCCCGGCCGGCGGCAGGTCGAGGGCGTCCTCGCAGGAGTCGAGGAGCCGGATCACCTGCCGGTGCGGGATGCAGACGCCCTTGGGCCGGCCGGTGGATCCGGAGGTGTAGATGATGTATGCCAGAGCGTCCGCGTCGCCGGACGGTGCGGGGTCGTAGGTCGGTTGACCGGCCAGCGATGCGTCATCCAGCGGCAGTTGACGGGAGGCGTCGACCGGTATTCGCTCGGTCGGTCCCGGCGAGACCACCACGAGATCGACGCCCGCGTCGGCGAGGACGTACTCAAGCCGCTCTCGCGGGTGCTCGGGGTCCAGCGGCAGATAGGCGCCACCGGCCTTGAGAATGCCGAGGACACCCACGGCGAGGTCGGCGTCCCGGTTGACGCAGAGCCCGACCCGCGTCTCGGGACCGACCCCGGCGGCGCGCAGCCGGTGGGCCAGCTGGTTGGCCCGCCGGTTCAAGGTGGCGTAGTCGAGCCGGTCTCCCCCGGCGACCACGGCGACGGCATCCGGCCGGGCGGCGGCCTGCCGGGAGAATCGCTCTTCGAGCCGATCGGGGCAGTCGTACGACCGCACCGGGGCGGCCCATTCGGCGAGCCGGCGCTGCTCGGTGCCGGGCAGCAGGTCGAGGCCGGACAGTGGGATGTCCGGGTGCGCGACGGCCTGCTCGAGCAGGCGGACGTACTGGTCGGCCCAGCGCCGCACGGTCCCCGGGTGCCACATGTCGGCCCGGTGGAAGAACGCGGCGGCCACCCCGTCGGGGCGCCGGGCGGTCTGCAGCAGCAGATCGAACTTGACTGCGTCCAGGTCGAGTTCGTATCGCGATCCGGTCACATCTCCGAGGCGGACGGGCCGGTCGTCGGCGTCGTCGTCCAGGCTGAACATGCTCTGGAACAGCGGGGTGCGGTCGAGCTCCCGGTCGGGGCTCACCTCGTCGACGACCCGTTCGAAGGGGACGTCCTGGTGCTCGTAGGCTCCTAGGGCGTCGTCGCGGACCCGGCCGAGGAGATCGGCGAAGGACGGGTCGCCGGCCAGATCGGCCCGCAGGACCACCGTGTTGACGAAGAACCCGATGAGGTGCTCCACCTCGGGGCGGCTCCGCCCGGCGACCGGGGTACCGACGCCGAAGTCACTCTGTCCGCTCCACCGGCCCATCAGAACCTCGAACGCGGCCAGCAGCGTCATGAACAGCGTGGCGCCGCGCTCGCGTCCGAGTCGCTCCAGGGCTGCGACCAGCTCGGGCTCCAGCCTGAACTCGCAAATGGCGCCGGAGGTGTCGCGCCTGCCCGGACGGGACCCGTCGGTGGGCAGCTCCAGAGGCGGCAGACCCGCCAGGCGCTTCCGCCAGTGGTCCAGTTCCCCGGCCTGCCTGCTCCCGGCGGGTTCCCGGCGCTGCCACGCCGCGAAGTCGGCATAGCGGATGGGCAGTTCCGGCAGGGTCTGCCCGGCGTACAAGGCCTCCAGGTCGCGGACCAGGATTCCCATCGACCAGCCGTCGGTGGCGATGTGGTGCATGGCCAGCAGCACGACGTGCTCGGCGGCGCCCAGCCGCCAGACCGTCACCCGGAGCACTGGCCCGGCGGCCAGGTCGAAGGGTTCGCGGGCCGCGGCCCGCACCGCGCGGGCGGTCTCATCGGGAGTGCCGGCGTCGCGCCAGTCGATACCGGCCCAGTGCGGGTCGATGTCCTGGCGGACCACGCCCTCGACGACGGTGAAACGGGTGCGCAGCGTCTCGTGCCGGGCGACCAGGGCGTCGAACGCGGCGGTCAGCCGGTCGCGGTCCAGCTGTCCGGTCAGCCGCCAGGCGACCGGGACGGTGTAGGCCGGTCCTGGCCCCTCCAGCTGGTCCATGAACACCAGGCGCTCCTGTCCGAACGACACCGGCAGGCCGCTGGTGCCGGCACACGGGGTGATCCGGTCCGGGGCCGTGCGGTGCTCGGCGCGTCCGGCCAACCGCTGGCGGAGCAGTTCCTGTTGCACGGATGAGAGGCCGTTCACGTGGTCTCCTTCGCATTCTGGTCGTTCAGCTTCTGTGCGAGCCCGGCGATGGTGCGGGCCTCGAAGAAGGCACGGAGGGTGAGGGTGGCGTCGAGCCGGGAGCGCAGCCGGGAGATGACCCGCAGAGCGGTCAGTGAGTGACCGCCGAGGGCGAAGAAGTCGTCCTCGACGCCGACATCGGGCCGGTCGAGGAGTTCTGACCAGACCTCGGCGATGATCTTCTCGGTGCCGGTGCGGGGGGCGGTCCGCACGGTGCTGTCGCTCTCGATCGGGGCGATGTCGGGCAGCGCGGACCGGTCGACCTTGCCGTTGCCGAGCAGTGGCAGGGTGTCCAGGACCAGCAGGTCCGCCGGGATCATCGCGTATGGCAGGCGGGACTCCAGGTGGGCCCTCAGCTCGGTGGCCGATACGTGTGCCCCGGGTGTGCGCTTGGCGTAGCCGCTGAGCTTCGTGCCGTTGGGACCGTCGGGTCGGGCCACCACGGCGGCCGCGCCCACCGCCGGGTGGGCGGCGAGGGCCGCTTCCACCTCGCCCGGCTCGATCCGCACACCGCGGACCTTCACCTGGCGGTCCAGCCGGCCGCGGAACTCCAGTGTTCCGTCGGCCAGTCGGCGGGCCAGGTCGCCGGTTCGGTACATCCGGGTCCCGGGCGGGCCGAACGGATCGGGCACGAACGACCCTGCGGTCAGACCTGACCGGGTGTGGTATCCGCGGGCCACCCCGGCGCCGCCGATGTGCAGTTCCCCGAACACACCGACCGGCACGGGGCGCAGTGCCGCGTCGAGAACGTGGGCCGTGCTGCCGGGCATGGGCCGGCCGATGGACACGGTCTCGTACGGCACCGCCGGGTCGAGGTCCTCGATGGTGGTGGTCAGGGTGCACTCGGTGGGGCCGTACTGATTGACGACCCGGCGCAGTTGCGGCATCGCCGTGTGCAGGCGGGTCAGCAGAGCGGGCGTGCAGGGCTCTCCGCTGAGGACCAGCAGCCGCAGCGCCGGCAGGCTCGCGGCGGTCAGGTCGCCGCCGTCGAGGAGTTGGTGCAGCAGGGACGGCACCATGCTCAGGACGGCGGTCGGGGCGGGTCGGCCGGGCAGGTCGGTGCCGAGGGTGGACAGATCCGACTGTGCGGCCATGAGCACGGTCGCACCGACGGTGAGCGGGCCGATGCAGTCGCGGAGGAACGCGTCGAAGGCCGGCGAGGCCCGCTGGAGCACGACGTCGTGACGGTCCAGCCGGTAGTGGGCCAGGGCGGTGTCGAGGTGGTCGGTGATGCCGGCGAACTCGACCGCCACTCCCTTGGGGGCCCCGGTGGAGCCGGAGGTGTGGACGAGGTAGGCGAGTCGGCCGGGTGCACGGGACACGGTGGGCGCGGTGGCCGAGCAGAGGTCGAGCGCGGTGTCGGCGAGTATGTCCCGGTCGACGACCAGGCGCACCTCGGCAGCGTCCCTGAGTTGGGTGACGCGGTGTTCCGGCAGGTCCGGGTCGAGCGCGACGAACGCACCGCCGGCCTTCCAGATGCCGAGCACACCGACGACGGTGTCGATCCCGCGGGGCAGCCGCAGTCCGACCCGGTCCTCCGGCCGGATGCCGCAGGCGATGAGGCGGTGGGCGAGCCGGTTGGCCCGCCGGTCCAGCTCGGCGTACGTGACCTCATCGTCGCCGCAGATCACCGCCATCGCGTCCGGGAAGGCCCGAACCTGGTCGGCTATCCGGTCCAGCAGCGGCCTCTGCTCCACCCGCCGTGCCGACGCCGCCGGGGCTGCGTCCCCGGTCTCGGCCGGAGCCGTCAGGGGCAGGTCGCCGATCCGGGTCGCGGGGTCGGCCACCACGGCGCGCAGCAGCCGGGTGTACGCCTCGGCCATCCGCCGGATCGTGGCGGCGTCGAAGATGTCGGTGGTGTAGTCGATCGTGCCGGCCAGCCCGTCGGGGCGCTTCACCAGCTCCAGGGTCAGATCCAGCTTGGCCGCGCCGCGGTCGACGGGCACCGCGGTGCCGGCGGCCGTGCCGAGCCGCAGGGTGTCCAGGCTCCAGTCGTTGAAGCTCACCATGGCCTGGAACAGCGGAGACCGGCTCAGGTCCCGTTCCGGGCGCAGCTCCTCCACCAGGCGGCCGAACGGCAACTCCTGGTGTTCGTAGGCATCGAGTGCGTCGGCGCGGACCCGGCCGAGCAGCTCGGCGAAGGACGGTTCGCCGCTCAGATCGGTCCGGAGTACCAGGGTTTCGAGGAAGAATCCGACGACGTCGCGCACCTCGGGGCGGCCTCGACCGGCGACCGGGGTGCCGACGCCGAAGTCGCTCTGCCCGCTCCAGCGGCCCAGCAGCACCTGGGATGCGGCGAGCAGCGTCATGAACAGCGTCGCCCCGTGCTCCCGGCTCAGGCGTTCCAGCGAGGCGACCAGCTCGGGATCGACCGTGAACTCCACCGAGCCGCCGGCCCCGGTGCGGGTGATGGGGCGGGGCCGGTCGGTGGGCAGTTCCAGCGTCGGCAGGTCGGCCAGCCGCTGTCGCCAGTGGTTCAGCTCCGCGGCCAGCCGGCCCTCGGTGAGCCGACCCCGCTGCCAGGCTGCGAAGTCGGCGTAGCGCACCGGCGGGTGGGGCGGCTCGACGCCGTCGTAGCAGGCCTCCAGTTCGCGGATCAGAAGTCCCATGGACCAGCCGTCGGAGACGGTGTGGTGCATCGCCATCAGCAGCACGTGCTCGTCGCCGCTGCTCCACATCACGGCCCGGAACAGCGGGCCGGTGACGAGGTCGAACGGGACGCGGGCCTCGTTCCGCGCGGCTCGGACGGCGTCGGCGACGGTATCGGCGTCGCGTCGGTCGAGGCCGGCCCAGTCGGGGTCGATCTCCTGCAGCGCCACTCCGTCGACCAGCGTGAACCGGGTGCGCAGCACCTCGTGCCGGGCCACCAGGGAGTCGAAGGCGGCGGTCAGCCGGTCCCTCTCCAGCGGCCCGGTCAGCCGCCACGCCACCGGAATCGTGTACGCCGGGCCGGCGCCTTCGAGCTGGTCGAGGAAGATCAGCCGCTCCTGCCCGAAGGACACCGGCAGCCCGTCGGTGCCGGTGCCGCGGAGGATCGGGTCACCGACCTGTTCGGCATCGGCGAGCAGGCGGGCCAGGGCGGCGATGGTGCGAGTGGTGAACAGGTCCCGGAAGGTCATCTGCAGACCGGTGCGCTCGGCCACCGCGCCGACCATCCTGATCGCCAGTAGTGAGTGCCCGCCGAGGGCGAAGAAGTCGTCGTCCGTGCCGAGACCGGCGATGCCGAGGACCTCGGTCCAGATGTCCGCGAGCTGCCGTTCCAGTTCGGTGGCCGGCTCGCGCCGGCCCGCGGCCGGGGTGTACGTCGCCTCCGGCAGCGCGGCCCGGTCCACCTTGCCGTTGCGGGTCAGCGGCAGTTCGTCGAGCACGACCACGGCGGCGGGCACCAGGTACGCGGGCAGGCTCTCAGCGAGGAATCCGCGCAGGTCGCCCAGGTCGGCGGGGTCGGCCACGGCGTATGCGACGAGAGCGAGGGCGCCGCTGCGGTCGGGGCGGGCGAGCACAACGGCTTCCCGCACGGCCGGGTGCCGGCGCACCGCCGTCTCGATCTCACCCGGCTCGACCCGGTAGCCGCGGACCTTGACCTGCCCGTCCGCGCGGCCGACGAACTCCAGGCAGCCCTGCGCGTTCCAGCGCACCAGGTCGCCCGTGCGGTAGACCCGGCCGCCGGGCGGCCCGTACGGGTCGGGCAGGAACCGGTCGGCGGTGCGGTGCGCCGCTCCGATGTACCCGCGGGCCAGCCCGGCTCCGCCGAGCAGCAGTTCCCCGACCACGCCGACGGGGACCAACCGCATCCGCTCGTCGACGACGTAGGCGGTGGTGTTGTTCATGGGGCGGCCGATCGGCACGGTCGAGGCGCCGGTCGGCGCGGTCACCTGGTGCCAGGTGCCGAAAGTGGTCGATTCGGCAGGGCCGTACATGTGCAGGAGCCGGCCGGGCCCGCCGTGGGCGAGCAGGACGTCGACGGCGTGCGGGTCGGCGGCCTCCCCGCCGAACAGCACGTACCGCAGCCCGCTGAGGGCGTCGGGCCGTTCCCGCACGACCTGGTGGAACAGCGCGGTGGTCAGGAACAGCGTGGTGACCCGGTGCCGGGTGAGGTGCGCGGCGAGGGCCGCGGGCGAGAGCGCGACGTCCGGCGGGGTGACCACCAGGGTCGCGCCGGCGACCAGGGTGGCCCACACCTCGAAGGTCGCCGCGTCGAAGACGGGGCTGGCCGCGAAGGCGACCCGGTCGTCCGGGCCGAGGGTGAGGTAGCCGCCGTCGTGGACGGTTCGGACCATGCCGCGGTGGGTGATGCCGATGCCCTTGGGGCGGCCTGTGGAGCCGGAGGTGTAGACGATGTAGCCGAGTTGGTCCCCGTCGACGTCCACCTCGGGGGCGGTGTCCGGCAGGGCGTCGGTCGCCTCCGCACTGTGGGCCAGGTCGACCACCGGGCAGTCGAGGCCGTCCGTGGCCAGGTGCCCGGCGGAGGTGACGAGCAGCGTGGCGGACGTCTCATCGATGATGTACCGGCTGCGCTCGGCGGGTTGGCCGGCGTCGAGCGGCAGGTAGGCGCCGCCCGTCTTGAGGACCGCGAGCTGGGCCAGGACCAGGTCCGGGCAGCGCGGGAGGCTGACCGCCACCACGCTCTGCGGCCCGACGCCGAGGGCGCGCAGGTGCCTGGCGAGCCGGTTGGCCCGCCGGTTCAGTTCGGCGTAGGTCCAGACGGTGCCGTCGTCCACGACGGCCGGCGCCTCGCCCCGGGCGGCGGCCCGGTCGGCGACGAGCTGGTGCAGGGCGCGTGCCGGGATCGGCGGCCGGGGCGCGGTGCCCGTGGCGGTGAGGCGGTCCCGGGCGGTGGTGTCCAGAACGTCCCAGTCGCCGAGCCGGCCGCCGGTGTCCTCGGCGAGGGCGATCAGCAACTGCCGGAACCCGTCGGCGAGCCGTTCCACCGTGGTCGGGTCGAACAGGCAGGTGGGGTATTCGATCAGGCCGGTGCAGGAACCGTCGGCGGCCCGGTCGACGAAGAGGGTGAGGTCGAACTTGGCGGTGTGCCAGCCGAGGGGGATCTCCTCAGCCGTCGTCCCGGGCACCCGGAGCGCCGTGGCGGCGGTGTCCCGCAGCGCGAACATGGTCTGGAACACCGGGGTGCGGCTGAGGTCCCGCTCCGGACGCAGTTCCTCCACCACTCGCTCGAACGGCACGTCCTGGTGCTCGTACCCGTCGAGGGTGGCTTCCCGGACGCGGGCGAGGAGTTCGGCGAAGGTGGGGGTACCGCTGAGGTCGGCCCGCACTCCGAGGGTGTTGACGAAGAATCCGACGACGTTCTCCACCTCGGCGCCGGAGCGGCCGGCGACCGGGGTGCCCACGACGAAGTCGGTCTGCCCGCTCCACCGGCCCAGCAGTACCTGATATGCCATCAGCAAGAGGGTGTGCAGGGTGGCGGACCGGTCCTGGGCGCGCCGGGTCAGCGTGCGCAGGGCTTCCTGCGGCAGGTCGAACCGGTGGGTGGCGCCGTCGGTACCGAGCACCGCCGGCCGGGGCCGGTCGGTGGGCAGCTCCAGCGTCGGCGCTCCGGCCAGGGTGGAGCGCCACCAGTCCAGTTCGCCGGCCATCCGGTCGGGGGCCAGGGCCGCGCGCTGCCAGCGTGCGAAGTCGGCGTAGCGCACCGGCGGTGTCGGCGGGGTGCCGCCCGCGTACAGCTCGCCCAGCTCACGGGCGATGACGCCGAGGGACCAGCCGTCGGCGACGACATGGTGCAGGACGAGCAGCAGCACGTCGTGCGCGGGCAGCCGGACCAGTACGGCCCGCCACGCCGGCCCGGCGGCCAGGTCGAACGGCCGGGCGATCTCGGCGGAGGCGAGGTCGTCGCTCCATGCGTCGGCGTCGAGCCGGCCGAGGTCCACGGCAGGCTCGGCCGTGATGACCGGTTGCCCGCCGGCGGGGAACCCCGTGCGCAGGACGTCGTGCCGGGCGGCCAACCGTTCCAGGGCCCGGCGCAGTTGCATCTCGTCCAGCCGGCCGGCCACCCGCCAGGCGACGGGGACGACGTAGGAGGGGCTGTCGGGGTGCATCTGCTGGAGGAACAGCAGTCGTTCCTGTCCGAACGAGGCGACCACCGGCTCGTCGTCGCCTCCCCGGGTGAGGGCCGGTACCACGGCCCCGGTGCCGCCCGCGGTGATCGTTTCGGCGAGTTCGGCGACGGTCAGTCCCTCGAACAGGTCGCGCATCGAGACGTCGGCGCCCAGTTCCTCGCGCAGTCGGGCGATGAGCCGCACGGCCAGCAGGGAATGACCGCCGAGGTCGAAGAACGCGTCGTCGACACCGATCCGGGCGACGCCGAAGACGGTGGCCCAGACCGCGGCCAGCTTCTCCTGGACCGGGTTCTGCGGCGCCCGGTAGGGCGTGGCGAGGTCGGGGCGGCCGGGGGCGGGCAGGGCCTTGCGGTCCAGCTTGCCACTGGAGGTCAGCGGCAGCTCGGCCAGCTCCACGAACGTGGACGGCACCATGTACGCCGGGAGCCGGTCGGCGAGCTGCCGTCGCAGCACCACAGGGTTGAGGCCGGCGCCGACGACGTAGGCGACGAGCCGGGTGTCGGCGGCTGATCCGGTGGCCACGACGACTGCGGCGCGCACGCTCGACAGGTCGTTCAACACGGCCTGGATCTCGCCGAGTTCGACCCGGTTTCCGGCAAGCTTGAGCTGCTCGTCGACTCGGCCGAGGTAGTCGACGACGCCGGGCCGGTGCCAGCCGGCGAGGTCGCCGCTGCGGTACATCCGCGCGCCGGGTTCGCCGAACGGGTCGGGCAGGAAGCGCTCCGCGGTGAGCCCGGGGCGGCCCGAGTAGCCGCGGGCGACCTGAACGCCCGCGAGATAGAGCTCGCCGGGCCCGTCGCCCGCAACCGGGCACAGTTCCTCGTCGAGGATGTGAAGCTGGGTGTTGGCGACGGCCGCGCCGATCGGCACTCCGGTGCCGGACCAGTCGGGCCGGCACTGCCAGGCGCTGACCTCGATGGACGCCTCGGTCGGACCGTAGAGGTTGTGCAGCTCGACGTGCGGCAGGACGCGCAGCACCCGGTTCTGCAGGTCGGTCGGGAGCGCCTCGCCGCTGGTCATGACCCGGTGGATGCTGCGGCAGTCCTCAGCCCCCCGCTCGCCGATGAAGAGGGCGAGCATCGTGGGGATGAAGTGGACGGTGGTGATCTCGCGACGCTGGATCAGGTCGACGAGGTAGCGGCTGTCGCGGTGGCCGCCGGGCTTGGCGACGACCAGGCGGGCGCCGACGACGAGCGGCCAGAACAGTTCCCACACGGAGACGTCGAAGGCGTACGGGGTCTTCTGGAGCACCCGTTCGTCGGCGGTCATGCCGTACTCGTGCTGGCCCCAGACGAGCCGGTTGCAGACGCCGCGGTGCTCGGCCACCACGCCCTTGGGCCGGCCGGTGGACCCGGACGTGTACATGATGTAGGCAGCGTTGCGCTCGTCGACGAGGACGCCGCAGGGCTCTTCGGACTCGTCGGCGGTGGCGGACAGGGTCACCTCTGGCAGTCCGGGGCGGCCGAGATCGTGGTCCATGCCGGGGCCGCGGACCAGGGCCACCGCCCCGGCCTGCCCGACCATGTAGGCCAGCCGCTCGGTGGGCAGCTCAAGGTCCAGCGGCAGGTACGCCGCGCCGCTCTTGAGAATGCCCAGCAGGGAGACGACCAGGTCCAGCGAGCGCTGGGCGGCGACGGCGACGACGCTCTCCGGCCCGGCGCCGTGCCGTCGCAGGGCGTGTGCGAGCCGGTTGGCCCGCCGGTCGAGTTGCCGGTAAGTCAGCTCTTCGCCCTCGAACTCCAGGGCGACCGCGTCTGGGGTCCGTCGGGCCTGCGCCTCGACCAGCCCGTGGATCGTGCTCATGCCTGCCGCTCCTTCAATGCCTGTTCGGCGTCCTGACCGGCCGGCCGCTGCGTCAAGGCCTGCTCGACGTCCGCACCGGACAACTGCTCCTTCAATGCCTGCTCGACATCCGCGGCGACCTCTTGCTCCCGCAAGGCCTGCTCGGCATCCGCAGCGCCCAAGACCTGCTCGCGCAGCGCCCGCTCCACGTCCTCACCGGTCATGGCCGCTATCTCCTGCATCAGTTGTTCCTCGACCGCGCCGGCGAGCCGCGCCACGGACGGCCGCTCGAAGAGGGTGCGCACACCGATCTCGCAGCCGAACACCGAGCGCAGCCGGATGACGACCCGCGTGGCGAGGAGGGAGTGGCCGCCGAGGTCGAAGAAGTTGTCGTGGATGCCGATCCGGTCGAGTTGGAGGACTTCCTGCCAGACGTCGGCGACGGCCCGCTCGGTCGGGTTGCGCGGCGGAACGAACTCACCGCTGAGGATGGGGCGGTGACCGTCGGGGTCAGGCAGCCGGTCCCGGTCGACCTTCCCGCCCACCGTGCGCGGCAACTCGTCCATCATGACCAGCACCGCCGGGACCATGTACTCCGGCAGCCGCTCACCCAGCCAGTCCCGCACCACATCAGCCGCCACACCCCCCGGACCCGCCGGGCCTGCCAGGTAGGCGACCAGCCGGTCCTGCCAGACGACCACAACCGCGTCACGGACCTGCGGATGCTCCCGCAACCGGGACTCGACCTCACCGACCTCGACCCGGAACCCGCGCACCTTGACCTGACCGTCGCCACGCCCGCAGAAATCGAGGAAGCCGTCCGGGCGCCACCGCACCAGGTCCCCCGTCCGGTACAACCGGCCCCCCGCCTCGTGACCGAACGGATCCGGCACAAAACGCTCAGCGGTCAGCCCCGGCCGACCCACATAACCACGCGCCAACTGCCCACCACCGATGAACAGCTCCCCGACCGCACCCACCGGCACCTCGGCCAACCGCTCGTCCAGCACATACAGACAGCGATCCCCCACCGCCCGACCGATCGGCACCCCGGCACCCCCGGAAACACCCGACACATCGAAGATCGTTGAAGAGATGGTGGCCTCCGTCGGACCGTAGGTGTTCACCACGGCCATGTCCGGGAAGTGCCGGGTCCACCAGGCGAGGTCGGCCGGACGGACGGTGTCGCCGCCGAGGACCAGCAGCCGCAGGTGGTCGGGGCTGCGGGTCGGCGGGCGGTGACCGGTGTCGGAGAGTTCGGCGATCAGCTCCGTGAGGTACCCGGGCACCACCTCCATCACCGTCACCTGGTGTTGTTCGAGGTCGGCGAGGAGCTGTGAGGGAGCGACCAGGCCATGCTCCGGAAGCACCAGCGCCGCACCACACGTCAACGCCGGGAAGATCTGCTCCACCGAAGCATCGAAGGCCAGCGCCGCGAACTGCAGCACACGGTCCGCCACACCGAGCCCGAACCGCTTCCGCATCCGCGACACATGCCCAGCCATCGAAGCCCGGGACACACCCACACCCTTCGGCCGACCCGTCGAACCCGACGTATAAATCACATACGCCAACTGACCCGCCTCGACCGGCACCCCAGGATCATCGTCCCGACCACCATCCGGCAACGAACCATCCAGCACCACACCGACACCCGCATCCGAACGGACGAACTCCACCCGCTCCACCGGCCAAGCCGGATCGATCGGCACATACACGCCACCGGCCTTCAGCACACCCAGCACGGCAACCAACATGTCCACACCACGCCGCAGACGCACCCCCACCGGCACCTCGGCACCAACACCCCGCTCCAGCAGCCACCAAGCCACCCGGTTCGCCCGCGCATTCAACTCCGCATACGACACAGCCACGCCCCGAGCCAGAACGGCAACCGCACCCGGACCCCGCCGCACCCGCTCCTCGAACAACACCACCGGATCCGCCGACACCCCCACCGACACCTCACCCACACCCCAACGGCGCAACACCCCCACCTCAGCCCCGGGCAACCCCAACTCACTCACCCGCACACCCGGCGAAGCCACCACCACCCCCAACAACTCCCGACACCGCGCAACCAACCGCCCGATCGACACCTCGTCAAACAGATCCGTCCGGTACTGCACGAAGCCGCCGGCAGCTCCGGGGTCGGTGGTGAAGGTGAACATCAGGTCGAACTTGGTGACGTCGAAGGGGATTTCGGCGGGTCTCAGGCGTGCGGAACCGAGTTGCGGTGACGCGATGGAGCGAACCTCCAGGTCGAACATGGCCTGGAACAGCGGCGAGCGGCTCAGGTCGCGATCGGGGCGCAGCTCCTCCACCACACGCTCGAAGGGCACGTCCTGGTGGCCGAGGGCGTCGAGGGTGTGCTCACGGACCCGGTCCAGCAACTCGGCGAACGTCGGATCCCCCGCCAGATCGGCCCGCACCACCAACGTGTTCACGAACAGACCGATCAGATTCTCCACCTCAGGACGCGAACGCCCCGCCACCGGAGTACCCACACCGAAATCACACTGCCCGCTCCACTGCCCCAACAACACCTGGAACACCGACAACAACGTCATGTACAACGTCGCCCCATGCTCCCGACCCAACCGCTCCAACCCCGCAACCAACTCCGGATCCAGCGAGAACTCACACGTCCCGCCCACCCACGACGGCTGCACCGGACGCACACGATCAACCGGCAACTCCAACACCGGCAACCCCGCCAACCGCTCACGCCAATACCCCAGCTCCTGGGTGAGGTTGTCGCTGCCATGCCCCTGCCGCTGCCAGCCTGCGTAGTCGGCGTACTGGACGGGCAGCTCGGGCAGGGTCCCGCCCGCGTAGAGGACACCCAGTTCACGGACCAGCACGCCCATCGACCAGCCGTCCGAGATGATGTGGTGCATGGCCAGCACGAGGAGGTGGTCGGTGGTGTCGAGCTGCCAGACCACGGTCCGGAAGAGCGGGCCGGCGGCCAGGTCGAAGGGCCGGTGCAGTTCCGCGTCGGCCTGCCGGACCGCCGTGTCGAGCGGGTCGGGCAGGTCGCGCAGGTCGTGCCAGGCACTGGTGGTGTCCGCGCCGGTGCCCACGCGCTGCACGGGCTGGGCGCCGACCAGTGGGAAGGTGGTGCGCAGGGACTCGTGCCGGGCGACGAGCCGGCGCAGTGCCTCGTCCAGGCGATCCCGGTCGAGGGGCCCGTCGACCCGCCAGGCCAGGGCGGCCATGTAGTCGGGGGCGTCGGGGTCGAGCCGGTTGAGGAACCACAGGCCTTCCTGGGAGAAGGAGAGCGGGAAGTCGCCGCTGCGCAGCAACCGGGTGATCCGCGGCCCGGGTTCGGACGGTGCCGGCGGCAGGGCGGCGGCGAACTCGGCGATCGTCGGGCGCTCGAAGAAGTCGCGTACGTCGACGGGCCGCTCCAGCGACTTGACCAGGCGGGCCACGGCGAGTGTGGCGAGGAGGGAGTGGCCGCCGAGGTCGAAGAAGTTGTCGTGGATGCCGATCCGGTCGAGTTGGAGGACTTCCTGCCAGACGTCGGCGACGGCCCGCTCGGTCGGGTTGCGCGGCGGAACGAACTCACCGCTGAGGATGGGGCGGTGACCGTCGGGGTCAGGCAGCCGGTCCCGGTCGACCTTCCCGCCCACCGTGCGCGGCAACTCGTCCATCATGACCAGCACCGCCGGGACCATGTACTCCGGCAGCCGCTCACCCAGCCAGTCCCGCACCACATCAGCCGCCACACCCCCCGGACCCGCCGGGCCTACCAGGTAGGCGACCAGCCGGTCCTGCCAGACGACCACAACCGCATCACGGACCTGCGGATGCTCCCGCAACCGGGACTCGACCTCACCGACCTCGACCCGGAACCCGCGCACCTTGACCTGACCGTCGCCACGCCCGCAGAAATCGAGGAAGCCGTCCGGGCGCCACCGCACCAGGTCCCCCGTCCGGTACAACCGGCCCCCCGCCTCGTGACCGAACGGATCCGGCACAAAACGCTCAGCGGTCAGCCCCGGCCGACCCACATAACCACGCGCCAACTGCCCACCACCGATGAACAGCTCCCCGACCGCACCCACCGGCACCTCGGCCAACCGCTCGTCCAGCACATACAGACAGCGATCCCCCACCGCCCGACCGATCGGCACCCCGGCACCCCCGGAAACACCCGACACATCGAACACGGTCGACGTCACCGTGGCCTCCGTCGGACCGTAGGCGTTCAGCAGGGGGACGTCGGGGAATCGCTCCTCCCACGCCCGTGCCTCGGCCGGACGGAGCGCGTCACCGCCGGCGATCATGAGGCGGAGCCCTCCGGGCGCCTTCCCGTGCCGGCCGGTCAGTTCCCCCATCAGCTCCCCGAAGTAGGCGGGAGGCAGGTTGGTGACAGTGACCTGGTGTTGTTCGAGGTCGGCGAGGAGCTGTGAGGGAGCGACCAGGCCATGCTCCGGAAGCACCAGCGCCGCACCACACGTCAACGCCGGGAAGATCTGCTCCACCGAAGCATCGAAGGCCAGCGCCGCGAACTGCAGCACACGGTCCGCCACACCGAGCCCGAACCGCTTCCGCATCCGCGACACATGCCCAGCCATCGAAGCCCGGGACACACCCACACCCTTCGGCCGACCCGTCGAACCCGACGTATAAATCACATACGCCAACTGACCCGCCTCGACCGGCACCCCAGGATCATCGTCCCGACCACCATCCGGCAACGAACCATCCAGCACCACCCCGACACCCGCATCCGAACGGACGAACTCCACCCGCTCCACCGGCCAAGCCGGATCGATCGGCACATACACGCCACCGGCCTTCAGCACACCCAGCACGGCAACCAACATGTCCACACCACGCCGCAGACGCACCCCCACCGGCACCTCGGCACCAACACCCCGCTCCAGCAGCCACCAAGCCACCCGGTTCGCCCGCGCATTCAACTCCGCATACGACACAGCCACGCCCCGAGCCAGAACGGCAACCGCACCCGGACCCCGCCGCACCCGCTCCTCGAACAACACCACCGGATCCGCCGACACCCCCACCGACACCTCACCCACACCCCAACGGCGCAACACCCCCACCTCAGCCCCGGGCAACCCCAACTCACTCACCCGCACACCCGGCGAAGCCACCACCACCCCCAACAACTCCCGACACCGCGCAACCAACCGCCCGATCGACACCTCGTCAAACAGATCCGTCCGGTAGACGACGGTCATCGCCATTCCGCCGTCACGGGGCTGGGCGAACAGCGACAGCCCGAACAGGGCCCGGGGGCGGTCGGTCTCGAAGTCGGTGAACCGGAGGGTGCCGGTGGCCCGGTGCTCGGCCGGGACGTTCTGCATCGCGAACCAGGCGTCGATCAGCGAATCGGTGTCCGACCGCTCCGGTCTCAGTTCCCGGACGACCTGCTCATAGGGCACGTCCTGGTGGTCGAGGGCGTCGAGGGTGTGCTCACGGACCCGGTCCAGCAACTCGGCGAACGTCGGATCCCCCGCCAGATCGGCCCGCACCACCAACGTGTTCACGAACAGACCGATCAGATTCTCCACCTCAGGACGCGAACGCCCCGCCACCGGAGTACCCACACCGAAATCACACTGCCCGCTCCACTGCCCCAACAACACCTGGAACACCGACAACAACGTCATGTACAACGTCGCCCCATGCTCCCGACCCAACCGCTCCAACCCCGCAACCAACTCCGGATCCAGCGAGAACTCACACGTCCCGCCCACCCACGACGGCTGCACCGGACGCACACGATCAACCGGCAACTCCAACACCGGCAACCCCGCCAACCGCTCACGCCAATACCCCAGCTCGCGGTTCAGTCGGTCTCCTTGGAGCTCACGACGCTGCTCCTCGGCGAAGTCGCTGTAAGACAACGGAAGTTCGGGCAGAGTGGTGCCGTCGTAGAGAGCCCCCAGCTCCCGGATGAACAGGCCCATCGACCAGCCGTCGGACACGATGTGGTGCATGGCCGCAAGCAGTACGTGCTCGGTCTCGCTCAGCCGCCACACCAGCACTCTGAACAGCGGGCCGCTGCTCAGGTCGAACGGTGCGTCGGCCTCGGCCCGGGCCTGCTGCTCTACCTCGGCCACGTCGGCGGCGTCCCGCCATGAGATCCGGACATCGACCCGATCGGCGACCAGGGCGCGCGGGACGCCGTCGCTCTCCACGAACCTCGTCCGCAGCGACTCGTGCCGGCCGACGAGCCGGCGCAGAGCCTCGTCCAGGCGATCCCGTTCCAGCGGACCGTGCACCCGCCACATCGGCGTCGCCACGTAGGCAGTACTCCGGCCGCCCTCCAGCCGGTCGAGGAACCACATGCGGTTCTGCGCGAAGGACAGAGCGTGGTCGACCTCGGCGCACCCTTCCGCCCTGAGGTTGTTCGTCCCTGTCTGCACCGCTGCTCCTCTCGCCACGCCAGCTCCCGCGTCTGGCGTCGTCACCCGTCGGCCGGGTCACCCCCCGGGCCGCCGCACCCGCCTCGGTCGACCTGGGGCGATCCCCGGCGCCCGGCTGCGGTCCATGCAGCACAGCATCGGTCCGGTGGGGTGGGAGGGGCCGAGTAGTCACTACTCGTCGTGATGCAGAGGTCAGAACTCAACGGTGGGTCGGAGACATCAGGCGGCGTTGGGTGCGGAGCAGGAACCGGGTGGACGGGGCTGGCAAGGCACCCGCGCCCGTACGGCCGCCGGCGTCGTTTCGACGCGCGCCGAGCGGGATGGCTGACCAGCGGTGAGATGACGTCAGGACTCTGATTGACCCCGACTTGATGGGAGCACTGCCGGACCTGAACATCGGACGACCACCCGGGCAGGAACCGCGGCAGAAGATGAAAACGCGCCGGCTCTCGCCGATAGGGTCGGGGCGTGGACCGCAGGAGTAGGCAGCCGGACGACGCATTCGCCGGGGAAGCGCGGAGCGCGGTGTCACCCCGGGCGGCCCGGGCGCTGTGGTGGGCGTCGGCCGGTGTGGTGCTCGCTGTCATCGGCACCTCGGTACTCGTCGCCGGCATGGACCACGGCCGACGGCTGCCCGTGGCCGTGACCCTCGTCCTTGTGCAGGCCTGCGCCCTGCGGTGGCAAGTGCGCGCACCCGTTGTCGTACTGGCCGCGAACGCGGTGACGGGGCTCGTGGTGTGGGCGCTGCTGCCCGCAGTGTCCTTGACGGGGGCGCTGCTCGCAGCGCAGGTGGTGTTGTGCATGCTGTCGGCCACCGGACCACGGCGGCTTTCGGTGCCGGCACTCGCGGCGATGTGTCTGCCGGCGCCGCTGGCGTTCGGGGCGGGCGGCGGCTCGGGGCTGACGGTCTATCTCCTGGCGGTGGTGCTGGCGTGGACCGCGGGGCAGTGGCGCAGGGCGCAGCAGGCGCGGACGAGGGCGGAGATGCGCCGGGCTGTGGTGGAGGAGCGTGCGCGGATCGCGCGCGAGGTGCACGACGTCGTGGCGCACACGTTGTCGGTGATGGTCATTCAGGCGGGGGCTGCTGACGATGTGTTCACCGAGCGGCCCGATCAGGCACGGCAGGCGCTGCGGGCCATCGAGACGGGCGCCCGTTCGGCCCTGGGCGAGCTGCGCCTGCTGTTGAGTGCGTTCCGGCTCGAAGCGGAGGAGGACGGGCCCGGGGAGCAGCGGGAGCCGGGGCCCTCGCTCGCGCGCCTGGACGAGCTGGCCGATACGCTGCGCGCGACCGGAATGGCCGTGCACATGCACCGGGACAGCGCCACCGACAGCCTGCCTGCCGCGGTCGATCTGGCGGCGTACCGGATCGTCCAGGAGGCCCTCACCAACACGCTGCGCCACGCGGCCGGCGCCGACGAGGTGAGCGTGCACGTGACTGCTGAGGGGGCGTGCGTGAAGATCACGGTGATCGACAACGGGAACACATCGCTGGGCAGTTCGCCCGTGGTGGGCGCGGGGCGCGGTCTTGTCGGGATGAAGGAGCGCGCGCGGCTCGTTGGAGGCAGCCTGCACGCCGGTGCACTGCCCGGAGGCGGCTTCGAGGTGGCGGCGCGGTTGCCAGTGGAGAGGACGTCATGACGCTGCGCGTGGTGGTTGCTGACGACCAGGACCTGGTCCGTACCGGATTCCGCATGATCATCGACGCCAGGGATGACCTGGAGGTGGTCGGTGAGGCCGCCGACGGTCAGGAGGCGGTGCGGCTTACGGAAGAACTGGCACCGGACGTGGTGCTGATGGACGTACGTATGCCCGTCGTGGACGGCATCGAGGCGACCCGGCAGATCGCTGCGTGCGGCAGCCGGGCCCGGGTGCTCGTGCTGACCACCTGGGACGTCGATGCGCACGTGGTCGCCGCCCTGCGGGCCGGGGCGAGCGGCTTCCTGCTGAAGGACATGCGCCCCGGTGAACTCGTCGACGCGATCCGCCTCACCGCCCGGGGCGACGCTCTGCTGGCGCCGGCCGTGCTGAGCCGCGTTCTCGACCGGTTCCTGCGTTCCACGCCCGACCCCGCGCCGCTGCCCTCCGTCGCGGACCTCTCCGGCCGCGAGCGGGAGGTACTCACCCTGATCGGGCAGGCGCTGTCGAACGCGGAGATCGCGGGGCGGTTGCGCCTGTCGGAGGCCACCGTCAAGAACCACGTCACCGCGGTGCTGCGCAAACTCGGCCTGCGCGACCGCGTCCAGGCCGTCGTCGCCGCGTACGACCATGGCCTCGTGCAACCCCGTCGCCCCTGAAGGCGCGCCTCCTCCTCAGGGAGGAGGCCGGGCCGCGATCCTCCTGCGTTCCCAGTGACAGCCCATTCCCCTGGCCGATCCGTGCCCGCATGCCAGGCCATAGCGTCTGGGTGTGACCGACGACCTGCCCTGCCTCGTTTATCTGCTCGCTTACGACGACTCGGCCGAAGGCCCTTACGACCGCGCCCGGACGGAACTGCTGGTCCGTGCTGCTGCCCTGATCGACCTGGCGTTGCGCGGCCGGCTGGGGGAGGACGGCGGCACTGTCACCGTGACCGGCGTCGAACCGACCGGCAACCCGGTCCTGGACGGTGTTCTGCTTGACGCCGCCGGGCACGGGTGGAAGCAGCTCGTGCGCCGCCGGCGCAAGCGGACCCTGACAGAGGTGGAGGACCGGCTCGCGGGTGCGGGACTCCTCACGGTGAAGGCCCCCCGTACGCGCTTCGGCTCACGGCGGCTGGCCGTGACGGACCGCGCCGTGCCTGCTGCACTCCGTGCCCGCGTGTCCGCGGCGCTGCACCAAGAGGGTTCCGTGCGGGAGATCCCCGCCGCCGACGCCGCGCTGCTGGCGCTGGCCGCGGCGGGCGGCGTCCGCTCGGTCGTCTCCCGGCAGGACCAGAAGGCGTTCCGGGCTCGTATCGACGCATGCACAGGGTGTCTCGCTGCTCTCGCGCCCGGCCTGGAGAGAGCTGTACGTACTCTGCCGATGACCATGATCGCCGCACAGGGCGGCCTGGGCGGCAGCTGAACGGATGGGGAGATGATGAACATGCACCGCCTCCTGACCACTGTGTGCGGCGCCTTGCTCGCCGTGCTGGCGACGGCCTGGTCCGCAGTGCCGCCCGAGGAGCCCGTCCGGCAGGACGCCGCTACGACGGTACGCACCCACGCCGGCCTGGTGGGGGGCGCCGCCCACGACGGCTACCGCACCTTCGAGGGCATCCCCTACGCGGCGCCCCCGGTCGGCAGGATGCGCTGGGCGCTGCCCCGCCGAGCGGCACCCTGGTCCGGGGTACGAGATGCGACCCGGCCCGCGAGTGCCTGCCCGCAGCCGGCCGGCGAGGTGTCCGGCGGCAGCACCGACGAGGACTGTCTCCACCTGAACGTCACGACGCCCGGAGGCGCAGGACCGGCACGTCCCCGGCCGGTGCTCGTGTGGCTGCACGGCGGCGGCTTCACCACGGGAGCGGGCAGCTCGTACGACGGTCATCGCCTGGCCACCCGCGGCGACGTCGTGGTCGTCACCGTCAACTACCGCCTCGGGGCCCTCGGTTTCCTCGCCCGGAGCAGGCTGCCCGGCTCCGGCGACTTCGGCCTGGCCGACCAGCAAGCGGCGCTGCGTTGGGTGCACGCAGAAATCAGAGCCTTCGGCGGTGATCCGCACAACGTGACGCTGGCCGGCGAGTCGGCGGGCGGCTACAGCGTCTGCGCCCAGCTCACCTCACCCGCCGCCACGGGGCTCTTCGATCGGGCGATCATCGAGAGCGGTCCATGCACTGGCAGCCGCGACCGGCCGTTCGCACCGTCCTCCATCCCTCTGTCAACGGCTCGCGCCGCGGGCGCGGACCTCGCAGCAAGGGTCGGTTGCGGCTCCGCCCTCAATGTCCTGGCATGCCTGCGGCGCGTGCACGTCTCCCGTCTGCTGGCGGCCCAGGACACCGATCAACAACCCGCATATTCCACCCCGTTGCTGCCCAGCGACCCGGCAGCGGCGATCGCGGCGGGCCGCTTCCACCGGGTTCCCGTACTCATCGGCGTCAACCACGACGAGGGCAACGGCTGGGCCGCCGGAATCGTCCAGGCCGGCCATCCCGTCACTCCCGGCACCTGGTCCGAGATCGTGGCCGCCTTCTTCCCTTTCCCGGGGCAGGCGAAGAGGATCGCCCGTGAGTACCCGGTGCACAGCACCGACGGCGGCCCGGTGTTCGGCGCGGTCATCGGCGACGCTGACTTCGCATGCCCGACGGCGCACACCAGCAGCCTGCTCGTCGCCCATGTGCCCGTTTGGCGCTACGAGTTCGCTGACGAGCACGCACCGCCGCTCACCTCGGCCACGCCACCGTTCCCACTCGGCGCACCCCACGCGAGCGAACTGCCCTATCTGTTCGACCTTGGCGGCCGCCCCCGCAACCTGACCGCGGCACAGCACCGGCTGGCCGACACCATGATCGACTACTGGGCCCGCTTCGCCCGCACCGCCGACCCGAACGGCCCGTCGTCGCCGCACTGGTCCCGCCAGACCGTGCTGTCCCTGGCACCGGATCACATCGTTCCCACCCGCACGGCACAGTCCCGCCACCACTGCGCGTTCTGGGACACCCTCGGGTGACCACGAAGGCGACCGCAGTGGGGGCCCGCCGGCTCGGCCGACGGACCGCACTGCACGGACCCGCGAATCCCCATCCGGTGTCCAAGCCCAGCGACGCTGCGCTGCGAGCTGCAGAGACTACGTCAGCGAACCAACGAGGAACCCACCACTCGGACCCTGAGGGGACAGCCATGACCGAAATCGTCGCCAGGCGGCTGACCGGCCTTGCCGGCATCGCCACTGCGGCCGCCTTCATCGTCGAAGTACCCCTGTACTTCATCTACTCCGGTCCGCCACCGGACACGAACGTCCTCACCAGGCTGCTGATCGGAATACTCGCCCTGGCGTTTCTCATCGTCTTCGTAACGGCCTTCCGTGAACTGCTCAAAGAGGCGAACCCCGCCTACGAATGGGTCGGCACGATGGCCTTCGCCACCGGACTGGTCTACTCGACGATCACCCTGGTCTCCAGCGGGCTGGAAGCCGGCGCGGTCATCGCCACCGACCACCCGATCGACCCAACCGTCACAGTCAGCGGTACCTACGTCCTCTACGGGGCGATAGGCCGCCTGATGCTCGCCCTCTTCCTGAGCGCAGTGGGCTACGGAATCTCCCGTACGAACCTGCTGCCGCCCTGGACCGGCCGCTCTGCCTTCGTCCTGGCAGCGGTCAACCTGGTCTTCGTGCCCTCACTGTTCTTCGGCAACACCCCCGCGCACTTCTACGCGGCGAACGGCTGGGGCACTACCGCCCTGGTGGGCGCGCTTTTCAGCTACTGGATGCTCGCTCTGGGCATATCCACCTACCGCAGCGCCACGCGACACGCGCCCGCCGACTCACCAGCTCTGCAGCACTGACACCGCCTGCGCAGCTGGACACCACCCGCACCACACACTCCGCCGTTCCACCCAGTCCCCCGGCTCACCCGGTCCACGCGGCAGCCCCGGCCGACACCCACCCGAACGTCCCCGGCCCCCTTCGATGACCGGGACCCCCGACGTTCCTCGACTGAGTGCCACTGCGCGACTGATGTGCGCACCCATGGGTGCGCACATCAGTCGCGCAGTGGCGTCGCCCGAACGGCTGCGGTGGCATGGCAGCGCGCGGGAAGTCCGGGTTCACTTGTCACGGTCGGGGCGGCGCTCCTGAGACACGGTCGATCTCGCTTCGCCACAGAGCCGAGCAGCAACGCGGCGTCGCTGTCTGTGCCTCCCATGTGGTGCCAGGGGGGCGCGAACACCGAACGTCTGTTCGTTTCCGGAGAGACAGGACGCAATGCTTATGGCTACTGGCGATCCCACTCCGCCGCTGGAGGGGCAGGACGAGCCGACGGCCATATCCGAGGTCAACCAGGGCGCCTCGACGGGCGGCGCGCGAAGGCGAGCGATACGCGGCATATGGCTGAGCACCGCTGCCCTCGGTGTCGGCGCCACCTTGGCCGCGCTCGTCACCGCCACGACAGGGAACCGCCGCGTCGCCGCACACCACCACGCGTCATCGGCGACGCGTGTGCCCCCGCGTGCCGCGCTGGATCCTGCCGCGTTCGCTCCCGGCGCGTGCATGGTGTTCGCGCCCACCTCGGGAAACCGGCATCGCACCGTGTTCCTCGACGCAGGACACGGCGGCCCCGATCCGGGCGGCCAGGGCGTGACTACTACAGGCCGGCGGACCGAGGAGAAGACCGATACGCTCGCCACGGTGCTGGACACCACACAGCTTCTGCGTGCTGAGGGTTATCGGGTGGCGGTCTCCCGCACCGGCGACAGCGCGGTCGCCCGTCTGTCCGGCAAGGACCTGTCCGGAAAGGTCATGTCGCCCAGCGGCGTACACAAGGACCTGGTCGCTCGCGCACGGTGTGCGAACCTCTCCACTGCCTCCGCGCTCGTGTCAGTCCACTTCAACCTGGACAGCTATGCGAGTACCGGTGGCGCCCTCACCTTCTTCGATGCCGACCGGTCGTTCTCAGCCCGGAGCCGGAAACTCGCCGGTCTGCTGCAACACGACATCGTCGCGGCCCTGGCAACCCATGGCTGGCACGTATCCGACCGAGCGGCCACCAGCAACAGCACCGGCGGCAGCACACTGACATCCAAAGCCGCCGCCTACGGCCACCTGGTCGTGCTCGGGCCGCGCAAGCAGGGCTACAACGACCATCCCTCAGCCATGCCCGGCGCACTCGTCGAACCGCTGTTCATCAGCAACCCGGCCGAAGGCAGCATCGCCGACAGCACAACCGGTCAACACACCATCGCCACCGGCATCGCAGACGCCCTCAACGAGTTCCTCACCAAGCCGTAAGGCCCAAGAACCAGTACCCATGTCTCGCGGCCGTCCATCGCGCCCGACGTCCCAGACCCTCGCCGGCATCGATGCGACCGACGCAGAACTCATCCGCGGCGGGTCCCACCGTGTCCGTCCAAGACCGGCCTGACCATCTTCACCTGCCCCGCCTTGGGCCAGAACGCCACCGACATCCTCAGTCGCCCAAGCGTCGATGGAACGGCCGCTCTGGCCGGTCTACGTGCCGGCCGACGAGCAAAGTCCGCGGGCCACGGCCGAGGACACCGTTGCGTCACCACCACCTGCGCCTGCGAGGGAGCAACCGGAGGAGTGATCGGGGACAGTCTGCCCGCGTGGCACATGAGCCATGTGGGAAGCACTGCGCAGCTGGCCCGCCGTCACCACACCCGGCGCTCACACCACTCGCGCCTGCGGCGTGTACCGCATGAGCGACGGGCCCCTCTCCCGCTTCCCGGCCCCGGTGCGCTGCTCCGAACATGGGAGCGGACGCAGCCCACCGACCTCGGAGTGCGCAGCGCCGAAGGAGCCACTGCCCACCACCTGCTGTGCTGTTGTCTGAGGCTCCTGGAGCGGTCGGGTTCTGGAGCCGGTCGCCTGCGACCAGCGTCCATCTGAGCGAAATCTCCGGGTGCTGCGGTGCCATGGGGAACGGAAGGCCGCAGCCGCGGGGAGTATCGCCTATGGCGGCCGGGCGGCCCTCGATCCACGACCGATGCTGTCGAGCTGTGGTGAGGCGCACCCGTCTGACTGTCGTTGCATGGGGCGCTGGCCGGCTCGCGGGCGATGGTCAAGACCGCCAAGGCCGGCAAGCTCGGCACGATCCTGGTCGACGCGAAGGGCCACACCCTGTACCTGTTCGAGGCGGACATCTCGACGAAGTCGACCTGCAACGGTGCGTGTGCTGCGGCCTTGCCGCCGCTGCTCACGTCCGGTAACCCGACGGCAGGCGGCTCGGCTGAGTCCGGGCTGCTGTGCGCGACGAAGCGGTCTGACGGCAAAATTGCAGGTCACCCTCCACGGGCATCCGCTCTACGGTACGCCGAACAGTCCAAGCCGGGCGACACCATTGGCCAGGACCTCAACCAGTTCGGCGCCGCCTGGCTGGTGCTCGACGGCGATGGCAGGAAGGTGGGAGTGAGTTGAACACCGCCGAATCCGCAGCCGCTCAGCGGACGCGATGAGGGCCGAAGGCCACCGTTCTTCCGGGGGGTGGTCCACCGCAGGCGCCGCCGCGCTTGTGCTGGGCGCAGCCGTGGCCGTCGCGGTGGCGATCTGGGTGACCGGGCGCCACCACAGCCCCCAGTACGGGATGGGATTGTTCGGCACCCAGGGCAACGACACGGTCGACCTCAAGGCTCGTCTGGGAAGCGCCCTGTTCGGCCTTGCGCTCGTCCAGCTCCTGCTGGCTTTGTGGATGTACCACCGCCTTCCCGGCATCGCAGCCGCGCCTCGCACCGTGCGTACCGGACACCGTGTACTGGGACTGCTCGCTTTCCTGTTGTCGGTGCCCATCGCGTTCCACTGTGTCAGCACCTACGGCGTGGAGACCGCGAGCACGCGAGTCTTCCTTCACTCGGTTGCCGGCTGCGTGCTGTACGGCGCGTTCGTCGCCAAGGTGCTCGTGGTGCGCAGCCGCCACCTGCCGGGCTGGGTGCTGCCAGTCGCTGGCAGCGTCCTCATCTGCGCCATCGGGTTGCTGTGGTACTCCGGCGCGCTATGGGTCCTCAACGGATTCGACGCTCCGGGGCTGTAGGCAGCACACGAGCCGAACACCGGGTGCAGCGGACTCGGCGCAGAAGACACCCGCTTGCGCGCAGCAGGAGCTACCCCTGGGGGAACTCCGCAGCATCGCCGTTCGTCATCAGGTCGCTAGTGCTCCGACCGGGAACGTTTACCGGGTTGGCGGCTGCGGCGCCGAACCGGTTGGATGAGACGGACATCCGACGGGTTTGGGGGCGTGGTGGCGGAGCTTCGTTCGATCCGCGCCGCCCGCCCCGGACGGCGCCCGGGTCCACGTGATCCTCGACAACCTGTCAGCCCACAACGGCAAGAAGATCCTGCGCCGGGCGAAGAAACAACAACGTCCACCTGTGCATCACGCCCGCCAACGCGTCCTGGGCGAACCCGATCGAGGCGCACTTCGGACCGCGGCGGCAGTTCACGCTCGCCGACTCGAACTACCCGAACCACACGGTCAAGACCCGCGCGCTGCACGCCTACCTGCGCTGGCGCAACGCGAACGCCCGCCATCCCGACGTCCTGGCCGCCCAACGCAAGGAACGCGCGCGCATCCGCAGCGAAAAGGGCCTTCGCTGGGGAGGGAGGACATTCACCGAGAGCCGCGTGAACGGCCTGCCTCTGCAGGGTCGCTCGCCCGAAGGCCTAGGCCGGCAGGTGGACGGATCGGCGCCGGCGCTCCGCCCGGCCGTCGACGCGTTCGTCCGACAAATTCGCTACCCGGCGGCCGGAGCGCCGTGGTACACAACCGAGGTGCAAAACATTTTGGAGTTCCCCGAGGTCCTGCGGCTGATCGAAGACCGCTCGGCCGCGTTCCGCGCCGCGATCGCGTCCGCCCCCGACCTTGACGTCCAGGTCCCGGCCTGCCCGGACTGGACGCTGCGCGAACTGGCGCAGCACCTCGGCGACGGCCGCCGCCGCCAGGCCGCCATCGTCGCGGCGGGCCCGGGCGCTGAGCCCCCGGCGAGGACGGACCCGAAGGGCGCCCCGACCGCGCCCCGCGACCGCGAAGCCCTGGACGCCTGGCTCGCCGAGTCGACCGAGCTCATGCTCGACGCGATGCGCGAGGCCGGCCCGGACCGCGGCTGCTGGACCTGGTGGGGCCGCTCGCAGGCCCCGGAGACCAGCGGAGCCGTGGCCCGGCACCAGATCCAGGAGATCACCGTCCACACCTACGACGCCCAGCTCACCCAGGGGGCCGCACAGCCGCTGCCGGCGGACGTCGCGGTCGAGGGCGTCGACGAGTTCCTGACGACCGTCTCGGCGACGACCGTCCCCTGGCCGTTCAAGCCGGCGACCATCGACCTGCACACGACCGAGGGCCGCTCCTGGCGCCTGACCCTCAACGCCGACGGCGTCCGCTGCGACGACCTCGCCGCCGACGCGGAGCCGGGCGACATGGCGATGCGAGGCGCAGCGAGCGAACTGGTCCTCTACTTCTACGAGCGCGTTCCGCTCGACGGCCTGGAGACCACCGGCGACACCGAGCCGATGGAACAGCTCGCAGACTGGGACCCGAACGCGTAAAACGCGCACTTGTGACGCATCTGTCGGTTGTGCGCGCTCCTGCGTGCGCCACCTCGGTTGCCGCCGGCCGAGGCCAGCAGCATTATCGCCCGTCGATAGCGCACTGTGTTGGTGCTGCCCCGGCGCACGATCCGTTGTAACTGCTGGCCCTGGTCGGTCAGCCTCCTGATCTTGACCAGCTCCGCCACCACGCCCCCGAACCCGTCGGATGTCCCTCTCATCCAACCGGTTCCGGCCCCGCCGCCGCCAACCCGGTCAACGTTCCCGGTCAGAGCACTGGCTGTGCCGGATGTGCAGGAGTACGCAGCTCCCCGTGCTTCGAGCGCGTGCTGGAGAGAGAACAGCACGACCTTGTCGAGACCGCGGGCGCGCTCGCTCTCGTGAGAGAAGGCGGTGACCTTCTTGCCGGAGATCAGATATTGGCCGGAGCGCTGCAGATCTACCAGGGCCGCTTGACCGTGGCAGATGGCGGAGACCACACCGCAGGAGAACGTGGCCGCGAACTGGTTTGGCCACATGGCGATGCCGGAGCGCGACGTCAACTATCGCGCCGGACTGCTCCGCCCACGGCCGGCCGCAGGCGCCCCGCGATGTCATTTCACTACGGGGACGAGAGACAAGCTCCCCGTAAGTTCGTCGAACGTAAACCTGGGGACACGAAACTCTGGTGATAGTCGTGGGTATCGCCAGCAGCGACGCACTCCGAATTCGCAACCAGTAGAGAAGAGGCATCCATGCCCGAAGAGAACTTCGACGCCGAGGACATGAAGGCGGCTCTCAAGCGAGAGACCGCTGACGGGCCCGGATTCGACACCGCGGACGTGCTCCCCGAGAGCGACTTCGAGAGCTTCGCGGAGGAAGGCGTCGAGAAGGACGAAGGCTGCACCGGCTTCGAGGGTGACGCCGTCGCGGATGGGCGACAGGTGACTGCCGTGATCGCCTACGACAAGCCCGTCAAAAACCTCATCGATCAGCTGAGTGCGACCGGACACGTCACCCACATCGCCTATACGAAGAAGTCGGTCACCCTCCACCACAATGCCGGCCGTTTCTCGCACGAAGGCGTCCTCAACCTCTGGAAGACGCGGCCGGCTTCTGCTCACTTCGACGTCGACTCCGCCGGTGCTGTCGCCCAGTACGTCAAGGTCAACGAGTACGCCTGGGCCGTCGGCAACCAAACAGGCAACCAGGAGACCATCTCCATCGAGATGGCGGATGCCACGCTCGCCCCCGCCTGGACCGTCGCCGACGCCACGTGGAAGAGCGCTGCTCGTCTCGCGGGATGGCTCTTCTTCAAGGTGATCGGCGAGCGACCCTCGAAGAGCAACTTCTTCTACCACCATCACTGGTCGTCGACCGAGTGCGCCGGTCCGTACATGGACACGATCTACGACAACGTCCTCAAGGCCGCGCAGGACGCCTACGACTCCTTCAAGTCCGCCGACACGCCTACCTCCTCCCCGCGCACCACCCCCGCCTAGAAGTCCATCACCGAGGCCGCCAACGACGTCAGCGTCGGCAGGTACGGGAGGTACGACAGGTACGGCAAGGGTCCCGATGGGTCATCGTCGGCACATGGGGCGGCGGAGCCGTCCGGACCAGCAAGCTGGAGAAGGCCGGCCGTGCCCCCGACGCCGTCCGGCGTGAGGTCAACCGGCTGCTCCGAGCCTGACCGTCAAAATGAGAGGAGGTGCACCGCGTGGCACAGACAATTCTCACCAGCGTCGAGCGGGTTGCCGGCCTCGCCGGGCACCTCGCTCAACTCGATCGCCGAGCGCGTAGGTGCGGTGTTCAGCGCGTCGCCGACGCCGTGCTTGAGGCGTACGCGGGCGGCGAGGGACAGCGTGATCTGTTTGCTGGTCATGTGCGTCTCCCCTGACGTCAAGAGCACCGGTCTGCTCAGGACCCACCTGTCGGTGGTGGATACGGCGATGCCAACAGCCGCCAAGACCGGGGAGTTCAGCATTTACTGAGCTGCGCTCCCGGCCATCAGCGGACAGGGCCCTCGTCCGGCCGCTGTCTGAGGCCAAGAAATGACACGCCGGGCGCTGAGCCGGCGGCGCCCTGGTCGAACATCGTTGGAAGAACTCGGAGACAATCAGCGCGGGCAGGGCGAGCAGGACGCTGAAGGCGAGGAGCCGACCTCAAGCGCCTGCACCCGTTGCCGTCCCGATAGCGATCTCGGGATCGTCGGCTTGGCGGCTTCTGCTTCGGCAGGCCCAGCACGTGCCCGGAACTGTGGCTTCCACCACGGTGAATGTGGTCTTGTTCTGGTGAGATCACGGGATGCTCGGTTTCCTCCTCCGTCTCCTGCCGTTCTGGATCCGCGAGCCTCTGCTCATCGCGGTCGGGTCCATTCTCGGCGTACGCATCATGTATCTCGCCGTCCGCGATCACGACTGGGTCGCGGCCGGTCTCGGCGTGGTCTTCCTCGTCTTCACCGCAATACGCGTCCACGCGGTGGTTCGAGCCCTGCGCGCACGCGGAAACCCAAGTCCGGCGGCCTCCGCGGCAGCGGCAGCGGCAGCGGCAGCGGTCGAACCTGCCGCCCGGGCCGGAGCCGGGCCGCGTCCCTGCCCGAACACTCCCGAGAAGGAGCCCAACGTGTGGGGCCAGGCCGTCGCGGCCGTGGCCCTGTTCGGGGCACTCGCGGCCGCGCTGTGGGTGGGCCCACATGTGATGCCGTCCGATGACAGCACCCCGCAGGCCGCCTCGTGTTCGGGCGGAGAAGACGAGGAGCTGCCGAAGGCCTACAAGGAGACGCCCCAGCCTGTGACCGGTGAAGAGTTGTGCGAGGCGCTCGACCGGCCAGACCTTGCCAAGCTCCTCGGAACACCTGGAGAGACCGTAACGAGTGCTTCCGGCACCAGCAACACCGCTCCCCTGACTGATGGGAAGGTCGCCCAGCCGGAGGCCGAGGTCAGGCTCGACACGTACACCGTGAATGTCTCGGCCACATACAACGAACTGACGACTGACCAGTACGTGAAGCTGATGAAGTTCGGGGAGGAGAAGGACATCAAGTCCCTTGAGGTTCTCGGACGGCCCGCGGTCCTCTTCTCGGATCACACCATGAAGGTCCAGATCAGCTTCGGGAGTGGCGGATCCAGCGGACCGGTCGAACAAGGCCCCCTGGCCAGGACGCTGTCCGTTGCCCTCGACCGTCATGACCGGGGCGGCTACTACGAGATCACCGCGTGGAGCACGTCCGGAGCCCTCCCGGACGACAGCGCTCTCCTCGACATCGCTCGGAGGGTTCTTCCGACGATCCGCGAACACGCTGTTCGATGAGACGCCGAAAGCGTTTCGGCCGCGCACGGATGTCCGGTCCCGCCGCCGGCGACGGCATGCGCGCTGCGGAGCAGCACCTGCGGTTCGTACTGAGAGACCCCGGACCGGCAGGACGATCACCTCGTCCTGGACGACCAGCGGGGCGTTGCCTGAGGCCAGCCGTGCCACGCCCTGGCCGTTGGTGACCGCCTCGTGGGTCTCCTCGGCGCTGGCCACCGCTTTTGGGGAATCGTCCGGGCGACCCTCGCCGTTTGGCTGATCACCTGGCCGAGCTGCGCGCGAGGCAGGCCGCGGAAGGCCGGATGAGGCGAGACCGGGCGGGCGCGTTCCAAGGTCTCACTTGATGAACTCCTGTGCCATCCTTGTGTCGTGAGGACGCGCGGCTGTGGAAAGCTGCCAACGTTGTCAGCGACAGGGGGGCCTGTGAGCACACGGGATGTGCGCAAGATGCTGCGTGAGATGGCGACCGGAGAGCCCGTTAAGGTCACCAGCGGTATGTCATCCATAGACAAAATCGCCGAACTCGGCGTTGTCGCCGAGCAGTTCGGTTACCAGTACGCCGACGTACGGCGGAGCGACGGGTATGTGATGTCCCTCGTGGCCGACCCCGGCCCGCAGGCCCGCGCGCGGGCCGCGCACAACTGGGCGCAGTACCCTGACGCCGTTGACGGCGGCGCGTTGCCGCCCTTCGTGCCCGACGCGTTCCAGCTCCTCAAGGCCCGCATCACGTTCGACCTCACCGCCGAGTACTCCGACAAGCAGCGGCTGATCATCGCGAGTCTCGGCATCACCGTGCTGGTCGTGAGTGCCGTCGCCGGGCTCGGCGCGGACACCACTTCATTCGTCGTCGCCGGCGTCGTCTGGGTCGTACTGATGTCCCTCGTACCCGTCGCGAACATCGCCGGACGGCGCTACAGGGCCAAGTACGCCGCCCGGCTGGCGGCCGCCGGGTTCACGCCGGTGACCGACGAGAGCGGCCGGCTGCGGTACCTGCCGCCGGGCGGAGAGCTTCCCAGGCACGGCAACCCCTTCGCCGGAGGAGCGGACACGTCTCCTCAGCCGTGCCCCCCGCAGGGCTGACTCACGGCGGGCACCCGAGGTGACCGCCGTGGGAGGGCCTGATCGGTCACCGTCGGCGCACGTACGGCCCGGGAAGTGTTTTCAGGTCCGGCGGGTGCCCGGTACCGACCGCAGAGACGGCGGAACCGGATAGCAGAGCAACTGGGGGACTTGCCGCTCGCGTTGGAGCAGGCAGCCGGCTACATGGGCGACAACCAGACTTCGCCGGAGGACTATCTGGTCCTGCTGACATCGCGGTTGGAGGACATGATCTCGCGGGGCGAGCCGACCGACCGGCGGTGGTCGTCGCGACGCTGTGGCAGCGCAGTGTGCGCAGGCTGGAGCGGGAGCAGCCGCAGGCGGTGCGACTGCTGGGGCTGTGCGCCCTGCTGGCGCCGGAGCCGATCCCGCTGGACCTGTTCACCGGCGGACCGGAACGGCTGATCACGACGGCGTCCGCACCGCTGGCGTGGGACACGACGGTCGGCGATGACGGCATCGCGGTGATCCGGCGACGGCCGGAGTCCCTAGAAGGCGGGTGGGCCCTGCTCTATCCGGCGCAGGACAGGAACGAGCCGGTCGAGGTCGTTGCCGCCCTGAACCTGCCGTTCGTCCCACCAGGTGGCGCCGGCGTCGATCAGTGGCCCGATCACGTCGCGTGCCCCGGCGGTGTCTGCGGGACTGGCGCCGCCGAGAACGATTTCGAAGGGCGTATCGGCCGGGCCCTCGCGGTGCCTGCGGACGTAGGCGACAAGGTCGCGGACCTGGTCCGCCGGCGGGATGTGCCCGTGCCTGGCGGAAGTGAACAGCGGGACAGCGCCGTCCCAGTGGGCGGCTCGCCGCATCGGCGGACGGTTCGGCCAGAATCCGGCGATCCAGACCGGTGGACGGGGGCGCTGCACCGTGGCGGGCAGCAAGGTCACGTCGCGGACCTGGTAGTGCCGCCCCTCGTGATTCACCGGCTCGCCCGACCAGTAACGCCGCAGCAGGTCAAGGCCCTCGTCCAGACGCTCGGCGAGCACCACCAGGTCGGTCGTCTCGCCGAAGCTCCCGTACTCGTCATCGACCGGACCGCCCAGACCCGCCCCGAAGACCACCCTCCCGCCGCTGAGTGCGTCCAGCGTGGCCACCTGCCGGGCAAGCTGCTGCGGGCGGCGCCGGGCGACCGGCGTGACCAGCGTCCCCAGCCTGATCCGGGAGGTCGCCAACGCCGCGGCTGTCAGCAGCATCCAGGGATCCCCGAAGGCGCGGCCCCGGTGCTGTCGCTTGTCGTGCACGACATGGTCCCAGATGAACAGCCCGTCCCAGCCCGCTTGTTCGGCCGCCACCGCCGCTTTCGCCACCGTCCTGGCATCGGCGAATTCCCCGAAGTTCGGAATGTTGATCGAGAAGCGCATCCCCGTATGGTGCTGCATCGTCACAGGGGCGGCAACCGGCCGGGCACCACGTTCTTCACCGCGGCGGGGGCGCCGACGATTCCCGCGTCATGAGCGGTCAGGCCGGCCTGGGTGCGGTTCGCACAGCACAGCTTGTGCAGAATGCGCGGCGCATACCCCTAGACCGTGGCCTCCGACAGATGAAGGCGGTCGATCCGCGTGTTCGACATCCCCTCCCCCAGGAAGGCCAGGACCTCGGTCTTCCGCCCCCGGCCGGGGTGGCGCCGGTAGCGGAGGACCACAGCCAGACCGGCGGTGAGCCGCGGTAGCCGGGCAAGTGATCGCCGTGGAGCCGGATCAACGTGCCTTCGATGACGGGCAGTCCGCTGTCATGATCGATCCAGGCAGCAGGCTACTGCAACCGCGGACCAAGCCGGTCCCAGGACCAGCCCTCGGGTTTGCCATAGCAGGGTGTGCCGTTCACCGTCACCACGGACGCCTCCGGCCATACTCGGGCCTGGCCAGGCAGAACTCCTTGCCGTGCTTGGGCGGCCGTCCGCTCTTGGGGCAGCGGCAGCGATACCAGCAGGTCACGCTGGGTCTCGGTGTCGCGCGGGCCGTGGTTCGACGCGCCGTACAGCTGCCGCCGTACCTGCGCTGGTGCTCGACGAGCAGCGGCAACTCGGCCGGCCCGCACCGCCGTCCGCACACAACAGCGCCTCGGTGAGCTCGAAGAACGCATCGGCCCGCACAGACAGGCGCCCATGGGCCGCCTCTTGGGAGGCGGCCCATGGAACGTCAGGTACCTGTGGCGCTTCTGTGGCGGACACCGGGCCCGGTCACGGCGGAGTGGGCCGTGTCAGGTGGTGATGGTGGCTACGGCGTCGAGGCCGTAGGTGCGGGCGTAGCCGTTCTCGGTGCCGACGAGCAGGTCGACGACCTCGAAGTAGCGGTCCCAGAAGGGAGTCTCTCGCAGCGCGTCGATGAGGAGCTGGTAGGCGTGGTGATCGTCTGCTTCCCAGACCCAGACGTCGGTGACGCGTGCGGAGTAGAACTCGGTGTCGTAGAAACGTGACCGGACGCCGGTGGTTTTGGCCTCGATCGCGGGGATGACCTGGGTGGTGAAGGCGTTCACCCGCTCCTGGACGGTCATGGCAAGCCATTCAGGTGTGGTCTTGACGAGTATGAAAGCGGTCACCGTTGCTTCGGCTTCCTCGGTGGACATGACGGGTCCTTCCCAAGTGGCAGGTGGTCTCGATGTGGTGGGCACCATGGACTTCCGGTGATGCGCCGGCGGAGGGTCAGGACAGGACGGCGGGCTTGAGGGTCTGGGCACACCACTGCGCGAAGGTGGTGGGCGACGCGGTGTCCGCGGTACGAATGACGCCGGCGTCGAGGCCGTTGTCCTTGGCCTGCTTCATGTCGGCGATGCCTTGGACGAACGCCTCGTCGAGGCCGTAACCGAGGAGAGTGGTGCGCAGGTCCTCGATCGGCTGACACTCGTATCGGACGGGGCTGCCCAGCTGCTCGGTCATGATGCGGGCCAGGTCGTTGGGGGACAGGTCCTGGGGCCCGAGAACCGGCAGGTTGTCAATGCCGGCCCAGGAGCGGTCCAACAGCAGGCGGGCGGCGACGGCGGCGATGTCGGCGACGGCGACAAGCGGGGCTTTGCGGTCGGCGTCGACGGCGTCGGTGAAAACGCCCTTCTCGCGGATCGAGTCGGCCTCCTCCAGGAGGTTTTCGAAGAAGGAGGGGTTGGCGAGGGCCCGGTACGCGACGCCGGTTGTGGCGATGAGGTCGTCCATGTCGAGGGAGGCGGTGACGAGTCCGGCGCGGTTGGCGACCGGAGTGCCGCGGCCGAGCGCGGAGACGCCGACGACGTGCCCGACGCCGTGGACGGCGAGCGCCTTCACGGCGGGGCGGGTGAAGCCGCAGTAAGCGTCCGTCGGGGCCAGAGATGAGTCCGGGGGGACGAGCCAGAAGACGGCGTCCGCGCCCTCGAAGGCCCGGTCGACGACCTCGGTGTCACCGTGCGAGCCGATTACTACCTCGACGCGTGCGCGCACCGCGTCAGGAAGGCGAGCGGGGTCGCGTGCGATCACCCGCAGTTCCTCACCGTGGGTGGGGGCGGCCTCCAGGAGCAGGGGCAGCAGGTGGCGGCCGATGTTCCCCGTGGGAGCAGTGATGACGATCATGAGAACCTCGTAGGTCGTGCCGGATCGGTACGCCTTCATCCTGCTGAGAACCGCGGCAATGCCACAATGGGAACTTCAGCACGCAATCATTGCCTGAAATGGAATTACCCTGGTGAACAGCTCTGACCCGGTCATCGACGCCAACCTCGCCGTCGCGCTCGACGCTCTGTTGACTGAGCAGAGCGTCACGCGCGCCGCCGCCCGCCTGCACACCTCCCCGGCTGCCATGAGCCGCACCCTCGCCCGCCTGCGCCGCATCCTTCAGGACCCCCTCCTCGTCCGGGCAGGACAGACCATGGTCCCCACTCCGCGCGCCCGGGCCCTGCGCGACGAGGCCGCTGCGGTGGTGCGCAGTCTGGGAGCACTCCTCGCCCCCGGCACTGTTGTCGACCCCGCCACCCTGCGCAGCACGTTCACTCTCCAGGCCGCCGACCTGGTCGGTGCGGCACTGGCCTCCGGTCTGCTGCGACTGACCCGGCACGAGGCGCCAGGGATCTCCTTGCGGTTCCGGGCCGAGGAGTTGGAGGCCGGGCCCGCCCTGCGCGACGGCCGGATCGACCTGGAGGTCGGCTCCATCGACCACGTCGATCCCGAAACCCAGGTGGAAGAGCTGTTGACCCTGCGGATGGTGGCGGCCGTCCGGACCGGTCACCCCCTGACCGAGGAACCCCTGACCCCAGCCCTCTTCGCTGCCGCCGACCATGTAGCGGTCAGCCGCCGCGGCCGGTTCACCGGTCCCCTCGACACCGCCCTGGCCGAGCGCGACCTTCGCCGACGGGTCGCTGTTGTCCTCCCCAGCCATCTGGCCGCGATGGCCCTGGCCGCCCGCAGCGACGTCGTCTGCCTGGTCCCCGCAGCACTCTCCGGCGCGACCCCCTCCCCCCTCACCGCCGACGCCACCACCCTCGGGCTGCACCTCCTCGATATCCCCCTGCCTCTGCCGCTACTGACCATCGGCATGGCCTGGCATCCCCGCCATGCAGCCGACGGAGCCCACCACTGGCTCCGCGACGCCGTCCGCAGGACACTTCGCGCACCTGGAAGGTCGACTGCCTGACGCGTCTGAGACTCTCGGCTGCAGGGCAGCCGCGATGGAACAGGGCGGCGCGCCGGGCGCAGCGGGGCGAGTGGATGCCGACGCGCGGCCCAAGTAGTCGCACCGCACCCAGTTCGCCGCCCGTGATGGTGGCCTTTTTCGATGACGCCGCGACATGTGCGAGCCGGCGGCCTGCGTGAACGCGCTCGACCAGCAACCGCTGCCCGAGAACAGGCCGCACGGCATCCACGGCAGCCGCCTCCGCCGCTGTGCTCCTGCTGTCCTGACCCGCGACTACCGACGCTCCCCCATCAGGGGTCGCCCGTCGAAGGGGCACACTCCGATCCCCCCGTGGGGCGCCCCCGACGTCGAAACAGTGCTGGCTCTGGCTCGACTTCTGCGACTAGTGACGCTGTGTCATGACTCTTCGCTGAATGCGTGCGAGGCCTTCTTCGGCCAGCGTCCGAAGTTGGGCGGGGAAGGTCGTCATTGGAATTTCAGGGCCGCGAGGCGGGTCGAGAGGAGCGCCATCCGGCCATCGCGCCGCGACGAATGGTTGTCGTGGCCGGCCGGCCTTCGCCAGGCAACCGCAACAACTGCAAGGCGTGGGAGGAATCCGGGGCCAAGGGCGCCGTCGACACGACCATGACGTTCGCCGACGGCGGTTATCCGAACACCGGACCCCTTGGTGTCGCACCGGCGCCGGGCCAGCGAGGAACTGCCCAGCTGGAAACAGCAGCACCACCCGCTCGCACAAACAAGTCCGTGCCCGCGTCGAGCACACCGTTGCCCGGATGAAGACCTGGAAGATCCTTCGCGACTGCCGCCTCAAGGCGACGGCCTTCACACCGCCATGCTCGGCACCGCCCGGCTGTACAACCTCGCCCTCACGGGATGGCCCCCACCCCGTATGGGATGGAAGGGGCCGGCCTCAGCCGGCCAGGACGACCATCCCCAACCGATTGGTCAGCGTGCTCGGTCCACAGAGTTGTGCCAGAGGCCGAGAACCGGGTTCTGGCACCCATTCCGTGAGAGGTAGAACGGTGGGCGGCGCCGGCCTTGAGGTGTTCCTCGATGTTGCGGCAATTCCCTCTGAGGTAATCGCACCGCCCAACCTCGCTCAGCTACGTTCGCGGTCATCGCTCACCCCCCGAACCGAAGGAGCCCCGTGGTGCCCGCTTACGGCTTCGCTCATCTGCGCAGTCGCCGGAATCACTCCGACGTCATCGAGTACCTGGAGCGCATCCAGGCAACCCTCGACCCCTTCGCGGGCCGCTTCGTCATCCACGGTCCGCCGGCCGAGGTCATAGAGGGCAGGTGGCCCGGCAGCATGGTGCTGATTGAGTTTCCCAGCCTGGCCGAGGCCCGCGCCTGGTACGGCTCGCCGGCCTACCGGGCCATCCTGCGTTTGCGTACCGACCACATCGAGGGCGACTTGCTGCTGATCGAGGGTGTCGGGCCGAACTACGACCCTGCCGAGCGAGCTCGCAAGTTGCAAGCAGAAGCCGGCCGAGCGGGCCAGTCGACCTCGTAGTTCTGCAACCGCCTCCTTGAGGCTACGAGCCACCTCGCGTTCGTTGGTCTTTCGGCGTTCCGTCACGGTGTGGGCAGCACAGTCGTCGGACGGCTGTGAGGAGTAACCGTTCGCGGAGGAACTGTTCGGCCGAGCCGTATTCCAGCTCCTCCGGAAGCGAGTCCAGCTCTACAGGTGACCGACGCGCAAGGACGGCTGTCCCCTTGGCTGGTACTCCTCGTCGATCCGGCGAGGAGCCACGCCGAAGACCAAGCGGCGCAAGAACCGTGTACAACCCGTCAACCGGGGATGAGTCAACTGGACGAACGCCCCTAGGGAGTGAGAACGATTTTTCCTCTCACGTGGTTGGACTCACTGAGTTCATGCGCTTTGGCCGCGTCTTCGAGTGACAGAACTTGATCGACGGCAACGCGCAGGCTGCCGTGTTCCACCAGGTTGGCGATGCTCTCCAGATCGGCGCCGGACGGGCTGAACCCGAACTCGACGAACCGCTGGCCGCGCGCCTCGGCCTGCTCCTGGACAACGGCCCGGTCGGGACCGGTGCCGCGCACATCGATGAGGATTCCGCCCGGCTTGAGCGTGTCCAGCGACCGGGGTCCGTAGTCGCCGCTGATCGGGTCCAGGACCACGTCCATGTCACGTGCGACGGCTGCGAAGTCGGTGGTGGCGTAGTCGACGAGTTCGTCGGCGCCCAGGCCACGCAGGAACGCGTGCTTGCCCTCCCGGGCGGTGCCTATGACGTATGCGCCGTGCGCCTTGGCGATCTGTACGGCGAGATGGCCGATCCCGCCGGCCGCCGCATGGACAAGTACCCGCTGCCCGGCGCCGACGGCGGCGACCCGCACGAGCGACTGCCAAGCGGTGAGCGCCGCGACCGGCATTGCTGCGGCGTGCACATGGTCGATGCTCGCCGGCACGGCGGCGAGCGCTTCCACCGGCACGACGACGTATTCGGCATAGGCGCCGCGGGGCGGAAATGCGCAGCCGTAGACCTCATCGCCGGGCTGGAATCGTGTCGCCTGTTCGCCGACTGCCTCCACCACTCCGCACAGGTCGAGTCCCAAGGTGAACGGAGGGGCACCGAACTTCCGCACCATTCCGGAACGGATTTTCCAGTCGGCCGGATTCACTCCGGCCGCGTGGACGCGCACCAGCGCTTCGCCCGGACCTGGCGTCGGAAGGCCGGTCTCGACGACCTCCAGAACTTCCGGGCCGCCGTAACTGCGCTGGCTGACCGCGCGCATGCGGATGGGCATACGGGCACTCTCCTCGGTTTGTCGGCTTGCTCGGGGGATTGCGATCACCATCCTCAACGGCATCGGTACCTCTTGTGAAGTAGGCACCTGATTGATATCTAGGTACCTCATGGAAACCAACAGGAGTGAGACCCCCGAGGACTGGGCCGCCGTCTACCGTCGCGACTGCCCTTCGCGCACCGTCGTCGAGATGTTGGCCAACAAGTGGGTGCTGTACGTCCTGGGGGCGCTCCGTCGGCACGACCGGCCCATGCGCTTCAGCGAACTGCGGCGACTCCTGGACGGGATCACGCAGAAGATGCTGACCCAGACCCTGCGCGCGTTGGAGCGGGATGGCCTCGTGAACCGCACGGTCTACCCCACGGTTCCGCCTCGCGTGGAGTACGGACTGACCGAGCTCGGGGTCGAGGCAGGACGGCTGACCAGTGCCATCGGCGCATGGTCCGTGGAGCACGCCCAGCAAGTCCTGGCTGCCCGCCGGGATTTCGATGATCGGGCCGCCACGGCACCAGAGCCCGTTCGATAGCCGGGCCGGGGCGATCGGCAACCCGGCGAGGGTTGTCGGTCTCAGCACAGGTGACAGCCTGTGTGCACGGGTTCCGACGGCAGTTGGCCCCGCTTGCCGGCGAAACTGATGAAACTGTCGGTACCCGTCCCGGCCAGTCGGCTATCAACTGTGACGGGCGGAGTGTGTCCGTAAGGTTCATGCATGGCAGACGAGAGCGAGCGGGCCGTTCAGGCGGCTATGGCGTCGGAGATGCGGCTCCTCGACCCCGATGTGCGTGCTTCACCAGCCCTGGTCTCGGAGCTTCTTGACCCCGAGTTCATGGAAATCGGAGCGTCCGGACGATGCTGGGACGCCACGTCGATTCTCACGGTAACGAGTTCCGGTTCTGTGGTCCCGGGTTGCCCGGTGACGGTCAGCGACATGACAGGAGTTGCACTCGCTCCCGGCATCGTTCATCTGACGTACTTCGCCGACAACAGAGGGCGTCGCGCATGGCGGAGCTCTCTGTGGCGTCTGTCGGATGCGGGTTGGCGGATGTACTTCCACCAGGGCACCTTGACGAGCTGAGCGATCATGCCCGTAACCATGGACGGGGAACACGACGGGGCGAACTCGTACCTGTCGACCGTCAGGTCGGCGCCGTCGCGCACGCCGATCTCCTCTGGCCGTCGACAGGATCGGCTCGGTGTGCCGCCAAGGTGCCGATGGTCACGGCCCTCAAGCCCGCCGGCCCCTGCACGGCGCAGACCTGTGGCGGGCCGGCGGGGCCTCGCTGGCGGCCGCGCGTCTGCTGGAAGCGGGTGTGCCGCGACTCGATGAAACTGATCGACGGCCGCTCACCGGCGGACGTGGCCTCGTCGGACGTCGAGGCGGAGGGGCAGGCGGTGGTGACCGATGTGGAGCCCCCTGTGAAGCCCGCGGGCGCTCTGGCGGTCCTGCGCGGATCGCTCGTCCGGACGCACCCCTGATGCGGCGTCCGGCGGGAGAAGCACAAGGCCGATGAGCCGCCAACAGAACCTCGGTGATCAATTCCTCATCGCCGTCCTGTCGGCTCCGCGGCCCGCCCCTGACCGTCGGGCGGCAGGCTTCCAGTCCCGGACGAGGAGCCCGAGCAGCACCTCATCGAGGAACTCGCCCATCACCCAGGCCGAGGAGCGCAGCACGCCCTCGCGGACGAAGCCGTTGCGCCAGGCGGAGCGCAACATCGTTCAGGAGTGGTCGGACAGGAGTAGGGCGAGCAGGCCACGGACGCGACGCTCGATCTCGTCCCGGATCTGGCGGACGGCCTCGACGCCCTGCCCGGCGGGGTCGTCGAGCTCCCAGTCGAGGTAGGTCTTGCCGGGGAAGACGGGGCAGGTGTCGCCGCAGCCCATGGTGATCACCGTGTCGGAGGTCCGCACGGCCTCGGCGGTCAGTACCTTCGGCACCTCGGCTGACATGTCGATGCCCACCTCCGCCATGGCCTGGACGGCGGCCGGGTTCACGGCGTCGGCCGGCGCGGAGCCGGCGGAGCGGACCTCGATCCGGCCCTGCGAGAGCTGGGTGAGGAACGCGGCTGCCATCTGCGAGCGGCCCGCGTTGTGGACACACACGAACAGCGCGGACGGCCTGAGCTCAGGCACGGGCGGAACCTTCCGGGGAGAGGGTCGGAGCGGCCGTCGGCGTGGGCTGGGGGAAGTAGCGGCGGGCGGCGAGCGCGACGTGGACGAGGCCGATGAGGACGGGGACCTCGATGAGGGGGCCGACGACACCTGCGAGTGCTTGTCCGGATGTGGCGCCGAAGGTGGCGATGGCGACCGCGATGGCGAGTTCGAAGTTGTTGCCCGCCGCGGTGAACGCCAGCGTGGTGGCCCTCGGGTAGTTCAGTCCGAGCGTACGACCGACTGTCATGGACCCAGCCCACATCAGCGCGAAGTACACCAGCAGCGGCAGCGCGATCCGGGCCACGCCCAGAGGCTTTGAGGTGATGGCGTCGCCCTGGAGGGCGAAGAGCACGACGATCGTGAACAGCAGCCCGTACAGGGCGAACGGGCCGATGCGGGGAATCAGCTCCGTCTCGTACCAGGTGCGGCCCTTGGCCTTCTCGCCCAGGCGTCGGGTGAGGAATCCGGCGAGCAGCGGAATGCCGAGGAAGATGAGGACGGAGCGGGCGATCTCCCCTGCCGACACGTTGAGTGCCCTCTGTTCCAGGCCGAGCCAGCCGGGCAGCGTGTTCAGGTAGAACCAGCCCAGGGCAGCGAACGCGATCACCTGGAATACCGAGTTCAGGGCGACGAGGACGGCGGCAGCCTCGCGGTCGCCGCAGGCCAGGTCGTTCCAGATGATGACCATGGCGATGCAGCGGGCGAGGCCGACGATGATCAGGCCGGTGCGGTACGCGGGCAGGTCCGGCAGGAAGAGCCAGGCGAGGGCGAACATCAGGGCCGGGCCGACGATCCAGTTCAGGGCCAGTGACGGGATGAGCAGACGGCGATCGCGGGTGACGGTGTCCAGGCGGTCGTAACGGACCTTGGCGAGGACCGGGTACATCATCGTGAGCAGGCCGAGCGCGATCGGCAGCGAGACGCCGGTGACCGAGACCTTCGCGAGCGCGCCCCCCAGGCCCGGAACGAGGTGACCCAGGCCAAGTCCGGCGGCCATCGCGAGCAGGATCCACACGGCGAGGAAGCGGTCCAGAAATGACAACCGGGCCGTCTCCGGGCCTGCGGCTGTGGCAGTCGTCCGGCTCACGGGGCGGTCCCGGCAGGTTCACGCGCCGGGGCGCCGGGGCGGGTCAGGATGGCGGCGAGCTGGTCGGTCGTATCCGGCAGCTGCCGGTAGTACACCCACGTCCCGCGGCGCTCGGAGTCGATCAGCCCGGCCTGCTTCAGCAGCTTCAGGTGGTGGGAGATCGTCGGCTGGGACAGATCGAAGGCCGGAGTCAGGTCGCAGACGCAGATCTCCCCGCCGTCCCGCGAGGCGATCATCGACAGCAGCCGCAGCCGCACGGGGTCGCCCAGCGCCTTGAACACCTTTGCCAGGGCGGCGGCGGTCTCCTCGTCCAGCGGGGCGGTCAGCAGGGTCGGGCAGCAGCCGTCGGCACTGTCCTGACCGAGCACCACAAGCTCTTGTTTCGACATGCTTCTATGTTGACGTTTTTCGATCCAAGGCGCAAGGTTGAATCGAAGAATGTGAATGCAACCACGTCGACCCCGCCGGGTCAGTCGTCGAGGAGTAGGCCATGACCGAGCAGTCCACCGATCTGCGAGAGACCGTCCGCCAGCGTTACGCCGCAGCCGCCATCCAGGTCACCGAGGGCGGCAACGCCTGCTGCGGCCCGGCCGCGATCGAGACCGACGACAATTTCGGTCCCGCCCTCTACGCGGACGGTGAGCGTGACGAACTGCCCGCCGAGGCCGTCGCCGCCTCGCTCGGCTGCGGGAACCCCACTGCGGTCGCCGACCTCCACGAGGGAGAGCGGGTCCTGGACCTCGGCTCCGGCGGCGGCATCGACGTCCTGCTCTCCGCCCGCCGCGTCGGCCCCACCGGCAAGGCGTACGGCCTCGACATGACCGAGGAAATGCTGTCCCTCGCCCTGGCCAACCAGCAGAAGGCCGGCGCCACCAACGTCGAGTTCCTCATGGGCACCATCGAGGCCATCCCCCTGCCCGCGAACACCATCGATGTCGTGATCTCCAACTGCGTGATCAACCTGTCCACGGACAAAGCGGCCGTGTTCGCCGAGACCTTCCGCGTCCTGAAGCCCGGTGGCCGCATCGGCGTCTCCGACGTCGTCGCCGACGACACCCTCACCCCCGACCTGCGGGCCGAGCGCGGCGACCACGCCGGCTGCATCGCGGGCGCTCTTTCCTTCGCCGAGTACCGGCACGGCCTCGAAGCGGCCGGGTTCACGCACATCGAGATCACTCCGTCCCACCCTGTCGCGGACGGGATGCATTCCGCCGTCATCCGGGCGGCCAAACCGCAGACCACGGACACCAGCGCGACCGGCGGCGTCACGGCCACGTGCTGCGGCGTCACCGCATGCTGCACCCCCGCCGAGCAGTCCACCGCGGCTACAGCGCCGCCCGCCGGAGCGAAGGCCGCGGCCGGCTGCGGCTGCGGAAACTGACGGGCGGGGGCGGCGTAAGGCATCGATTTTTCGGCCGAGCGCCTCCTCGACGGCCGGCCGGCCCGACAGGCCGAGCAGAACCGCAGCACACAGACCGCGGCTACTGACCGGCGTGAGCCCGGGGCCCCCGTCGCGCGGGTTTCGGTCGGTGAAGTCCTCGTCACACCCAGCGCGTCCGGCCGGCCTCTCACTCACATCAACGTCGCAGTCCCCGGGTTGCTCGCCCCTGCCACCTCGGCGGTCAGAAACGGCCTGGGCCGGAAGGTGGCCCACCCTCGCCCGCTTCGTCGATATACCGGGGCGGGGGCACCGCCTACTCCGCGCCGGTGGCCGCCGGCGGCCACACCCCGGCGGCCAGGACCCCGAGCGCGTAGGCGCGGGCGACCAGTTCCGTGCGGTTCGCCGCCTGCCAGCGGGCGGACAGGCGCCGCAGGTGGTAGGTGACACCGTCGGCGCTGAGGCCGGTCTCCCGGGCGGCGCGGGCGGTGGTGGCGCCACCGGCGAGCAGCGCCAGGATGTGCGCCTCGACCGGCGCGACGCGTACCCGTGCCTGCCGGGGTGCCTCGCGTTCGCCCTGGACGCGGAGCATCACCAGCAGCATGGGGGTGGCTTCCACGCTGTCGCTGACCGGGTCCGCCATCAGCTCTCCGTACCGTTCGGCGCCGTCGGCCTGCCAGCGCACCGACACCTGGTACCGCGACCGGTGGCGCAGCCGCAGCGCCCGCGCGATCCGCTCCACCTGTGTCGCCTCCTGCGGCCGGAACAGCTCCAGGACGTTCCTGCCGCGCAGCCGGCCCGGTGCCGTGCCGCATTCCGCCGCCATCGCCGGATTGGCCAGCAGGACGGCGCCGTGCACGTCGCAGACGGCGACCGGCAACGAGATCCGGTCGAAGATCGCGAGGGCGCGGTTGCGCCACACCACGGCCTCCTGCCGATCCCGTTCCATCGGTACCTCCCGCCATCCCCCGCCGAACCTACAGGTCACACGCAACTCTAGAGACAGACGACGACCCGCGGCTCATCGGCGAGCGGCTGAGCTCAGGGACGAGTCGCTCCGCGCGACGCAAGCCCCGACGCGGGTTTTCCACTGCAGGTTCGTGTAGTCGCGTGGCCCGGCCCACCAGGGCCCGTCGAGCACGCTGAATCGCAGTACTTCCCTACCGCGAAAGGCAGTTGTCGCGCGATGCCCCCCACCACGCCACACCCGCAGACTCCTCACACCTCCCACACCCCTCCCGGCGTCCCCGTGGTCGACATCACCGCCACCGGACCGGGACACACCCCGATCCAGCAGGTCATAGGCCTGATGCGGGAGCACGGGCCGGTGCTCGTGCGGCGGCTGCACGGGTGGGACGCGCTGTTCGTCGGCGACCTGGACCTGGTGACGGACCTGGCCGACGAGACGCGCTTCGCCAAGCACGTCGGCCCTGCCCTGGAAAACGTCCGCGAGTTCACCGACGACGGTCTGTTCACGGCGTACAACGACGAGCCCAACTGGGCCAAGGCACACGACATCCTCATGCCCGCCTTCGCGCTCGGCTCGATGCGCACCTACCATCCCGTCATGCTGCAGGTGGCCCGCCGGCTCGTCACGTCCTGGGACCGCGACGCCCGCGCCGGACGGCCGGTGAACGTGCCCGACGACATGACCCGGATGACCCTCGACACCATCGGGCTGGCCGGATTCGGCTACGACTTCGGCTCCTTCCAGCGGGACGAGCCCCATCCCTTCGTCGAGTCGATGGTCCGCTGCCTGGAGTGGAGCATGACCCGGCTCGCTCGCACCCCGGGCCGGGACCATTCGGCGGCCGACGCGGCCTTCCGTACGGACGCCGCCTATCTCGCCCAGGTCGTCGATGACGTCATCGCCTCCCGGACCGGCACCGGCCTGACCGGGACGGACGACCTGCTCGGCCTCATGCTCACCGCCGCCCACCCGGCCGATGGCACCACGCTCGACACCGCCAACATCCGCAACCAGGTCATCACCTTCCTGATCGCGGGCCATGAGACCACCTCTGGCGCGATGTCCTTCGCCCTGTACTACCTCGCCAAACACCCGGCCGCGCTCCAGCTCGTCCAGCGCGAGGTGGACGAGCTGTGGGGCGACCGGGCCGACCCCGAACCGACCTACGACGAGATCGGCCGTCTGACGTACACCCGGCAGGTTCTCAACGAGGCGCTCAGGCTGTGGCCCACTGCCGCCGCTTTCAGCCGGCACGCCCTGCAGGACACGCTGCTCGGTGGCCGCATCCCGCTACGCGCCGGACAGGCCGTCACCGTGCTCGCGCCGATGCTGCACCGGCAACCGGTCTGGGGCGACAACCCCGAGCTGTTCGACCCCTCCCGCTTTACGCCGGAGGCGGAGGCGACCCGCCCGGTGCACGCCTTCAAGCCCTTTGGTACAGGCGAACGCGCATGTATCGGACGACAGTTCGCGCTGCACGAGGCGACCATGCTGCTGGCGATGCTCGTCCACCGCTACCGGCTGCACGACCACGCCGACTACGCGCTCACGGTGAAGGAGACCCTCACCCTCAAGCCCGAGGGCTTCACCCTCACCCTCACCCCGCGTACACCCGTCGACCGCGTCCATGCGCCGCTCCCCGGAGCCGCCCGCCTCAACACTCCTCAGGAGACCGGCACCGATAGCCTGCCCGCCCGCGTCCGTCCCGGCACCGGCGCTCTCTTCCTGCACGGCAGCAACTACGGCACCTGCCGCGAGTTCGCCGCCCGGCTCGCCGACGAGGCCGCCGCGATCGGCTGCGAGACGCAGGTAGCACCCCTGGACGCCTACGTCGGCGGTCTCCCCACCGACCGCACCGTCATCATCACCGCCGCCTCCTACAACGGCCGCCCCACCGACGATGCCACCGCCTTCGCCGCCTGGCTGGAAGGCACCCCGGACGCCACGGATGTCACGTACGCCGTCCTCGGCGTCGGCGACCGCAACTGGGCCGCCACCTACCAGCACGTCCCGACCCGCATCGACGAACGCCTCGCCGAACTCGGCGGCACCCGGCTCACCGACCGAGTCGCCGCCGACGCCTCGGGCGACCTGTCCGGAGCTGTTCGGGACTTCACAGCCAGGCTGCGCACAGCCCTCCTGGAGACCTACGGCGACCCGGACGCCACAGTCCAGGACCCCGAGCCGGCGACCGCTTACGAGGTCCGCACCCTGACCGACGGCCCCCTGGACGCCCTCGCCGCACGGCACGGGCTCGTCCCGATGACGGTCACCGAGGCGTACGACCTCACCGCGTCCGGACACCCGCGCCGCAAGCGGTTCCTCCGCATCGCCCTGCCGGCCGGTGTCACCTACCGCACGGCCGACCACCTCACCGTGCTGCCCGTCAACGACCCGGCCCTCGTCGCACGCGCCGCCGCCGCACTCGGCACCGACCCCGACACCGTCCTGGACATCCGGGCCACCCGCCCGCGCCACGACGGTCTCGCAGTGGACCGACCATTGACGATACGTCAGCTCTTGTCCCACCATGTCGAGTTGCAGGAGCGTCCGACAGCGGCACAGCTGGCCGCCCTCGCCGCCGCCAACCCGTGCCCACCGGAACGGGCGGCCCTTTCGGCCCTGGTCTCCGACGACCCGCGGACCCTCGTCGAGGTGATCGAGGACCACCCCGCCCTGCGCGGCGCCCTCGACTGGCCGCGGCTCATCGACCTGCTCACCCCGCTGCGCCCCCGCCACTACTCCATCTCCTCCTCACCGACCGTCGAGCCGGGCCACGCCGACCTGATGGTCTCCCTGCTCCAGGCCCCGGCCCGCTCGGGCAACGGCATCTACCGGGGGACGGGCTCCGGCCACCTCGCCACGCTCCAGCCGGGCGATACCGTCCTCGCCCGGGTCCAGCCGTGCCGCGAGGCCTTCCGTGTGGACGGCTCCGTGCCTCTCGTCCTGGTCGCGGCCGGCACCGGCCTCGCCCCGTTCCGCGGTGCGATCGCCGACCGCACGGCCGCCCTCGCCGAGGGAACCGAACTTCCGCCGGCCCTGTGCTACTTCGGCTGCGACGCGCCCGACGCCGACTTCCTGCACGCCGAGGAGTTGCGCGCAGCCGAGGCAGCCGGAGCCGTATCGCTCCGTCCGGCATTCAGCGCCGCCCCCGAGGGCGAGGTGGCCTTCGTGCAGCACCGCATCGCCACCGAGGCGGGCGAGGTCTGGCGCCTGCTGGAGTCGGGCGCCCGGGTGTACGTCTGCGGCGACGGGGCGCGGATGGCACCGGGCGTGCGGGACGCGTTCCGCACCCTGTACCGCAAGCACACACCGGACGCCGACGAAGCGGCGGCGGAGCGGTGGCTCGACGGGCTGGTCCGGGCGGGGCGTTATGTCGAGGACGTGTACGCGGCCAACTGACCGAAGGAGAAGAAGGGGCCGGCCCACGATGAAGTCCCCTGGGCACGGCCCCCGGCGCCGTCGGCCGCGTCCAGGGTCTCCCACGGCTGTGGCGTGCAAGGCACCTCACGCGGCTGAGGTGTCAAGTCGTCGCTGCATCGCTGCCCCCAGGCCGCGCCAGCGGAATTGGGGATGCCTCGTGGTGAGGAGGTGTGGCCGGAGGTTCGGGTTTGCCCTATGAGCCCGCGGGACCGACCCCCGCGGCTCGTGCGGCGGCCGCCGCCTCCAGCAGGGGCCAGCCGTCGACCTCCACCGCCCGCCGCTCCCCCGGCTGCCACCCCTGGGCCGACGCCACGTCGAGCAGGGCCCGGACAGCGCCCGGTTCATGCAGGTTGAGGGATGCTCCCCGGACGTACCCCACGTCACCGGAACCCATGGGGGCTCCACCCGGGACGTACCGGTCCGGGGCCTTCGCGAAGACGATACGCAGCTGTCCGCCCGTGCCGGCCGGTTGCGGGTACAGCGTGAGCGTCTCGCGGCAGTCCGCGGACCGGCCGTTGTCCAGCACGCGGTGGCTGTGGCGGAGCGTCCACAGGTACACCCGCCCGTCGGCGACGAGTTGACGGGGTTTCCTCGGATGACGGGGCATGGCGCCGAGGGTACGCAGGCCGATCTCCTCGATGCATCCCCCGGCGGGGATCGAACGTCGACGATCTGGTTCGGGTCTGCCGGCACCGTCGCGCCCGTGGGGCCATCTTCACATCACGGATGTGAGACGGTCGTCGCCCCCCTGAGGCCCGGGAAAATAGCAGGTCATGGCGGGAACAACAGGTATCCCGCACGGACCGGACAGCGTTCCGGCTGCCAATTTGTAACACGCAGCGGTGTTCTCTTCTCGTTCACTTTGTTGGTATTCCTAGGGCCGCCGGGATTGCGCCCAGTTGGGGGCGCTGTACGGCTCACCGGAAGGACACCGCTGTCTTGACGACCGACGTGAAGCAGGACGGCAGAGCCGCCCCGCCGAGTCCGGCGACCGCCGGCGAGGCGGAGCCCAGGACCCGCGCACGGCGCCGGCGGGGCGAGTACCTGCTGTTCGCCGCCTTCGCCGCCCCGAACTTCTTCTTCCTGCTGGTTTTCGCCTACTGGCCGGTGATCTACAACGCCTATCTGAGCCTCACCGACTGGGACATGGTCTCGTCGTCGTGGCACATGATCGGCCTGAACAACTACACGTCGCTGTTCGCCGACCCCGACTTCCGCGGCAGCTTGTGGACGACCGTGCTGTTCGTCGTCGGGATCGTCGGGGGCGGACTGGTGCTCGGTCTCGCCACCGCCCTGCTGCTCAACCAGCGGCTGCGCGGGCGGGACGTCGTACGGACGCTGGCCTTCGCCCCGTACGTGCTCTCCGGAGCCGCGGTCGGCACCCTGTGGCTGTTCCTCTTCGACCCCAACTACGGACTGATACGCCCGCTGCTCGCTCCCCTGGGCATGGCCGCGCCGGCGATGATGACCGACTCCAAGTGGGCGCTGTTCGGTCTCGTCCTGGTCTACCTCTGGAAGAACACCGGTTTCGTCGCCGTGATCTACCTCGCCGGTCTGCAGAGCTTGCCCAGGGACGTGTTCGAGGCCGCGGCGCTGGACGGCGCGGGATCGTGGACGCGGCTGCGCCGCATCATCCTGCCGCTGCTCTCGCCCGTCACCTTCTTCCTGCTGGTGACCTGCACCATCAGCACCTTCCAGGCGTTCGATGTGATCGCGATGATGACCAGCGGCGGCCCCGGCACCTCCACCTCGATCCTCAGCTGGTTCATCTACGACCAGGGCTTCCGCACCTTCGACGCGGGCCGCGCCTCGGCCGCCGCGATGATCATGTTCGTGGTGCTGCTGCTGATCACCGGGGCCCAGGCGCGCTTCCTCCAGCGAAAGGTGCACTACCAGTGACAGTCGTCGACTCCTCGCCGGACACCCGCCAGGCCGGCCCGGTCGCCACGGGCAGCCGCTCCGGTGTCCGCCGTGCCCAGCGCTTCGGCCTGTACGCGCTGCTCGTCCTGGTCGCCGTCATCGCGGGTGGCCCGCTGTACTGGCTCATCTCCTCGGCGCTGAAGACCAACCCGCAGATTTACAGTTACCCCCCACACTGGATCCCCACGGACCTGCGGTGGTCCAACTTCTCCGACGCCTGGAGCGCCGCGCCGTTCGGTCGGTTCTTCCTCAACTCCCTGATCGTGTCCGCGGTCGGCACCGCGATCGAGTTGGTCGCCGCGCTGCTGTGTGCCTACGCATTCGTGTTCCTGCCGTTCCCCGGCAAGAAGGTGCTCTTCCTGTTCCTGCTGGGCGCGATGATGGTGCCCGGCCATGTCACCCTGCTGCCGAACTTTCTGACCATCGCTCAGCTCGGTTGGGTCAACTCCTATGCGGGCCTGATAGCACCGGGCCTCGGCTCGGTGTTCGGTACCTTCCTGCTGCGCCAGCACATGCTGACGCTGCCCCAGGAGATCACGGACGCGGCGAAGGTCGACGGGGCGGGGCACCTGCGCATCCTTTTCCGGGTGGTGCTGCCGATGTCGCGCCCGATGGTGATCACGGTGGCCCTGGTCGTCATGGTCGGCAAGTGGAACGACTTCATCTGGCCGCTGATCGTCACCAGCAGCGCGGACATGCGGACCCTCCCCATCGGTCTGCTCTTCCTCAAGAACACCGAGACCTTCGCCAACTGGGGAGCGATCCTGGCCGGTGCCGTCATGGTGGTCGTGCCGGTCCTCGTCGTGTTCTTCCTCGCCCAGCGCTACATCATCGCCGGGCTGACCCAGGGAGCCGGAAAATGACGCGAACTTCGCTGCGGGAGCTCGCGGGACCCGTGCTCGACAGGCGCCGGATGCTCGGGGCAGGTGCGGGGCTGGGACTGGCCGCGGCGCTGAGTGCCTGCGGCCAGACCACGGGGACCGTCACACAGCCCGGCGGTTCGGTACCCGATGCGTTCCGGGGGCGCACCAGGGTGGTGCTCTGGTCGACGTTCGCAGATCCGGTGGGCCCGGCCCTGCAGAAACTCGTCGACGCCTTCAACCGCGAGCAGCGGGACGTGTATGTGGAGGTGCAGTTCCAGGGCACCTACGACGAGTGCGCCCAGAAGGCGGTCATCAGCCTGCTCGGTGCCCAGGCCCCCGACCTGTGCGTGCTGTCCGACGTGAAGTGGTACAAGTTCTACTTCGGCGACGCCCTGGAACCCTGGGACAGTTACTTCGCACCGGGTGAGCTCGAGCGGATCTACAATCCGCGGCTGCTCAGCGAGGGCGTCCGCAAGGGGCACACCTGGTGGCTGCCGCTGGCCCGCTCCACGCCGCTCTTCTACTACAACAAGACCCTCTTCAAGAGGGCCGGGGTGCCGGTGCGCCCCCCGGAGAGCTACGACGAGCTCTACGACTGGTCGCGCCACATCACCCGGCAGAGCGTGGGCGGCAAGCGGGTAGCCCTGGAGAGTTACCAGGCAGTCGACGGGGACTGGCAGTTCCAGTGCAGTGCCTGGCAGTGGGGCGGAGCGTACTCCAAGGGCCTGGACGTCACCATCGACGAGGGCGGCGCCGTGGCGGCAGGGGAATGGCAGCGCAAGCTGATCTTCAAGGACAAGATCGCTTACATGGCGACCGAGCCCACGGCCGACATGGGCAACCAGCTGATCGCCACGCTCGTCACCTCCACCGGCGCCCTGAAGAAGATCAACGAGATGGCGAAAGCGAACGGCTGGGAGCTGGGCACCGGTTTCCTGCCGAAGAAGGAGAAGTTCGCCGTCGACACGGGCGGTGGCGGCCTGGGCATCTTCAAGCGCGTGCCGCGGGAACGCAAGGAGGCTGCGGCCCAGTTCGTGCGCTTCCTGGCCCGCCCGGAGAACGCCGCGCAGTGGGCCGTCGAGACCGGCTACATGCCCGTGGTGCCGGCGGCGGTCAAGGAGCCTGCTCTTGTCACGCTGATGAAGAACGACCCGACCTTCACCACGGCCGTCAGGCAGCTCGATCTCACCCGCCCCTGCGACCAGGTGCGCATGATGATCCCGAACGCGAACGTGCGTATCTATACCGCCCTGCAGCGCATATGGTCGGCGAACACCCCTGCACAGCAGGCCTTCTCGGAGGTCGCCGACCAGCTGCGCAAGGGTGTCGACCGCTACGGCCCGATGATTAAGGAGCACTTGTGAACCACCCCGTGAGGCGTCCCGTGGTGTACGCACACCGTGGAGCCCGGGCCGAAGAGCCGGAGAACACCCTGCGGTCCTTCCGGCGGGCCCTCGCTCTGGGCGCCGACGGCATCGAACTCGACATCCGCCTCACCGCTGACGGCCACCTCGTCGTCATCCACGACAAGGCCGTGGACCGCACGACGGACGGCACCGGCCTCGTCGCCGACTTCACCCTGGCCGATCTCCAGGCACTCGACGCAGGAGAGGGAGAGCGCATACCCACCTTCGACGAGGCCATGGAAGTCTGCGGGGACGTCGTCCAGATCGAGATCAAGGCCCTGGAGTCGGTGCAGGCCCTCGCCGAGCGGGAGCGCCGTACCCCGCTGCCCGGGTCGGTAGTGCTGACCTCCTTCAGCAAGACCGCGGTCGAAGAGGCCGCCCGTTGGCTGCCGCACGTACCGCGTGGCCTGATCACCCACCACCCCGGCGCCGACATGATCAAGGACGCGCTCGACCTCAAGGCCACCTGGGTGTGCCCGGAGCTGAAGCCCGAGCTCACCCGGGACCTCGTGGACCGCTGTCACGAGACCGGCATCCAGGTGGACGCCTGGCCCACCGGGGATCGCGCCCACCTGCTCCACTGGGTCGAAATCGGAGCGGACGCCGTGACCACGGACTACCCGGGGCGGATCGACGAGTGGCTGGCCCCGTCCGGCGGTTGACGACGTGCCCCGGTCTCCTTGGCGGTGGGAGGAGGCCGGGGCCGTTCCACCGGGCCACCGGGCGGATCCGGCCGCCGGTCTTGTGCGGCGTCCGTTCAGGTCGCGGTCCCGGTGACAACGGGCCCCGCACACGCGTTGGCATCCGGCCACGACCACGGTGAGACATCACAGGCGGCACCGCCGACCATTCCCCGGCCTCGGCGGCGAAGTGTGGCACTTCCGCGACCGCATGCCGCAGGACGCCCTGATGCACCACGCTCATGACCACGGCCATCGCGCTGCTCCACTCCGGAACGGAGCACAGACGGAGTCCGCCTGCACGTCCGCTGAACTGCGAAATCCCGAGCCCGGTCGAAGGGTGCGTTCGGCGCCGGAACGTGGCCTCGATTCGCCCATGGCCGGGCAGACCGCTACCCGCCCCACGGTGCTCATGGTGGGATGTGCCCGTGCGACCTGCCAGATACCAGCGGAGCCGGCGAGTGCCCAGAACGCACCGAGGCCCGTCAGCAATGCTCCGTCAGTGTCCCGCTCGGCGGGGTGCGTGACCCCCAGCGTGCCTCCGATCGCCCGGTACAACCAGACCGACCGCGACCGCGACGACCGACGCCCAGGGAACAACAGCACGAGACTCCCAGAACTTCCTCCGTGCCGAGCTCCCCCGGAACCGCTCCGCGAGGCCAACCGGACGGCCGCCAACCGCCAAGCGGCGTGTCCACCCCTGCCGGCGACGCGAAAGTGGCTCATCCCATTGCCTCGCAAGTGGCCCACGCGGTTGCAGTGGCTGGAGCATACGGTCGAGATCGCGACGCATCGCGTGCCCTGTCGACCCAAGCGGGCATCTGTGTGCTTGATCGCCGCAGCTCTGCTCCTCGGAGGAATGTATGCAAGCCATCACCGTCCGCGACCGTGACGCCGGTGCCGGCGGACTCGCCCTGACGGAACTGCCCTACCCCCACGCTGCCGAGAACGACGTCATCGTGCGCGTGCATGCCGCCGGCTTCACTCGCGGGGAACTCGCCTGGCCCGGCACGTGGACCGACCGCGCAGGCCGCGACCGGACGCCGAGTGTGCCCGGGCACGAGCTGTCGGGGACGGTCGCCGAGCTGGGGTACGGCACCACTGGGCTTACCGTCGGCCAGCGGGTCTTCGGGATGGCTGACTGGACCCGTGACGGGTCGCTGGCCGAATACACCGCGGTAGAGGCCCGTAACCTCGCCCCGCTCCCCTCGGACGTCGACTACATCGAGGCCGCCGCGCTGCCTATCTCGGGGCTGACCGCGTGGCAGGGCCTGTTCGACCACGGGCGGCTCACGGCGGGACAGACGGTCCTGATCCACGGCGCCGCCGGCAGCGTCGGGTCGATCGCGGTCCAACTCGCACACGAGGCGGGGGCGGGGGTGATCGCTACGGGCCGGTCCGCCGACCGGGACACCGCTCTCCGCTTGGGCGCCGACGTTTTTGTGGACCTCCAGGCGGACCGGCTGGAGGACACCGGAAAGGTCGACGTCTTGTTCGACGTGATCGGTGGCGAGATCCTCCACCGCTCGGCCGCAGCGGTGCGCGCCGGCGGCACCCTCATCACCACTGTTGAGCCGCCCATGGTCAAGCCCGAGGACGGGCGGGCCGTCTTCTTCGTCGTCGAACCTGATCGGGTCAGGCTCGCCGACCTCGCGCAGCGGCTGAGGAACGGGCGTCTCAAGCCGATCATCGGGGAGGTGCGTGCGCTTGCCGAAACGCCTGCGGCTTTCGCGCCCGGCCGCGGCAGGCACGGTAAGACGATCGTCCGCATCGTGTCGGACGGCCCCACGGAGGCAGGCCCGCAGTGAACCGTATGTCCCTCGACGCTCTCCCGATGCCCGACAGTGCGACGTCGGCCGCCGCCCTGGACGTGGCGACCGCATACCATCCCCCCGCGCTGCTCAACCATTCGTTGCGTGCCTACGTGTGGGCGGCCGCCCGCGGAGCGGCAGGCAACATTCCCTTCGACCCGGAACTTCTCTACGTTGCTGCGCTGTTCCACGACATCGGGTTGGTGCCGGCATTCGACAGCCACCTGGTCGCGTTCGAGGAGGCAGGCGGCCACGTCGCCCAGGTCTTCGCGGCTGGCGCCGGGTGGCCGGCAGAGCGCCGCGAGCGACTGTCGGACGTGATCGTCCGCCATATGTGGCCGTCTGTGGAGTTGTCCGCGGACCCCGAGGGGCACCTGCTGGCTCGCGCCACCGCGACGGAGGTCATCGGCAAGGACGTAGACGACTACCCGACCGGCTTCCGGGCCGAGGTGCTGGAACGCTACCCAAGGCTGAGCTTCTCCGAGCAGTTCCTGGCGTGCTTCCAGGCCCAGAGCGCACGCAAACCCGGCAGTTCCGCAGCCGGCGCGATGCGATCGGGACTCGTCGGCAGAATGGCCGCCAATCCGCTTGACTCCCCCCTCTAGGCTCCGTGGCGACGGTGCTGGTCAGCCTCGGTCCCGGACTGTGTGGGCTGCGAGGAGAGTTCATGGCCTTCGACTGCGCGGTGGCAGCCGGTGCGATCGTGCGCTGGGCAATCATCGACGCTTTGGGCCACGACACTTCCACCGGCCTGATCGCATCCCTGGCGGTGGGCACCAGCCGTAGCCACCCCGGGCCGACGCGCAGATCGCCGAAACCGCACCTGCCGCGCTGCAGATCCAATGCTGTTGGGAGTTCTTGGAGGGCGTCAAGTCCGTTTCGTGCAGAGGCTTCGCCCGGGCTGGGTAGGAGCGGACGAGTCGGCCGAGTCGGGAGCGGGTGACGTTCACCGTGGACTCAGCTTCATGGCCTGGGGCCGGGTAGTCTACGCGGCGGCCTGCCCTTCATGCGGCCCCGCCGGATCGACAACTGTGACATGGAGAAACGGCAGTCAAAGGACCGTTCAGCTGCCCACGGCTTGCCACTCCCGCGCCAGCACCGACCAGACCTCGGCGTCGTGGCGGACGCCACGGTAGAGGTAGGTTTCGCGCAGGACGCCCTCACGGGTCATACCGAGTCGCTTGGCCACCTTGATGCTGGGGATGTTCTTCGGCGACACCAGCCACTGCACACGGTGGATGCCGCGTTCGTTGAATGCCCAGTCGATGAGTAGCCGTGCTGCACGTCCGACCAGGCCCTGGCCTGTGGCGGCAGGCTCCAGCCAGCAGCCTGCCTCGCAGATGCCGGCGGCGGCGTCGAATTTCGGGAAGGAGACGCCGCCCACGAGGGTGCCGTCGAGCCAGATACCATACAGTCGGCCGGTGTCCGAGGCCGCCTTGTCGGCGTAGAGCTGGAGATAGCCGCGGGCCGAGTCGAGGTCGGCGGCGAGGTCGGGCAGCTCCATGTGCACGCCGACGAAGTCCCGGCCCCGGTCCATATGCGCGAGGAACTCCTGGGCCTGCCACGGCTCCAGTGGCCGCAGCTCGGCCCCGTCCCCCAGGGAGATCGCGAACATAGCCGTCCTTCGAAGTGCGCTTATCCGACCGTTGGATCTTCGCATGCGCGCCCTCACATCCGCTACGGACGGCGGCGGGGCTTGTCGCGTTTGCGAGGGCGTTAAGGCTGATCTATCTCGGTTCGTGTACCGCGATCCCGGTACTGATCGTCGCGCAAGCCGCCTACTGGGCATGTCCATGTTGAGATGCGGGGCGTGAAGAGAGAACCGTACCCCAGCGACCTATCCGACGAGCGGTGGGCGTTGATCGAGCCGATGATCACGGCCTGGAAACAGGACCGGGTACGCGGTCGGCGACCCGGACGAGGTCGTCATCCACGGCGAGATTTCGTAACGCGATCACGGTGAGGGGCCGTTGAGTATCTCCAGCAGACCAGTCCGCAGGCCAGGGAGACTGTGCCGTTGTGGAGGTCGGGCCAAGCAGACCGCGAGGCGCTTGAACTCGTGCACGACGTTCGGCTCGACGACGTACCGCAGCTTGTCGAGACCGACGATGTCAGGTCCCCCATCGCTGTTAGTGTCGCGCCATGTCGAAGATCGAGATAGACGTGGCGACCGCCGAGTTCTTCGATGCCTTTGACAACCGGGGTGGCAAGGCTGCCGACGTTGCCCGGATCCGCCGGCTGGTCCTTCCGAGTGGGGTGATCGTCAAGACCGGCCCGGAATTCGAGGTCTACACCGTGGACGCGTTCATCGAGCCTCGCCAGCGGCTGCTGACCGACGGTCGGCTGGTCGAGTTCTCCGAGTGGGAGATTTCCGAACAAACAGAGATCGCAGGCGATATCGCGTCGCGGTTCGGCGAGTACCGCAAGTCCGGGATCTTGGATGGCGAGCCGTTCGAGGGGGGCGGGACCAAGACCATCCAGTTCGTCCGCACTCCGGAGGGCTGGCGTATCGCAGCGTTTGCCTGGTACGACCAGCCGTGACCTGAGGGGCGGACGGCTGTGGCTGGAATCGGGAACGGGGCGGGCCGCGTTACGACGCCGGCTCCTGACTTCCCCCGCCATGCTCCGGTGGCATTCGTTCTGGCCCGCTGTGCCCGGAGGGCCCCAGCAGCCAGTGAAGAGCTGCGCCGCGCTCCCCAGCATGCGAAATCGGCGCAGCCAGCAAGAACGGCCACCGCTCCGAGCGGCAGCTCCAGATCCGGCGCGTCCTCCGCGAGTGGAGAGCCGAACACCGAGGACGACCCACGACCCGTCAGATCGGCGACGCAGTAGGCCTCTTCAGTGCCGGATCCGTCGCCTACCAGCTACACAGATGGAGAAGCGGCCCGATCAGCCGCAGCGGACATCTCTGGCGAACCGGGTGGGGCAGTTCCTTGCTCATCAGCTTGATCACCATCCCCGTCGTAGAGGCCGCGTGGAACTCTCGAGACTGGTACAAGGACTGCGCCTCCTGGGCTGGTCGAAACCGGGCATGAGCCCGCGACGAGCGCAAGCGAGCGCACGGTGCCTCAGCTGGTGTTGAAGAGTCTCAAAAGCTCGGTTGGCGTTCTCGTGTCGGTGAGCGCGGGCGCCAGTTCGTCGGTGACGGTCGCCATGTGCCCGCCCCGGCCCTCCGGGCCCAGGGCGCACCCCGAGGGTGGCTGCCGTGGCGGTGGTTCCTCAGGCCGGGGCCGTGCTTCTGGTCGAGACGGTCCGCCGACGCAGTTCGGCGGAGATTTCGTGAAAAGCCGGGTGCCGACCCCGCGACAGGCAGAGCATTCCCAGTGCGACCTGTCAGGTACCGATTAGCGACATCTCACCATAGGAGTTGCGGATGAAGCGCTTACGGAGAACACAGCTGCTGGGCCTCGGAGTCATGGCGCTGATGCTCGGTCTGGTCGCCGCCCCCACCGCGCAGGCAGCCCCGGCCGAGGCAACTGCCGCCACCCCCACGGCCGTCGAATGCAGCGGTACCTGGGACGGCAAAACGTACTGGGCCAAGGACCCTTCAAAGCACAACGGCGGCGGCTACGCACGCACCTACTGGAACGCTGCGACCAAACGGAACTGCGCGAAGTTCTGGTCCAGCCCCTACGACGGCCTGGCATCGCACATCACGCTGTACCTCCATGACGAGAGCGGCGACTACGTCGCCGATCCCCCGCAGGAACACCCTGCCAACTACCACTATTTCGCCGGGCCGCTCTCCACCTGGTTCGACGCGACCAATGAGTGCATCCATTTGAGCGGCTCGCTGGTCCGGGGCGGGGTGACGTACACCCTCAGCACCCCGGACATCCGGTGCAACTGATCCGCCGTCACTGAACTCGTCCGGGCAGGCCGTGGTGGCATCGCCGCAGGCCGCGCAGCCCGCGGGGCTGCTGCGGAGCACGGGCGATGGCTTCCGTGTCCTGGGCCGCGATGCCCGGGCGGGGGCGGCTGGCGTGTGCGCGGCCTGCCGCAACCGATGAACACTGGGCCGTGTCGCCGTTCCGGCCAAAGGGGACGAAGGTGGGGCGGCTCGCCCCACCTTCGCTGCGGAGGACTGACAGTGAGGATGTTGGTGGCTTCTCCGAGTGGGTCTGACTCACGGACTGACCGACGCCGACTGGCTGTCCTCTAGGGGATTCGTCGGCCCAGGATGCACCCGGCGCCCTTCCCTTCGGCCTACTCGGGCAGCTGGGGGGAACCCTTGCGCAGCCACTCCCCGGCCCATGCCCGGTAGCCCTCGGGCTGGGCACCGTGCGCCTTCGCCAAGGCCAGCAGAAGCAACTCGTTCAGGTACAGCTGGCCCCGGATCACGTGGACGGGGTCGAGTGCATCGGGGCCACTAAGTCTCTGGGCGATGTACTCGCCCGCCTGCGCGCGCTTCTCGTCTGTGTCCCCCGCCACATACGGCGTCAGGAACTCGATGGCGAAGCGGACGACCTGCGTGGCGTTCGGGATGGGTTCCGTCATGCCGCGACGTTAGTGCCATCGGCTGCTCTGGGCTCAGGTGTCTGTCCAGCGAGCTTGACAAAGCACCTTCTTGGCCTCTGGGTCTGGGGCAGCAGCGTGACGAACTGCGTATCGAGGCAATTGGAATGGGAATGCTTGGGAACCTTCGGCGAGAGCGCGTGAAGCGGTGGCGGTGGCCACCGGCCCGGCGGAAGGCCCGGACGACAAGGGGGGCGGCCGGTGGCGATCACGGAACCGCCCCACCCCGGGGCCGGGTAACTGACGGAAGCCGTCGCGCAGGCTGCGGTACGTCGGCACCCGACTCGATGGGCGCATACCCGGTCCTTGTCACCGATGTCGACGACCTGCCGTACGTCGGCGCCATGACCACCCTGTTGGGGTAGATGCCGAACGGACTGTCCCCGCTGACCACCCTCAGCAGCGCGGCGGCGATGCGCCCGGTTGCCGGCCGGCCCTACGGATTGCGCTCGGCGTGCTCGCGCGCGATGGTCAGAGCCTCGGCCGACGGGGTGGCACCGCGGCGGAGCAGGTGGCACACCATCTGCACCTGTCCGAACCCGACCGCCCAGTCGGGGGCGGTCTTGCCCTTCATCACCGCGTTGACATCCGCCCCACGCCCGCTCGGTAGGCTGCCCAAGTGATCTTCTGTTGTGGCCCGCAACCCTCGGCGAAGTCGAGCGTTGCATCAGCATGAAGATCATTGCGCGGCGTATCGCCGTATCCGCTGTCCTTGCCGCTGCCGTACTCGGAACGTTGGCGCTGCCTGCTCAGGCCGACGTCGTCGTACCCGTCACCGGCATCAACGTGCCAACGAACAAGTTGCTCCCCGCCGACATTCACGGATATGAGACCCCCGACGAGTTCGTTCTGTAAGTGTCTGCACCCCTTCGGCGGTAGGCATGATCAAACGGTTCACGCTCCCGCGTCCATGGCCGTAGGCGGGCGTACCGAGGGCGTGGAGCACGGCTCCGCCGAGTGCGGCGTGTGTGCGGCCCGGGGTGGCCAGTGTGTTGCCGCGCAGGCAGCGGATGAGGCGGACGGTCAGGCCGGCGGTCACGGCGGTGTGTGCTCCGGTGGCGGGCACCCAGGGCGGTGGCGGCGACCCCACGCGAGGTACGTACCCGCGTACTGCTTGAGCACAAGGCCGTCGATCGCCGTGAACCGTACGACGTATCGGGTGACGTGAGCCGCGCCCTCCGCGCGCCTCTCGGTTGTTTCCTCCGGACTCCACGCAGGCTGGGGTGGACCCTTGGAGGCGTCTCATGTCCGTGCCCGCCTGCACACCTCGTCAAATGTCGACTGTCCTGGCCGCTCTGACCGTGGGCATTCCTGCCCTTGCTCTGGTGTTGTCCAGTACCGCGGGCGCCGCCACCGGCGTCCCCGAGCCCTCTCACCCCGGGAATGACTTCGCCGGCTCCCAGATCCTCAAGCACGAAGGCACAAGCAAGAGTGGTGTCGCAGCCACCGCCGCCCGGGGCACAGAGGGCGTCGACGTCAGCAGCCATCAGGGCAACGTCGCATGGTCCACACTGCGGAAGTCCGGCGTGAGGCTTGCCTACATCAAGGCGACGGAGTCCACCAGCTATACGAACACGTCCTTCACCCAGCAGTACAACGGGTCGTACAAAGCCGGCATCATCCGCGGCGCCTACCATTTCGCGACCCCCAACACCTCCAGCGGTGTCACCCAGGCCAAGTACTTCCTCGCTCATGGCGGCGGCTGGTCCAAGGACGGCAAGACCCTGCCCGGCGCGCTGGACATGGAGTACAACCCTTACGGCGTCGCCTGCTACGGGCTGAGCCACCAGGGCATGGTCAACTGGATCAAGGACTTCTCCAGGACCTACAAGGCGAAGACCCGCCGGGATGTCGTCCTGTACACCTCCACCAACTGGTGGAAGACCTGTACAGGGAACAACTCCGGGTTCGGCAAGACCAATCCGCTGTGGGTGCCGCACTACGGTTCGTCCGTCGGAGCCTTGCCTGCGGGCTGGACGTACCAGACCATGTGGCAGTACACCTCCGCCGGAGCAACGGTCGGTGACCATGACCGGTTCAACGGGAATCTCGATCGAGTGAAAGCCCTCGCAAAGGGCTGACCAGCCTCCTCAGTCCACGACAAGCCCACCGCCACGACGCGGATTCCCGAGATCCTCAACAGGTTCCACCGGAGTGGCGCGCGGATCGAGCGGGCGCTCGGTCCGCGCGCCACGGCTCGTCGTCCTGCCCCAACCGGGTAGCCGCCCCAGCCGCCTGGGGAGATGTTCTTCCCCGCGTTCCAGGGCCTGCCGGGCGATCTCCAGACCGAATCCACTGGACGCGCCCCGTGATGAACCACGTGGTCATGCTGACTCCTCAAGGAGGGAGACGGATCGCCTCTGCACGGCACCGAGTGCGTACGTGCAGGGCCCCTCCATGGTCGGCGAGGTGCTGGAGTCCAACCAGGGAAAACTTCCACAGGGAGAGCCGCCCGACCCGCGACCTGTCAGACCTCCACACTCTCGTCGCTGAGATCGATCACGACCGCGCGAGATTCGCCCCCAGGCTTCGATTCAACTTGCGCGGCCGTCTCTACGTCCCCACACCCACCGACCAGGATCGATAACAGGTCGGCCCGTTAGGGTCGGAGGCATGACGACATCCCGTGCCAGCAGTGCCTTCGACTCGCTCCGCCTCGACGCCGTGCCGGACCGGGAGGCGCTGCGCCGGGCCTACGAACTACCCAGCGACGCGGCCGTGCGCAAGCAGATGACCGAACTCACCGAGCAGACCCAGCGGTTGATCGGCTGCTCATCGCTGGTCCTGGTCGCCAGCGCGGACGCCGATGGCAACTGCGACGTCTCCCCGCGCGGCGGTCCCGCCGGGTTCGTCGCCGTCCTGGACGCACGGACGGTGGCAATACCGGACGCGACCGGCAACAAGCGGCTGGACACCCTGCAGAACGTCATCGCCACCGGCCGGGCCGGGCTCCTGTTCGTCATCCCCGGGCGGACCACCACCCTGCGGGTGAACGGCCGGGCTGTCGTCTCCACCCGCCCGGAGCTGCTGACGCAACTGACCGCCGTCGGTAAGCCGCCGGCCAGTGCGCTGGTGCTGGGGATCGAGGAGGTCTACCCGCACTGCCCCAAGTCGCTGCTGCGCAGCGCTGCCTGGAAGCCGGAGCAGTGGCTGCCGGCGGACGCCCAGCCGGCCTCGGCCGAGGTGACGCTGGCCCAGCTGCGGATGCCGGAGCTGACGATCGCCGACATCGAGCAGGCGGAGGCGGACTCGCTGAAGTACCGGTACGAGTAACCGGCCGACCTGCGATCGCCGAACCACCAGGCCACTGAACCCCCAGGCCGGCAAGCCTCAAGATCAATCGCGGGTCAGCCCCTAACCACCCGCGGCCAGGACGGTGTGACCGAACAGGTAGGACAAGCCCAGTAGTTCCGCCGCCTCCCTCTGCAGCTGCCGACGCCCGGGGCTTGCCCGGCCGCCGGTGGACGGGCGCCCCGGAGGCATGCCCGCACGCGCCGGCATGGAAGGGGCGGATCAGAGCGGCGGCGTGCGGCGCGCGGGTGGCCGGCTGCGGGGAACCGCCCGGAAGAGGGTATGCAGGACGGCGTCGATGGTGTCGCGGGGTGGTTCGTCGGCGACGTGGGTCAGGAGCCGGGCGAGGGTCCGCAGCAGGGTGGGTGAAGCCATCACCCTGGGATGGAGGATGGGCCGGTAGCCGTGGCGGCCCAGAATGAGGTCGCCGACAAGGTTACCGAGACGGTAGTGGCGTCCCCACCGCCGCTGGATCTCAGCCGGGTACTGGCGCAGGGCGTGTTCCCGGCCCGCTCCCTCCGGTCGGGCCAGGGCCAGCGCGATGGTCTCGGCGGCGACTTCTGCCGCTTCCATGGCCTGACCGATGCCTTCGCCGCTCCAGGGACTCACCATGCCGGCGCTGTCCCCGACCAGCATCAGCCCGCGCTGGTACTGCGGGTGCCGGTTGAAGCCCATGGGCAGGGCCGCACTGCGCCACGGGGAGGCGGCGCTGTCCTCGTCCACACCCCACTCACGGGGGAGGCGGGGCAGCCACTGGCCCATCGTCGCGCGCAGGTCGACCGGGCCGTGGGCGCGGTGGGGCATGGCTCCGAGGCCAACGTTGATGCGGCCGTCGCCGAGGGGGAAGACCCAACCGTAGCCGGGCAGGTCCCGGCCGGTCCTGGAGCATGTGAGGTCGGCCCACAGTTCCAGATACGGGTCGCAGGAGCGGGCCTCGCACTGGTAGTAGCGGCGGGCCGCGGTGGCGATCTGCCGTCGCTGGTCGCGCTCCAGTCCCATCATCACCGCCGTACGGGCCGAGGCACCGTCCGCGGCCACGACCAGCGGCGCCCTGAAGGAGACGGGCCGCTTTTCCGGCCCTGCCAGGGCACTCACACCGGTGATCCGCCCGGCCTTGTCGGTCACCGGGCCGGTGACCCGGACCCCGGTGCGCAGCCGCGCTCCAGCTGCGGCGGCCTGGGAGGCAAGGAGCTCGTCGAAGTCACGGCGACTGCGGGTGAGCCCGAAATCGGGATGGCTGCCGAGACGGGGCCAGTCGATGTCGACCTGACGGCCCCCGCACACCCACCGCATGCCGCGGTTGCGCATCCACCCCGGTGCGCTGACGTCGATGCCCATGCGCACCAACTGCTGCACACCGCGCGGGGTCAGCCCGTCTCCGCACACCTTGTCCCGGGGAAATCGGCTCTTCTCCAGCAGCACGACCTCCACACCCGCCCGGGCCAGATGCAGCGCCGCGGCCGAACCCGCAGGTCCGGCACCCACCACCAGGACCTGCGCCTCCTCACCGTCCTCGCAGCTCCGGATGCCGCTGCCCGGCCCGCCGGCCCCGCTCGTGCCCTCGCCATCGCCTCGTGTGATCACTCGACCCACTATGGACGAACACCCGCTGCGGTATGGCGAACTGAGGAGGACTGGTACGGGCAGCGGGCGAGATGACGGGGCGCTCTCACCACGGTGCCGGGGGGATACCGCCCTGCCTGCGGGCGCGCGCCGCCGCACCAGGACGGTTCACCCGCCCCCTGCAGACTCGCCTCAGCAGCCCGGTCTCATAGGGCGCGGGCACACCTCAGCGGGGGGGCCGCCACGCGCGCGGAGGTCAGGGCGACGTTGAAGTCCGTGCGGTACCGCCGCAGGCGCGGAACTCGTCATCGCCGCGCTCGCTGAGGCAGGAGCGGTACTGGATCGGTCAGCGGCGGATGAGGCCGAGTCCGGTGGCGGTGGCCACGGCGGCGGTGCGGGAGTCGACCCCTAGTTTGGTGTAGCTGCGGGCCAGGTGGGACTTGACGGTGCCCTCAGTGAGGTGGAGCCGTTGGCCGACAGCCTGGTTGGACAGGCCTTCGGCGACCAGTGCGATGACCTCGGTCTCGCGCCGGGTCAGGGTGGTTGCAGGGGTGCGGAGCCGGTGCATGAGGCGGTCCGCGACGGCGGGAGCCAGCGTGGTACGCCCGGCCGCGGCGGTGCGTACGGCGGCGGCCAGGTCCTCGGGATGCGCGTCCTTGAGGAGGTAGCCGATGGCGCCGGCCTCGATGGCGGGCAGGGTGTCGGCGTCGGAGTCGTAGGTGGTGACGATCAGAACGCGGGGGGCACCCGGCCGGGCGGTGATCTGGGCGGTGGCCTCGGCGCCACCCATCCCCTTGCCGAACTGCAGGTCCATCAGCACGACGTCGACGTCCCCTTCGGCAGCGCGGGCAACGGCGTCCTCGGCGGTGGCGGATTCGGCCGCCACCGTGAGTCCCGGTTCGGTCTCCAGCACGGCGCGGAGCCCGGCCCGCACCACCGGGTGGTCGTCGGCCAGGAGCAGTCTGATGGGGCTGTCGGTCACCGGTGGGCCTCGGGTTCGCTGTTGAGGGGAGGGCTGAACGGTAGCCGGGCGGCCAGGGTCGTGCCGTGGCCGGCGGCGGATTCGACGGTAAGGGTGCCGTCAACGGCGCGCATGCGGGCGCGCATGGCTGCCAGCCCGAAGCCGCCACTTTGGGGGTCGGGGGCGGGCAGTTGGCCGGTGTCGAAGCCTGCGCCGTCGTCGACTACATCGAGCGCGACGTGGTCGCCGAGATAGCTGAGGTTGATCTCGGCAGTGGTGGCGTCGCCTTCCCGTACCCGGGCAGCGGCCGCTTCGATCCCTCGGATCCTCCGGCGGCGTGGTCATGTGACCCTCCAGAAAGTGCGTTCCGGCCGTGAGGTACGCCACAGTTCTGTGAGTGGAGCGTCCATCCGTTCAGGGCCTGGTACAGGCAACAGCCCACCCCTGTCAGCAGATCCGAAGGTGCCCGCGGACAGCTCGGGTCCCCGGTCGAACCGGGGCGACTTAGGTCACCCTTCCCTGCCACTGCGGGGGCCTGGTAGAGATGGTGGGGCTCTGCCAGCACGTCGGAAGTCTCACCATGAACCAGGACAACGCCGCCGGCCTCACTCCCTTCTCCATCGACCTGACCTTTGAGGAAGCCCGGCGACGGGCCGAGGTCGTGGCCGCGCTCGGACCCGACTGGGACCCGGTGGCCGCCCTCCGAGGCGAGGACGAAGCGTATGACCTCCTCTACTCGGGCCTGGACGCGGAGCAGCAGCGCACCTACGACATGCTGGTAGCGGCTGGTGTCCTGCCTGGGGAGGAGCCGGGCCGTGCGGCTACCCATTGACCCACAGGCGGACTCCAGCCGTCGCGCCTGGGTGGCCTGCCCCGTCTGCGACGACGCAAGCCATTGCGCGACCTGCGCCAGCCGCCGCAACTGCTTCGAGCACTGGCGCTACCTGATCTCCAACAGGGGGCCCGTCGTCCACCTTCAGTGCCCGCGGTGCACGCACATGTGGTCATGGAACACCCGGCCGGGCGTCACCGGCCGTGGCGGCGACGCCCCCTGCTACTGACGCGCAGGACGCGTCCGCCCAGCAACACCGCCGCGAGCTGACCGGCTCACGCCATCGCTGGCACAGGCCGGCCGCGTGCGCCGGTACGGCGCTGGGTTGCATCGTCCATAGAGGGACTGCACAACGTTCGGCTCTGTCTCACTTTCGGCTTGCCGGCGACCTCACGCAGCACGTCCCCCCAGGGGATCCATCCAACTCGTGAATTCACAGCCCAGGCCACGGACCGCAGCCTCCGCCCGGGGCAGCAGAGCATGCACACCAGAGGCCGGCGGTGCCCAGGCTGGTGAGCTTCGCGGCACCTCCTGAACAATACTCACCATCTGTGCATCAGTTCCGGGAGGGCACGGGGAGGGCGTACCTTCCAGAGATGATCCTCTGATGGTCACCGAGTAGGCTCGCGTTCGCAGCGCGGGCCGGGAGGGCATGCTCGTGCTCAGCGCAGTCACCGACAGCGGTTCCACCCCGTCCGGCTCCTTGATCGACGAGATCGTGCGCGAAGGCGCCCGCCGGATTGACGACTTCCCGGCTGAGCACTGATGCACCTGCGGACCACGACCCCCATCGAGTCGCCGTTCTCCACGGTCAAGCTCCGCGCCAAGGTCACCGGCGGCGCCGGCAGCCCGGCCGTGCCCCTCGCCATGGTGTTCAGGTCGTCGAGTCCGCCCAGGCCCGCCGGCGCGCGATCACCGGAGCTCGCCGGGCGCCTCTGGTCCGCAGAGGCACCCGGTTCGAGAACGGCGTCCTGATCGAGCGACAGGATCGGGCCGCGTGAATCACCACGACACCCCGCAGCAGGAGGAGCCCGACGAGCACCTCCGCTTCTGGAACTACCTGAGCGAGCTTGAGCAGGTCACGCAGGCCGACGAGCTCGACCTCATCAGCGGAGTCCTCACCGACCCGGTCCAGACGAGGTGGTTCAGTGCCTGTCCGGCGGTTCGTGCCGGACAGGCCCCTGGCACCGAGGACGGCTCAGCGCTTGAGCGTGAAGGTGAAGTCGCCGGAGAGCTTGCCGCTCAGCCGGATTGCCGAGACGAGTTTCCCTTCCGTGATCAGTCTCTCGACCTCGGCCCGCGGAAGACCGCAGCCTTCAGCGATAAGTCGCACCGGCCGGACAGGGATCCGGGCCGCAAAGCGGACCGAGACGTCGATCGCCTCGCAGTCCAGGTGATCCGTTCCGCCGGTGTCGAGGCGCCAGGCGTTGTCCCAGTCGAGAGCGATGCGGTTACGGTGTCGCACGACCGGGTCGTGGAGCAGGTCAGCCGTCAGGCCGGGATCGTTGTCATGCAGCCGGTCCAGCAGCTCAGGTCGTACGGAGCGCACGTTCATCCGCTCCAGGACCGTGAGCTTTGCGGTCTCCCCGCAAGTGGTACAGAGCGCGAGGAGCCAGGCGTCGATGAGCTTGTGGTGTGCGTTGACGCGGAACTTGCCGCTCGCCCGGAAGCGCTCCGAGGCGCACGCGTGGCAACGGCGGAGGACAAGCGGCAGGCAGGTGGGCACAACCACCCAGTTTTCGAGCACAGAAGTACACCGGTTTCAGTGAGAAGTCCGCAGCAAAAAGCAGCGCGGCGCACAGGCGCGACGCGCGACGAATCAGCACTCGGGAGGTCTCACAGGGTGTACAACGACATGTCCTTGACTCGACGACGTGGTTCGGCAGCACGGTAATGGCGCACAGCGGCGCTGCTCCACTGGTTTTCTTGTGCCTCACCGTCAGGTTCTGTCCGGGCAGATCATGGACGAGGCCAGGGCCAGAACACGGCGTCTGTCGGCGCGCCACTGCCTGTGCAGCAGGACGCATCCCGTCGGGACCGGTGGTTCCCGAACTGTCTTCACCACCGCACCAGTTCAGGTGAGCGGGGCTGCCTTCGCGTTCCAGTCGATGTGATGGTCGAACTGCCAGGCCATCTTCTCCGGGTTGATCAGCTTCATGGCCGCCGGCATCACGAGGTCGCGCAGTACGCGGCCCACCGGGCCCGCGGTCTTGTTGCTGTTCGTGCGGGCGCCGAGTTTGATGATGGCTTCGACGCGGGGGCGGCGCAGTTGTTCGTACGTCGAGAAGGCCTGCTCGTAGGGCAGGTCCCTGAGGCAGCGCGCCAGTTCGACAGCGCTTTCGGTGGCGATGGAGGCGCCCTGCCCGGAGCTGGACGAGGCGGCATGGGCCGCGTCGCCGATCAGGGTCATGCGGCCGCGGGTCCAGGTCGGAACCCGCGGCATGTTCTCCATCGGGCCGGTGATGAGCAGCTGGCGGGGGTCGGTACGGCTGATCATCTCGAGGGCGGGGGTGCGGTCGTCGGCGAAGGCGGTCCGCAAGGTACCCATCCACTCCTTCGCGCCGATCGCCTGCGCCTCGGCGACTGTCATCGGGAGGACGTGGGGCAGGTTCACGAACCACATCGCCGAGGAGTCGTCGAAGATCTGGTAGCCGAAGAAGGCGCGCTTTCCGAAGCACATGTACATGACGCCGTTGGTGGAGGGGAGTCCGGATTGGGGCATCCGGGCTCCGAAGCAGACCAGGCCGGCGTAGTTCGGCTGGGGCGCGACCGGGTCGATGAGGGGGCGGACCGTGGAGCGGATGCCGTCGGCGCCGATCAGGATGTCGGCGCCGGCCTGCGTACCGTCCGCGAAGTGCGCGATGACCCCGGAGCCGGTGTCCGTCGTGTCGGTCAGCTGCTTGCCGTGGTGGATGGGTACGGAGCGGCGCTCCGCCTCGTCGTAGATCGCACGGTAGAGAGCGGCGCGCCAGACGAACTGCAGCGACGGGAGGCGGGAGGGCGGGGCGAACTGTGCGAGGTGCTTGCCCGTCCAGCTCCGGAGGCCCATGGAAGTGACCGGTGTACCGATGGCGCGGACGAGGTCGCCCGCGCCGATCGCGTCAAGGGCGTCCTGGCCGTTCGGTGCGATGGTCATGCCGCCTCCGGCCCCGTCGGCCGTGGAGTCGTACGCCTCGTAGACGGCGGCCTCGATACCTGCGCGCTGGAGGGCCATCGCGGCGACGGGGCCCGCTATACCGCCGCCGATGATGAGCGCTGTGCGGGCTTTGCTCATGCTGTTCATGACTGGTGCCCCCTGGTCGGGTCGTCGATCGTCGGTACGCCGCCGGCCCTGTGGGCGCGGCGCAGATCCTGGACGTACGCATGGGAGAACATCGCCGACAGGGTCGCGATGCCACCGCGGTGGATGCGGATCTCGCTGTTCGTCGCGGAACCGGACAGATGGATACGGCGGCCGGTCCCCTTGTCGCGGGTGGATGAGGACCGGGAGTCCTTGATCCTGCCGCGGGCGGTCCACCTCAGGTTCCAGTGGTCAATGGCGGAGCTGTCGTCGACGAGCAGCTTGACCATGGCCCGGTCCAGGTCGATGTGAATCTCGATGTCGTCGGGGAGGCCGGGCGAACGGAGGTCGAGGACAGCGGCCCCATGACGGGCCTTGACCGCGAACTGGCCGGCCTCGGTCCACCTTCCCAGGTGCTTGACGAGGTCGTGGTCGCAGTGGATGCGCTCGGTGAGGGACATCTCGTTGGTTCCTCTCTGGGCGGCGTTGCGTTGACCATTCGATAGTTGCACTGCAACTAGTCTCTCGTCAACTAGTCTTCCTGAAGCTAGAGTGAGGTCCATGCCTTCCTCTGCTCCCCGCAGCTCGCCACTCGCCCTGACCGTCCTGGCCCTGCTGCACTACAAGCCGCTGCACCCGTACGGCATCCAGCGCCTGGTCAAGGACTGGGGGAAAGAACAGGTCGTCAACGTCAAGCAGCGTGCGAGCCTCTACCGCACGATCGAGCGACTCAATGGCGACGGTCTGATCGCGGTTCGCGAGACGGAGCGCGATCAGCAGTACCCCGAGCGGACCGTGTACGAAGTCACCGACGCGGGACGCGAGACCGCCCACGCCTGGCTGGAGGAGATGCTCTCCGCACCCAAACAGGAATTCCCGGAGTTCCCGGCCGCCCTGTCAAATCTGCTGCTGCTCACGCCGGAAGAGATGGCGAACGTACTGGAGCGGCGGGCCGACGCACTCGCGGAGAAGCTCGACGGACTGGAGGCGGCCATGGCCGCAGAGGCGGATCGGGGGCTGCCGCGTGTCACCCGCCTGGAGACCGAGTACCTTCGAGCCGTCACGGCCGCGGAGCTGGAGTGGGTGCGCGCGGTGGTCGACGACTTGCGAGCCGGCGGGATCACATGGTCGAAGGATCAACTCGACGCCCTCGCGGATGAGCCGATCTCGACGTGAACGGCAGCCCAGGCGCTCAACGACCGCGCCGAGCCCGGCTGAAAGTGTCCGGGAGCCGCACGTCGCAGCGGGACGGCCGCATCAGCCTCACCGTCACGGTCCGCAAGGGCACCCCCGTCGCGCCCATGGTCCGCCTCTCGCTGCGCGACCGTCGCTCGGGCCACCGGGTCCTGCCAGCGTTCCACTCCGACAACCACCTGTGGACTTTCGGGGTGACCGCGCAGGGCTACCGGACGCCGCGCGTGTCGAACCGTTAGCCGCAGCAGCGCCTGCTGCCACCGACCGCACCCCGGCCGGCCGCCGAGCACTCTCGGCGGCCGGCCAGATCCAGCTGACCCGGTGGTGCCGGGTGGAACACGCCGGTGTCGCAATCCTGGATCGCCCCGAACGCGGACATGTCGTCCTGGGGGACGTGGTCAGGGTTGCGATTGAGTTGACGGCCTGTCGTGTGCGGCTGCGGTCCCGCGTGACGGGCGAGCCACACGGGGTCAGCGCGAGTCGACCAGCGAGTAGAGCGCGTAGAGGACCTTCGGCTTCTGCTTCGGGGTCAATTGGACAAGGGCCTGCCCCTGGAACTCGTCGGTGATGACGGCACGCGGGCTGGGGTTGAATACCCTTTCATCCGACCCTGGGGTGATCTGCATGGACGAGCTCCCCCGCAGAGCGGCCTTGGTCAAGGACTCCTGGTTGTGCGCCAGCGACACGACGGTCAGCACCCCTCCGTCCTTTGTCCGGACAGAGTAGATGTTCTCGCTCTTCGCGGGCTTGTCGAAGAAGTTCACCTGCGCCTGGGGGCCCAGCGCGTCGTTGCGGGTCCGATAGCTTTTCAGCGCGTCCTTGGTCCAGGAACTCGGCGCGAGTTCCTTCCCCTTGTTCTTTCCCCCACTGGTGTAGAGGTCCTCCCAGACGCCCTTCACCTCGGCGGGACTGAGGGCGCCGTTCTTCGCACTGCTGGAAACTGCGGTGGCGAGGCCCTGACGACTGATGTCGATGGCTGGGACAGAGACGCCGAGGTGGACCGCCCTGACCGCCTTCCAGTGGCCCGCAACCTTGTCGAAGACCAGCAGCGAGGGGTACTTGGAACCGCCCGCGTGCCCAATGACCATGAACCAGCCGGAGTTGACAGGAATGACGTACGAGCGCTGCTTGTACGTGAAGGGGTCCCCGTACTCCTTGCGCTTCTTGCTCGACCATGTCGGGAACGCCTTGAACTCAGCCTTGCTCAGTTCGTAGACCTGCCCGCCCTCCACCGTCCCGAGCAACTTGGCGTTGCGCGTCCGGTTACTGAGATTGTTGACCTTTTCATAATTGTCAACGATCTTGGCCGCCTGAGCGCGAGTCACTGCTCCGCTGGGCGACGGGCTCGCGCTCACCGACTGCTTCGCATCCGAATCGGCCGTATCCGACGAGGCGTTACAGGCCGTCAGAGTGATCGCGGCAGCCAACGTGACCGTGGCCGCCAGAAGCTGCCGCGCACGACGACCGGGGGCCTTCGGGTAGTTGGGGTTTCTTTGCTGGCTCTGCACTGGAGAGACTCCCTCAAGACGATTAGCGGAGCCGGTCGGCGTGTTGTGCCACCGACCGGCTCAGTTCAATTCAAGCAGGGCGTCCCCGAGCGGCCTGCTTCGGGATGGCCGGCTCGGGGGGCGGGGTTCGTCCGGTGCGGATTCACCAGTGGTACGGCGTGCGCCCGCGGACAAGGGCTGTGCGTGCGTCATTGGGGGGGCGAGCGAGTTCGCAGTGTGGCCAGCACAACCACCCACCAGCCCATGCCGGTTACCGGGGTGGGGCGACTTCGCCTCCACAGGCTTGGCGCGCAGGCGGCCCGGCGGACTGCCGCGGCCGCACCGTGGAGCGGGCCAGGTCGAATGCGGCAGGATAGGAGACCAAAGACCCCAGCCAGGCATCGGCGTCGCCCTGGACGTACGGCCGGCCCGACGGATGAATCCGCGCCGGACGGGTTCGTCACCCCCGCGCGGCTCGGCCTGCTCCAGCGTGCCCGGCTCGCGCAGCCGCTGGACTGGTATCGCCACGTGGCGATACACCTATACGGGCCGGATGTTGCGGGAGACCCCTCTGAACAGCTGAAGTGCAGGAACCGCCCGATTGACCACGGTCGCCACACTCAGATCATGCCACCCGACAGGAAGATCCCTCTGCCGTCACCACGTCCTGAGTCGTTAGTCTCACGTCAGCCGCTTTCCCATGCGTGCGGCGACTCTTTCTCTGTCCTTTGTATGCCACCACTCGAACAGGTGGGTTCGCACGAGGAGTTCAAGATAGCGCACGGCGTCCTCGGTGAGATCTCCGCTCACAAGGCTCGCCTCATGCCCCTTATATTTCAGGGACACTTGCCAGAGTTCCCCCGATGCGCGTACATCAAGCTTGATGTGCAGTTCAGGGCAGACCGAGGAAACTCGCATCTGAAGGACTTCGATGGGATTCCAGGCCCCTGCCTTTGCACTCCCGAAAGTTTACCCTCGAGCGCTTCCCCCACCTGCTCCGACGTGGCCATGGGATCCTCTCTACGCTTGCGAGCGCTGGTGCTGTGTATTCCAAAATGGCGGTGAAGACTCCCTCAGAGTAAGGTCTCCGGGCTTCCCTCCGAAAGGACTTTACGCCGGGCCCGTCCGACCGAGCCTGGTGACTTCCCGACGGACCACTGGATTCGGTGACAGACCCTGTCCAGGAAGCCCTGTTCGCCCCAAGACAGCGAACAGGGCACACGAGCCGGCGCCGTCCACGTCATTGGTCCCACCGTGTCAGCTCAGAGTTCCAGCCGCACCGTCCGCACCATCGTGTACGTCCCGGTACCGCTATCCCGCGCTGGGGTGGTGGTAGCGGAGCCCCCGACAGAAGGCGACAGGCCGGCTGGACCGTATTCCGGTGGCGGCCACGAATGGAGGCGTTCGTACGGCACGCGTACGGAGAAGCTCAGGCTGGTCGGAGGAGTCGGGAGTCGACCGGAAGAGTGAACGGGGATACGGAGAGCGGCCGACAACGCTGCCAAAGTCGCGCTCCATGGCCCCTTCGGCAGTAAATAGGAGCGGGTGCTGTCCCTACCTGGATGCCCGCCAACACCCGCGAGCACATCAAGCGCGTTCTGACCCGGTTCCGTACACCACGCTGTTCGGGGTCTTCGGCACGCAGGGCCAGCTGTTCACTGAACCCCATTTCAACGGCTGCACGCACAGGACAGCCGGCGCGGAGAGAGGAATCGTCACGACCCCTGGATCGGCGGGCCACGCCCTTCTTCTCCCCCGCCGTGTCGCCGATCACGCTGACCTTCCGTCTTCTCGGCCGTGGTAAGGCCCCTTGGTCCTTTCCGGGTCCGCTGGATTTCAGGAGTCCATGGGCGATGAGTTTCGCCGTGCTTGCCAGTCTCTATTCCCACCATGCGATGAACCCGCACTCGAGGAGAGCATCATGAACGCTACCTACACGTTCGACGTCTTCTCCAGCCTCGACGGCTTCGGCGCCGCCAGCGGCAACTGGACCGGCTACTGGGGTAAGCAAGGCCCCGAGCTCCTCGACCACCGCCTCGCCCTGTACGGCGAGGAGCAGCGGATGGTCTTCGGGGCCAACACCTATCGGTTGTTCGCGCAGATGCTGGCCTCGAGCACCGAGGAGTCCGAGGTGCGTGACCCATGGGTCACTCGGATGCGGAGCATGCCGGCAACCGTCGTGTCGACCACACTGGAGGGAACCCTCGACTGGCCGGATGCGAACGTCGTGAGCGGCGATGCCGTCGACGTCGTCGCTCGGCTCAAGAAGGAGTCCGCGGTACCGTTGCGTTCGCACGGCAGCCTGTCGATGAACCGGGCGCTGATGGCCGCCGGCCTGGTCGACCGTGTCCAGGTGACGCTCTTTCCTGTGATCACCGGTCAGACCGGGCTGGATCCGATCTTCCACGGTGCGGCCGACTTCGACCTTCGGCTGATCGAGCGCCGGACGCTCGACGGCGATATCCAAGAGCTCATCTACCGGCCCACCCTGCATGTCTGAGTCCATCCATGGACCCCACACTCGCCAAGCAGCCCGAAACTGACGGAAGAATCCCCTGACCGACATGCCGACCGGTCTCATGGCCACTGTGGTCATTCGGCTTGCTGATCGCCTCCTGATTCTTCGGGTCGTCCGACGAGCCGGCCGTTCTTGAACCTCGCGTCACGCGGACCAGGGCGACCCTGGCTGCATGGCAACGAGGCCTTGGACCGACAGCGCCGGACGAGCCGACCGAACAGGCCAGTCCCGAGCACCACGGCGAGTGCTTGGAGCAAGTAAGCACGGGGAGTACTCCACGGCTTCGGCTAGTGACAATGGCCAGGTCCCGGCGCCGTCCTCGCCCCGGCGGCTCCGAGATCATCGGAGTGGCCATCTTCGAGTCGCGGCCACTGGGCGATGGGGCGTCCGCCCGGCCAATCGGATACGGGTGGCCAAGCGGGCGAGCCGCCCTCCGTCCGCGCATTGGAGCACTGTTGTGGCCAGCCGGGAGGTGAATCCTCCCAACGCTCCTGGCGTCCGTACACCGTGAGGTCCATGAGCGCGTAGCTGTAGTCCATGGCCTCTACACCGCGGCGCTTCGTCCAGTAGGTCTCGAAAACGCGGTCGCCGTCCCGTAGGTAGCACACGAGGTGGAACAAGCCGGTCTCACGTCCGACGAGCAGTGCGTCGAGTGATGGTTGTGCGGAATACCATGGCATGTCCCAGCCCATGAAGTCGCGGTAGCGGACGCTCTCGTCGTACGACACCTGGGGCTCGGCCCCTCCGACGGCGACGTTGCGCCCCTGGCAGAGGACCGCGTAGGTGATGTCGCGGGAATGCAGGTAGGACAGCTCAGCGACCTGACTGGTGTAGAACGTGCAGCCTTCGCACTGCTCGGGTGCGGGCCGGCCGGGATTCCACATGAAGTAGTAGGCAATGAGCTCCCGGCGTCCCTCGAATGCGTCGAGCAGCGTCAGCGGGCCGGCAGGTCCGATCAGCTCGAGGCCGGCGTCCACCTCGACCATGGGCAGCCTCCGGCGGGCTGCTGCGATGGCGTCGCCTTCGTGGGTATGTGCCTTCTCCCGAACCCGCAGGGCGTCCAGTTCGGCCTGCCAGGTGGCCCGATCGACGACCGGTGGCCGGGCGGAGGTGTCGTTGCCGCCGGTGGCCGGCGTCCCAGTGGTCTTCGACTCGTCGTTCATGGTCGTCTCCATATGCGTATGGATGTATGTGGCGTCGCGCGGCGGTGTCGACAGTCATGGGGCTTTCCTTCTGCTGAGCCTGAGCCCGCGCGACCCCCTCCCTGCTTCGGCTGCTTCGGCGCCGCGCTTGATTCCTCCGTCAGCTGTCGGCCCAGTCAGCGGCGAGCAAGTCCATGCCTACCGCGGTCATGTACCAGTGCCGCCGGCCGAACGGTGTACCGAACCCCGCCGCCGGCCCGGCGTCATGGAGATCGAGGGGTGTTGAGGCTTCCGCAATGGGATCGCCGCTGGAACACCGACCTCAGGTCCTTCATCTGGACCAAGACCGCAGATGAGATCCGCGAAACGTCTCTCCCGCTGTCCGAACGGGTTCCTGACTCAGGACACCAGAGTGCCCCCAGTGCTGCCCGTGCTGCCCGTGCTGCCGAGCAGCCGTGCCACGAGGAGTTCCGGGTAGCCGGAGGCCGGTGGATCGATGCCGAAGATCGCCCGTAGATACAGCGGTGCGATGAGCTGGTCGAGGATCTGGTCGAGTGGCGGGGGGTTCTCACCGCGGGCCGCTGCCCGGTCCCGGATTCGTTCGATGGCGTGGGTCCGGCGCTGGAAGTGCTGTGCGCGCTCCCCCCGCGCCTGGGCGCTGCCCGGCATCGACAGGGCGACGGCCCGCACGAGCAGTCGGCCTTCGGGCTTGAGGATGCTCGCGGCTCCCGCTGCCGCCCATTGCGTGAGGTCGCCGCGCAGAGTTCCGGTGTCCGGCAGCGGCCAGTGCTGTTCGAGCCGGGTGATGACCACGTCGGCCAGGAGCGCCTCACGGCTGCCCCAGCGCCGGTAGATGCTCGTGTGGTTCACACCGGCGCGTAGCGCGATCGCGGGGATGGTGAGGTCTGCGCCCTGAGAGTCGGACAGCAGGTCGACGACCGCCTGATGGACGGCCGTGCGGACCTGTTCGGGGCTCTTGCGGGAACGGGGGGTCGACTGGTTCGGGCTCACCCGCACATCGTAAGCACATTTATTTGCTTCGTGGCGCCCGCAGCATCTACAGTACTGAAGCAAGCACAGATCTGTGCTTAAGGAGGGCGTCATGAAGCAGCTGCTGTTCCCCGAGAACCCCCAGTTCTGGTACGAGACCCTGCGCTCGATGAGCCACATCGCCTATGGCGGCGCCGACTTCGGCGAGGTGGTCTCCACCAGTGAGCGCATCAAGGAAGGCGACTACGACAGCTGGCACGACGAGTGGCTCGCCACCGCTGACCGGGTGGCCGCCGAAGCCCAGCAGGCTTTGGACGCCGGCCACCCGGTCAGCGCCCGGGACGGATTCCTGAGGGCGTCCAACTACTACCGGTCGGCCGAGTTCTTCCTGCACGGCCACCCGTGCGACCCCCGCCACGACCACGCCTACGACCGCAGCGTGGCCTGTTTCCGAACAGCAGCGGCGTTGTACACCCCCCGCATCGAACCGGTTCGCATCCCCTACGAGGACACCACCCTGCCGGGGTACCTCTACCGAGCCGGCACCACCAGCACACCGCGGCCAACCGTGATCATGCACAGCGGCTTCGACGGCACCGCCGAGGAACTGCACTTCAGCGGCGCGTTGGCGGCCGTCGAACGCGGTTACACCGTGCTGACCTTCGACGGGCCCGGACAACCGGGGCCGCGGCACCGCGAAGGCCTGGTCTTCCGTCCGGACTGGGAGAACGTCATCACCCCGGTGGTCGACTTCGCCGAAAGCCTCCCGGACGTCGACAACAGCCGTATCGCGCTGCTCGGTTCCAGCATGGGCGGCGTGCTCGCCCCGAGGGCGGCGGCCTTCGAACACCGGCTGGCGGCACTGGTGGCCGTCGACGGCGTTTACGACCTCGGCGAGCGAGACAGCATTCCCAGTGCTGTGACCAGCGGCGACGACGGCGTAGAGCCCATCGCGCCGGCACGACCGATGAGGCAGATGCGCGAGTCTGTGGCGGCCGTCGCGGAATTTCGTGGCACCTGATCGCCAGGCGTCGGCAAACGTGTCAACAATCAGCCGATTCACCCGCCTGGACTCGCCCACCGTGACGACCGGCCACTTCGCCTCGACCCTTGCACTGCGGGGCAGGACTGATCGCGACCGCACCCATGTCCGCGCCTCATCTCTCCGATAGGGAACACGCATGGCCATGCCGGACTACGACCACACGGGTGGTGCGAAGGCGCCCGCCACCTACGACGATCTGCGAGCTCTGTTCATCAACTGCACGCTGAAGTACTCCCCCGAGCCCAGCAACACCCAGGGCCTGGTCGATCGCAGCAGCGCGATCATGAAGTCGCGCGGGGTGACAGTCGAGGAGATCCGCGCCATCGATCACGACATCGCCACGGGCACCTGGCCAGACATGACCGAGCACGGCGCGGCCTCGGACGCGTGGCCGGAGCTCTACCGGAAGGTGATGGACGCCGACATCCTGGTCATCGCCGGTCCGATCTGGCTCGGGGACAACGGCTCGGTCACCAAGCTCGTCATCGAACGTCTGTACGCGTGCTCGCATCTGCTCAACGACGCCGGCCAGTACGCCTACTACGGTCGGGTCGGCGGCTGCCTGGTCACCGGCAATGAGGACGGAATCAAGCACTGCGCCATGAACCTGCTGTACAGCCTCCAGCACCTCGGCTACACCATCCCGCCACAGGCCGACTCCGGCTGGATCGGCGAGGCGGGGCCCGGCCCGTCCTACCTCGACCCTGGATCGGGCGGTCCTGAGAACGACTTCACCAACCGGAACACCGCCTTCATGACGTGGAACCTGCTGCACGTGGCGCGGATCCTCAAGGACGCGGGCAGAATTCCGGTCTTCGGCAACCAGCGGGCGCAGTGGGACGCCGGATGCAGCACCGATCAGGTCAACCCCGAGCACCGTTAGGGCTGGCGCCTGCGGCCGATGGCCGAAAATGACGGGGTGCGCAGAGATTCCTGATTGGGCGTCGCTCCACTTGGTGATTCCGCGGAAGTTGATTCGCGCTGGTGGCTATGGCGGGCGAAGGCGAGGAAGCGCTCCGGCTCGTGCTCATAGCCGTCGGTGCGGACGACGAAGGCCGGTCAGCCAGGACACGGTGCGCTCCAAGACCCAGCGGTGCCGGCCCCAGCCGCTGGTCGGACTCTTTCCGAGCGTTTGTCTGTGCGCCGTTGTGCGCACCGGCCGGCGCAACTGGCCAACCGAACCACCAACTGGCTGTACCTGATCATTTCACTTGGCGGATTCAGCATGGTCCGCGCAGTCGTCATATGGATCAGTCAGGGTGGCTGTCGGTCTCCGTCCCGGAGCGACACCGCAATACGCTGAGCGCGATGTGCCCCTCCGCAAAGAACGGATCGACCTATGGACGTTGTCTTCGCCGGCCACGTGATCGAGTGGCGTGGGCCTTCACCGTTCTACTTCGTTCCCGTGCCGGAGGAGCAGTCGGCCGACATACGCGAGGTGGCCGCGATGGCCACGTACGGCTGGGGCGTCATTCCTGTGGAGGCCCGGATCGGTGGGATCACCTTTGCGACATCGCTCTTCCCCAGGGACGGCGGCTATCTGCTGCCGGTAAGGAATGCCGTGCGCAAGCCGCAGGGCCTGTCGACGGGGGACGAGGTGACTGTGGAGATGGCCGTTCGCCTTTAGCGCCCAGCGGCGGATGGGCGCTGCGTCCCAGCGGACCACCGGGGGCGCCGGATGTCGCCCCCGGCACCCTGCTGAAACCGCAGGCCCGGGCAGAGCGGCTCCGCACCCTTCCGACGGGCGTACCGGGCGTGAGCTACGGCTTGGGCATCATCGACGTCGACGCATGTCGGCACACGCCCTGCGGCCCTGCCCTCATGAGGCGCAGTACGTCGCCGGGCGCCGCCGGGCTTCCCCTCATGGCTGGGACGACCGGGATAACTGGCTATCCGGCGTCCGGAGTTGGTTGAGCGATGCCGTCCGAGTCGGTTCCCGGTCTGGTGTGGAGGACTTCGCGGGCCTGTTCGGCGGCGCGGGTGATGCTCTCGCTGATGAAGTCGAGGAAGCGGGCGATGTTCTCCAGGCGGGTGGCGGCGGGGGTATGAGGGCCGAGGACGGCGGCGCCTTGGCGTGCGGTTGCGACAAGTTGGTCGTTGGACCGGGCGCTGGCGATTGTCGCCTGGTAGAAGAGTTCGTCGTCGACCACGTAGCGGTCGCGGCGGCGTTCGTCGCGTTCTCGGCGAACGAGGCTCTGGCCCTCCAGGAAGGCGATCGCCTTGGAGATGGACGCCGGGCTGACCTGGAGGCGCTCGGCCAGTTGGGACGCGGTGAGGCTGCCGGCGTCGGTGGTGAAGAGGCAGGTGAGTACCCGGGCCGCCATCTTGGGCAGGCCCGAGGCCATAAGGACGGTGGTGAACACCTCCTCGTACGCGGCCACGGCCTCAGCGTCGCGTCCGTGCGCCTGGGGAACTGATTCCGGCCCTCGGGAGGAGGCGGGCCTGCGCCGGTGGGTGCGGTGTTCGGTGGCGCGGTGGGCCAGGTCGGCGCGGTAGACGGTGGGACCGCCGTTGCGCATCACCTCACGCGTGATCGTCGAGGTCGGGCGATCAAGGCGTCGGGCGATCTCGGCGTAGGGGAGGCTGTCGGCCAGCCCCAGCGCGATCTGCTGACGTTCCTGCTGAGTGAGCCTGCCTCCCGGCATCGCGAATCTCCTTGGTGGTCCTTCGGGTCGGTCCGTGCCCTTCCACCATAGCGTTCACTTCTCACCCATTGCAACGAACAGAGCAAGGCCGTTGCATTACCCTTGCGATCGTTGCAACAGTTCTAAGCTTTTCACCTGCGCAGATATAGATTTCACGCAACAAGTACGTTGCCTAGACTTTGAAAGCAACGTAGCGTTTCCGGTGTCAGAAACAGAACGAGCACAGGAGAGCATGATGCAGAAGTTCGACACCCCCGCCCCGATCGCCGCCGTCCTGGACATCCCCGCCGGTCGCATCCGGTTCATCGCTGCAGACCGCGCCGACACCACGGTCGAGGTCCTGCCCGCCGACCCGTCCAAGAGCCGCGACACCAAGACCGCTGAGCAGACCACCGTGACCTACGACGACGGCGTCCTGCGGATCAAGGCCCCTACCTCCAACCAGCAGCTCCTCGGCCCCTCCGGATCCCTGGAGGTCACCATCCAACTGCCCGCAGGCTCCCGCGTCGAGGGCACAGCGGCCAGCGCCGAGCTCCGCGGCGTCGGACGCCTCGGTGACGTCGTCTTCGACGGCGCGTACCGCCAGATCAAGATCGACGAGGCGGCGAGCGTCCGCCTCACTGCGATCGATGGTGACGTCGAGGTCGGCAGGCTGGGCGGCCCCGCAGAGATCAGCACCGCAAGGGGCGACATCCGGATCACCGAGGCCGTGCGCGGCACAGTGGTGCTCCGCACCGAGGCCGGCGACATCTCGGTCGCCGCCGCCGCCGGTGTCTCGGCCGCCCTGGACGCCGGTACCGACTACGGCCGTGTCAGCAACTCCCTCAAGAACGATGGCTCCGCCGTACTCGACATCCGCGCCACCACCTCCCACGGCGACATCACCGCCCGCAGCCTCTGAAGGAGAAGACCCAGGACTGGGCGGCCGGGCCCCCGGTTGTCGAGATACTGCCGGTCGCCACCGAGGACGCGGCCGTCCGGTCCCAGCGCTGCAATCCACCGGCACAGCCGGGCGAATCGTACAAGACGCTCTCACTCGAACCAGGGGAAACACATGACCAAGGACAGCACGCCCTCGACCAGTGCGAAGTGGACCGGCATGGTGCCGGTTGACGATACGGCCCTGGCCGTCACCGACACCGGCGGCCCCGGTGTCCCCGTGGTCTACCTCAACGGCCAGTTCGCCACCCAGGGGTACTGGCGGCGGGTCATCGCTGAACTGGGGTCGGAGTGGCGGCACATCACCTACGACGAGCGAGCCCGCGGCGCATCGAAGCGTTCGGCGGACTATTCCTTCGAGGCAGCCGTCCGGGACGTCGACGCCGTTCTCGCGGCCAGGGGTGTGGACCGGGCCCTCGTGGTGGGCTGGTCCTACGGGGCGCTCGTCGGGGCGCACTGGGCCGGCCGTAATCCGGAGCGTGCCGTGGGCACGGTCCTGGTCGACGGCGCGTTCCCGTACGACTGGCTCGACGAGGCCATGGAGCAGCGGATCCGGAAGCTGTTCCGGCGGATGAGCTGGTTCCTGCCGCTGCTGCGTCCGACGGGCCTGGCCCCGCGGATGAGTGCCGAGCAGCAGGCGAACAGCAACATCGAGATCGGCAGGCTCTCACGCGAGCGCGAGCTGGGCCCCGTGCTGGACAGCATCGCCGTCCCGGTGCGGTATGTGGTCGCTTCGGGGACGTCCTTCGGGAGCCGCGGTGATGAGCAGGAACGGATACGCACCGGCCTCGACGCGGTGATCGCCCGCAACCCGAACATCCAGATCGGCGCGAAGGTCGCCAGCAACCACGGTGCGATCCTCAAGAAGGACTTCCCGGCCATCGCCGAGGCCGTACGCGAGGTCGCCGCCCTCGACCACGGGGACCGCTGAAGGCACGACAAGCGGACGAACGACAATTCCCCGTCCACTTCACCCTCGTCCTCATCGCCGAGTTCCACAGCGTCCGGGTCGCGCGGCTCCCTCGGACCCACACGGCTCCTTCCGTTGCCGGACAGAACTCGTCTCGTTCGGGCGGCTGCTCCGGGCCCGGCTGCTCAGCGCCCGATCGACGCGTCGGCGGAAATTCTCTCGCGCTGTGGCCAGGCCGGGCTGAGACTCGTCTCATGGCTGACATGGAGGCGTTCCGGGACGCGGTCGCCGCATGGGCGGCGGGGGCCCCAGCGGCCCCGCGTACGAGCTGGCCGCGCGGCTGCCCGTGCGGGTGGCCGTCCTGCTCGAAGGGCCGAGCGACGTCGCAGCGGTCAACGCGCTGGCAGAGAGCCGCGGCCGGAACCTGGCAGCCGAAGGGGCCTGCGTCCTGCCTATCGGCGGTGGGATGAGCATCGGGCGCTACGCCCGGCTCCTCGGTTCCCCCGGCCTGGGCCTCCACCTCACCGGGCTGTGCGACGAGGCGGAGAGTCCCTACTACGCACGCGGCCTCGAACGGGTCAGCGCGGCACAGGAAGGCTTCTTCCACATCCCGGACCTCGCGACGCCAACACGCACGGATGGCCGGCGCCTGCGGTAGCCGGGAGGGCTGCCCGTACCGGCCATGAACACGCCGAACTGCACCAGATGTGCTACTCGATCACCGGAACGTTAAGGTCGACACTCATGGAATCCATAGCGGTGACAGTCCCTCTGGTGCTCGGCTTCGCGTTGATCGCCGCGAGCATGGACAGCAAACTCAAGCGGCTGGATCACCGATTCGCCCGGGTAGAGCGCCAACTGGATCTGATCACTGCCCATTTGGGAGTGCCATCGGAACTGGACGCTGAACTGAGTGCCGTCGACGCCCTCTTGCGCCAAGGAAAGAGTATCGCGGCGATCAAGGCTTACCGGGAGATCACGGGTGCGGGTCTCAAGGAGGCCAAGGAGGCCGTCGACCAGCGGGCGGGCAGGGCCTGAGCCGGACCGCCCCCGCACCCTCGCCCCCCGGCGTGGGCTCCGCGACCAGCAACAACGCGTCGGTATGCGGGATGTCGTCCACTTCCGCGAGGGCGACGAACGCCGAGCACGGCCAACGTCCTTGCCGGGCGCGGCCGACCGCCCGCACGCCGCCCGCTAGCATCACTTCCCATGGCGAGGCGGGGACGGCAACTGGGTGCCGCGGCGGGGGTGGCGGTACTGGCGGCTATCTGCGCCTCCGGCCCGGAACACCCCGAGGTCATAAGCACGGCGTCGGACCTCGGCCCCCTCCCGGCCGACCGTTACGCCTACACCCCGGAGGACTACCGGGAATCCCAGCGGGCGTCGGCGTTGCTGGTCCGGCAGTGCATGGCGGAGCGCGGCCACCCGGACTTCCCGCTCGACCCCCGCTTCCCCAGCGACCCCATCGTCGCCACCGCGGTCAGTACCGACTACGGCGTCCTCGATCTCGCCACCGCCCGCCGCTGGGGCTACGGCTGGAATCCTGCAAAGCCAGTGACACCCCGGCCGAAGGGCCGCCGCATGACCTATGCAGAGTCCGCGGACACGCCCGCCTGCAACACCGAGGCGAACCGGCGGCTGATGCGCGGCATCGACCTCAAACAGGACTGGCTCTACGCGGACAGCAGGACGGTCGAGGTCGACAAGGCGGTCAAGCGCGACCCGCGTCTCGGGGCCGCGTGGGATACGTGGTCCCGCTGCGTGGCAGAACAAGGATTCACCCGCTACCCCGACCCCGTCGCGGCGTACACGGACGACGCCTGGCAGCGGGGCAGCGACGGCAACACCCGGCATGCGCAGCGGGAGCGGGCCACCGCCGTCGCGGACGTCGCCTGCAAGCGACGCCACCATACGGCCGAGCTCTGGCACGCCGTACGGGCGCAGAAGCAGGCCGCGGACCTTGCGAAGCATCGCGACCGCTACGCCGCCGGGCTGCAAGCGCTGGGGACGTACCGGGCCAACATCGCCGAGGTGCTTCGCAAACTCGGCTAGCGAGGCGCCGTCGCACAACGGTGTGCAGTGTGCGAGCGCCGGCGGACACGCGGCAGCCGCCCCATCGACCGGCCTTTCGCCCTGCCTCCGCGGCGGCCCCTCCCCCACGGCCGCCAACCAGGACAGCACTGTCGTTGACGAGACATTCGTCGGCCGGCCGACACACTGACTGACGACGCGTCAGCAAAAGCCGATGCGGATCGACCACCGAGTTCCGCGGGCCTCCGCAGTGCCGCTTCCGGCGCGGATTGACCGGGAGCCCCGCGTTCCAGCCGTGTGCGGCGTCTCACACGCCTCGAAGCGTGCCCAAGTTGTGTGGCTCACAGCGTAAATGTCCGTAAAGGGTCCATGCTCGGAACGGATGCCGACGCCCGAAGTGGAGCGCACAGGCATCGACTTGTGTATGACCTGGCGAAGTAACCCATGTCACAGCCCTTGAGTCATTTCCATCGCTTTGTGTTGAAAGGTGCGAATCTTGGCTGCTTACCTCTGCTCTCCCGCGGTGATACACGGCGAGCACGCCGTGGAGACCAACCAGATAGCGGAGGAAGTACGCGGCCGGCACCCGCACGCGCCGTGGGTGCCGCGGATCGACGGCATCGCGGCCAGCACGGGCATCGACACCCGCGGATGGATGCTGCCGCTGGAGACGGCCGTCGCGCCCGGCAGCGGTAGCGGCCTGCGGGCTCCCGGCGTCGGGCCGGCCCGGGAGGCGCTGGCCCGCGACGGGTTCACCGAGCACGACGTGGACCGCGCGATCGCCGCCCTCGAGGCGATACCTGCGCCGCAGTCCGTCCAGGAGCGCACCGCACCGGCCTGGGAGGCCGTGCAGTCCTATGGGGAGCGCGCAGCGCGCGGGGCGCTGCAGATCGCCGGGCTCGACGTCACCGACGTCGACTGCCTGATCACCAGTAACTCCACCACCCCGGCACTGCCGGGTCTGGACGTCGCACTGACCAACAAGCTCTCGCTCCGCGACGACGTGATGCTGCTCCCCGCCACGCAGTGGGCCTGCATCGCCGGGACTCGCTCCCTGGCGCTGGCGGCGGATCTCGTGGCCGCGGATCCCGACCGGGTCGTCCTGGTCGTGATCGCAGAGGCGCTGAGCACCACCTACCAGCCCGCGGACGACACCCTGGAATCCTTGATCGTCCGGCTGCTTTTCGCGGACACCGCAGTCGCCGCGGTGGTCACGGGCCGCCAGAGGCCCGAGTCGGTGCTGCGGCTGGACACGGCCTGGCACCACACCCTGCCCGGCACCCAGGACTTCCACCGCCTTGAGACGCGCGCCGACGGCAACCACTTCGTGATGGACCGGCGGGGGCCGCGCGCCGTGCAGGACACGGTCACCGCGATGTGGGAGTGGCTGCGCATACGTCACCAGGACGACCCCGGCTCCTGGCACCCCGACCTTCTGCTCGCGCACCCCGGCGGGACCCGTGTGCTCGAGTACATGGAACAGACGATGCCGGACGAGTGGCCGTCGGGGCTGCTGGACTACAGCCGGGACAGCTACACCAGCGGCAACCGCGGAGGCGCCGCCGTGTTCGACATCCTGCGGCGGGCCCATGACGCCGGGCAACAGCCAGGCAGCCGTGCCGTGCTGTACGCGGCGGCCCCGGGGCTCACCGCCACCGCCGTCGAGGGAGAGTGGCTGTAGCGCACACGCGCGTCAGCCGTGCCACCGTTTTGCGCCACCCGCACCCGGCCCGCGCTACCCGGCGATCTCCGCCCAGACGACCTTGCCGGTTTCTGTCCACCGCACCCCCCACCGGGTGGTGAGTCTGTGCACGACGTGCAGGCCACGCCCGCTGTCGTCGAGCACCCCGCCGCGGCCCAGCCTCGGCCTGCCGTTGCCGGTGTCGCCCACCTCGCACAGCAGGCTGTGACCTGCCCTGATCAGCCGCACCGTGATCGGCCCGGTGGCGAAGCGGACCGCATTGGTGACCAGCTCGCTGACCAGCAGCATCACGCTGTCCCGGGTGTCATCCCTGGTGCGCCATTGCCGCAAGAGCGCCGAGACCAGCGCGCGGGCCCTGGCGGCCGCGTCGTCCCGGGCGGGCAGCCGCCAGCTGGCGGTGTCCTGTTTGCGGCAGCCCACCAGGCGTGCGAGCAGCAAGGTCACGTCGTCGCGCGGGCGCATCCGTATCGAGAGTTCGGCGACCACGCGCCGGGCGGCCTGCTGCAGGTCGTCCCAGGGATGCACCGTGCACACGGCATCCGCCAGCCTGCCGATGCCCTCGTCGATCGAGACGGCGGGATCCTCCACCAGCCCGTCGGTGTAGAGGGCGATCAGGGAGCCCGGGGGTGCGGCGAACGTGTGTACGTCGTACGGCTCCCGCAGCGCGAATTCGGCGCCCAGGCCGGGGTGGGGGCGGACGATGAGCGTGCTGGTGTGCCCGTCCGGGAGCACCAGGACCGGTGGGAGGTGGCCGGCGCTGGACAGCACCACCTGGTGGCTGACCGGGTCGTAGACGGCGATGCAGCAGGTCGACCCGAGGGCGCTGTAGCCGGCCGCCAGCCCGGCCTCCGTGTCGTCCAGCAGAGTCACGGTCTCGTCCAGGTGCGCCAGCACCTCGTCGGGCGCCAGCCCCGCTGACAACAGCGCGCGCGCCTCCATGCTCAGCTGGCCCATGACCGCCGCGGCTCCCAGGCCGTGCCCGACGACGTCACCGACGACCAGAGCGGTACGGCCTCCTGGCAGCGGAAAGCTGTTCACCCAGTCACCGCCGACTCCCGCACTGTCCGGTGTGGTGGGCTGGTAGACGCTGGCGACCACGATGGTGTCACCGCCGGCCCGCGGCAGCAGCCGACGCTGCAACGCCAGTACCTGCGTGTGCTCGCGCTGGTGCTGGCGGGCCAGGTCGACGTGATGGGCGGTCCTGGCCACCAGTTCCTGCAGGTCGAACAGCTCACTGTCATGGAAGGGACGGTCCGTTCGCCGCCAGACCTCCGCCACGCCCAGCACCACGGGCGGCGCGCCGTCCAGCCCCTCCAGGACCAGCGGTATGCACGCCACACTCGCCGGCCGCTCACCGGGCACCAGAGCACGCACCAGCCGCGGATCGCCGAGCACCCGCTCCATCGCCTCCCGGTCAGGGATCACGATGGCCTGCGCAACGTCGTCACGCCGGACCGCGAGAGACAGCAGGCGACTCGCGTCGCCGGGCAGATCGTCACCCAGAGTCACATAGCCCTCGGGCCACGCCCGGTCCGGCACCAGAGCCGCCCGCCGCAGCCGGATGCGGCCCTGCGCCCGCTCAGTGACCGCCTCGCCCGTCCACACGGCGAAGTCGAGATCGACGGCGGCCACCTCCCCCCAGGCCAGCAGGGACTCCGCCAGGGATTGCGCGGTCTCGCCGATGTCCAGGGAGGTGCCGACCGCGTTCTCGGCGGCATACAGGTGCAGCCTCCTGGCCATGGCGATCACGGAGACGGTCAGGCCCTCCTGAGGCGCCGCGGCGGACAGGATGCTCATCGAGACCACCAATTCCGACCCGTCGTCGCGCCGCAGGCGCTGGACCCGGGCAACGTGCGCCTCACCCGTGTCGAGGACCTGCAGCAAACGCCGTGTGACCGTCGGTACGTCCCCGGGAGGCAGAAGGTCGGCGAAAGGTCTACCGGTCACGGCATTCAGCCCCGCAAACACGGGGGCGTCCAGATTGCAGCGGGTGATCCTCAGATCCCGGTCCAGATTGACCGCGCCGAGGATCTGCTCCTGACGGCCGGCCGTACCGGCGTGTTGGGATGGACGGGCGGTCCGTTCGCCCTGCGAGTCGGCCGGACCTGCAGCCGCTTCCCCGCCGCGCGGGATGTAGCGCCCCAAGGCACTGCTGACCAGGTCGAACGGCGACGAGGACGAGGGGGAGGGTGTGGAGTCCATGCGGCTCTCTCAGCTCGCTCGCCAACCCCGGCGCCTTGCCGGGGCATGACCGAATCCGTGCGATGGAGCCCCGAGATCCCTGACCGCACACCTCATTGAATAACACTCGAGGCCGCTTCGCCCACACCAGCAGATCGCCTGCCGAACGCGGGCAGAGCCGGGCTGCGGGCAGAGCCGGACTAAGGAGGTCGGGCCTTTTGGCGTATCAGTACGCGGGCCAGAGGCCGGGAAATCGCAGATCAGGGCGTCGGTGAGCGCCCAACTCTGCCAGGTCGAGCACTGACGGTGCCAACCTGAGGTGCGGATCGCAACAGTTGCGATCCCACTGATCGCCCCATCCGGATGGACAGAGCACGCGATGCCCGCGCCTCGCGTGCTGCCACAGGCACACAGCCGCGCCCGGGGCACCGGCTGTGTGCCCGCCGGGACGGGTGCGTCAGAGCATGGCGAGCCGGTCCACCAGCAGCTCCGTCCTCCGCTCGGTCTCCTCCGGCGGCAGCCGTCCCGCCCGGGTCAGGGTCGCCAGCCCATGCAGGGCCGCCCAGAACACCTCTGTGAACAGTGCCGGGTGGACGCCGTCCCCGGCGACCTCGCCGAGGCTCTCCAGCAGGGCGGCGAAGGCGTCCTTGAGAGGTCCTGGGGTGTTCTCCTTCGCGAACGCCAGGCCGCCGTCGAGCTGGAACATGGCGTCGTAGACCGCCGGGTTGTGTGCGGCGAAGTCGAGGTAGGTGCGGGCGAGGGCGGAGACCCGGGCGCGCGGGCTGTCCGCGGCGGAGGCCGCAGCCCGCAGCGCCGCGGCCATCTCGGAGGCGCCCACCAGGGCGACGGCGCCGATGATCTCGCGCTTGCCGCGGAAGTGGCTGTAGAGGACGGGCTGGCTGTATTCGATGCGCTCGGCGAGCCGGCGGGTGGTGACCGCGTCCCAGCCCAGTTGCTCGGCGAGTTCGCGGGCCGTCGCCAAGATGAGGCGTTCACGGGCCGCCCGTTCGCGCTCCTTGCGTTCCTGTACCGACATGATCCGACCCTAGCACTGCTAGACAATCAAGCGGCAGTAGCACTAGCGTTACCTCGCCACCAAGCAACGCTAGATTCCTGAAGGGGTCGTCATGTTCAATGCACTCGAGGTCGTCACCATCGTGGTCATCGGCATGATGGTGGGGGTGGAGTTCTCCGTCGCCTTCGTCATCAACCCGATCCTGAACGGCCTCCCCGGCGACAACGGCCTGCGCGGCCGCACCCACGGGGCCCGGATGCTCGGCGCCGTGATGCCGTTCTGGTACATCACCTCGCTCGTTCTCGTCGCGGTCTGGGCTATCGCCGGATGGCACCACCACGGCACCGGCCTCGTCGTCACCGCCGCCGCACTGCTGATCCTCAGCGTGATCATGTCGCTCCTGCTGCTCGTCCCGATCAACAACCGGAGCAAGACGTGGACCACCGACGACCTGCCCGCCGACTGGAAGGAGCAGATGAACCGCTGGGACCGCTTCCACTACGTCCGCGTCGCCGTCATCATCGCCGCCTTCGCCCTGCTGGTCGCCGCCCTCACCTGAGCCCGCGGGCCGGCACCGTACAGGCAGTGCGCACTGCTCTGCTCCACGGGCGGCAGGGGGTCGAACGTCCTGCAAGCTCGACGCGTTCGCCGGAGCCTCAGGCGCCGACATCCCCCGCCTCGCCCGGCCATGGGTCACCACCGGCGCCGACCCCGCATCCGGCCAACAGTCCCCGGCATCCCGCCGAAGCGAACTGAAGCCGCGCCCACGCCCGACCCGACAGACGCGAGAGCGGGTCCTTCGCGGGCTCGGCCGAGTCGCCTCGAACGAACCTCGGCCCGTCCTCGGCATTCGAGCTGCCGGGGGCGGGCCGGTGCGCATGGTATCCGCGCCTCACCGTCGCGGCCCCCGGCTGATGTGGCGGTCACGCTGATGTTCGTTCCACCGGCGCAGACCGTACGCCGCCGGCCATCCAACTTCACGTACGCCGTCCATGACCGGCCCAACAGCCCCTCGCGACATGGAACGATGGCCGATCGCGGGAAGCGGCGCAGCCACTCGACCGAGCAACGCGACAGGTTCTGCACCGATCAACGCGACACGACCCGCCGCGGGTTGCGGCGTCTGCCGGTCTCCATGCCGCGGATCGTGCTGACCGAAACGCCGGAGCGCTCGGCCAGGGCCTCCTGGGTCAGCCCCGCGTCAGGCCGCGGCGGTGACCGCTCCGCCGAGGTGCCGGGCGAAGAACCGGACCGCGCTGTCTGCCTCGAACCGGGGAAGCTCCTTGTGCTTTCCCGAGTTCACGTGCAACGACTTCTCCTTCGAGGCGAAGGCGTCGAACAACGCGAGACCCGCGTCACGAGAGATGTGCTCGTCATCCCACTGCAGATCGAACTCGATCGGGATGGTGATCTGCTTCGCCTTCCCAGCCAGCATGTCGGGCCAGTGCTGGCCGAAAACAGCGGCCGTGATCCGGGGTTCGGCTGCCACGAATGGCACGCCGATCGCCGTGCCCATGTTGATCCCCCAGTAGCCGACCGGCCCTTCGGTGCCGATCTCCGGAAGCTCTTGGAGGGCGTCCAGGAGCGCCACGTACTCGGGCACGGCGAGCTCCGCCAAGTGATCGTTGTAGCGAACGACGATCGGGCCTTCCGGCTCGCCGGCCGCTCTCGCCCGGAACAGCTCGGCGATCTCCGCCTCGTCGTGCGCCGTGCGCGGCCGGTCGCCATGACCGGGCGCGTCGATGACGGCCACGTGGAATCCGCAGCCGGTCACCAGGCGCTGGGCCCGGCCGGACATCGCCGGGTGCTGCTTGTGATTGCCGCCGCCGTGCCCCATCAGGACCAGAGGCGCGCGCTCGGCACCGGAGGCCGGCGACCAGAGAACACCGGGGACGCCGTCCACGGTGAAGTCGCGCACGACCATGCCGTTCGACGACGACTCGGCGGAAAACTGCAGAGACTGCATAGGTGTTGCCTTTCAGGAGTGCCCTCGTCGTCGAGGCGCTCCCGGCGATACCTACATCAATCGCCAGACCGTGACGGCAGGGGGAGCACCCACAGAGATACAGCGTTCATGGGTCTCACCTCCTCGGGCGACGTCACGGGCAACCGAAAGCTATCAGATGGGTCATTAGCCCGCCCAGCCCTTTCCTGGCCGGCGATCAGAACCCCGAACCCCCAGAGAACTGTTACCAGTTGACGTCGTGAACCCGCCAGTAGGCTGTCGCATGGTCCTATCGTTGGCTGATGCGCACCCACCCTATTGACCGGCCAGCCGATCTTGACGTGGTCCGTGAGTCCTATGACCGCGTGGCCGACAACTACGCCCACATGGTGGCGACGACGGGATTCGGCGACATCCGTAGGCATCCATGGCTCAAGGCATCAATCGACGCCTTCGCTGAGACAGTGAGCGAGCTTGGGCCTGTCCTGGACGTCGGCTGCGGACCGGGAACGGTGACCGCCTACCTTTCCGAACGCGGTCTCGACGTGTCCGGGGTCGATCTCTCTCCCCGGATGATCGAGAACGCGCGGCGTCTTCATCCGCAATGCCGCTTCAGTGTCGCTTCTGCCACCGACCTGGACCTCGGTGAAGCGTCCCTGGGCGGTGTGCTCGGGTGGTGGTCGCTGTTCAACCTCCCCCGTGATGTTCTTCCTCAGGTTCTCGCCATGTTCGCACGCGCGTTGAAGCCAGGCGGACACTTCATCACCGCAACACACGTCGGCGACGAAGACGCGGCGCGCACCGAGGCCTACGGAGGTGTACCCGTTCGGTGGACGACACACAAATGGCGGCCGGAACAACTCGTGGACCTGATCGAGCAGGCTGGGCTGCACCCGGTCGCCGAACTTCGGCTCCCTGCAGATGAGCAGACCGGGCCGGGTGTGGTCGTCATGGCCAAGCAGCCCGGCTGAGAATCGGACGCCGGGAGCGGCACGGGTGCCGATCATGGCCCCTCGGGACGGTCGCGATGCCGGTTGGAGGTACTGCCTCCATGAGTCACTGACGTGGCGGGCCTGCTGAACCAACGCGGCGACGGGTGATCGCCTGGCACGTGGCTTGGCGTGTTCTGGATCCTGACACACGATCAACTTGCTTCGTCAGAGGCAACTTGGTCCGATCAGCTCCGAATGAGGTCCAGTCGGACTTGTGGCGCCCGCCCGCCATCTCCGGTGGTCTCGGAGGTCGAGCCGTGGTCGCGTCGCCCGACCTCGTCGTCCGGCCCTGAGGTGACCGGCGAGTCCCGTGTACCGGCCCCCGGTCTGTCCCTCGTCAGGGGCGAGCACCCGGTTTGTCCACGACACCTGAGGCGTTGCGGACGGTGATGATCGCGGGGTTGGGGTCCTGGGCCGGAGTCACTGGCGCCCCCTTCGGCAGTTCCTTGGGGACCTTCACCGGCGCAACGTGCTGGACCTCTCCGAGGTACGCGTATGTCGTCGGGTCGAACCAGATCTCCTGCCTGCCGAGATGACCCGAAGCGATGGGCTTCGGGTAGTTCACGGTCACGCCGATGGCAGGTCGCCCGAGCGCGTCCTTGATGCCTTTCTCCACACGGGCACCGGGGACCTTCGCCAGCGCCCGGAACAAGCCCGCCTGTGCGTTCGGCGGGATCAGGACGGAGCGGTAGAGCACATCGATCTCCCGCCAGTCGCGCTGCGCCGCGGTCTCACCCTTGATGTCGCCGATAGCGTGCGCGTGGAGGATGCGCTGCATCATCAGGTCGGGATCGCTCGGCAGCGTCTTGAGGAAGTCGTAGAACTGGCGCTGGGAGCGGTCTTCGTACCCCTCCTTCTTCCACTTCGCCTCCTGGTTGGGCCCGTACCGGACCTGGAGCTTTTTCGGGTCGAACCCCTTGCCGCTCCCGACCGGTGCAATACCGGGCAGGGACGCGTCGCCCGTGCCGTCCCAGCGGGTCCACTGCTCGGTGGGCTGATGGATGCCCTGTCCCAGGGACGTGCTCTTCTCGTAGACCCATTGCTTCGGGCCGGGTTCGGGCGAGCCCATCTTCGCCACTGTTGCCGCGGCGAGCTCAAGAGTGTCGGCCGAAGCCTGTGCGGACAGCATGCGACCGCCGGTGGCAGTGTGGCGGGCGATGCCGGCAGTCTGGCCGGACGAGCGGTCCGGGAGAGAGAGAATGACCCCGCCGATCACGGCGGCGGCCGCGGCCGCCGCAGCGGTCACCAGGACGATCCTGCGCCGGGGAAGCCGGGCACTCGACGGTGCGGGCCGGCGGTTGTCGGTCTCCTGCCGGGATGCCGCCACGAGCACGGCCCGCTGCGGAGCGAGCCGCTCACTGTCCGGCAGAGGGGCGTCGGCGCGCAGGGCACTCGGGTCGTACAGGTCGTTCATGCGAGGCCACCTTCGGATGCGTGCGGTTCGAACGATTCGTTGAGGGGGCTGTGCGCGCTTGTCGCCGCGCGCATTTTCTTGCGGGCCCGGTTGAGGCGAGAACGGACGGTACCCACGGGGATGTCCAGGGCCTCGGCGATCTCCTGGTATCTGAAGTCGGCCCACGCTGCCAGCAGCAGTGCGTGCCGGTCCCCCTCGGAGAGCTTGGCCAGTGCCTTGGCCAGCGGTCGCGAGGCGGCCTGCGCGACGACGCGGTCGTCGGCGGAATCGGTCCAGCTCTCGGCCACCGGATCGTGGCCGGTGCGCGCGAGCAGCCGGAGCGCCTTGACCTCCTCGCGACGGTGGCGGCTGATCAGTTTGGCTGCGATGCCGTGCAGCCAGGGACGGACAGCGGCTCGTCCGCTGTCGTAGCGGGCCCGTATCCGAAAGGCGATCAGGAAGGTCTCCGCAGTGACATCGTCGGCCGCGTCCCGGCCAAGCCGCCGGGCGACGTACTGGTGAATGGTGGGTGCATGGCGGTCGAAGAGTGCTGCGAAGCGTTCCGGATCGTCCAGCGACGCCGCGATCAGCACGGCATCCGCCTGCGCGGATTCGGTAGTACGGGACAGCGGATCAGTCATGGTGGTCCGTGTGGTCGGAGGAACAGGACAGCGTTCACCCCGTACTTGCCAACTGACCGGAAAAGGGTTCACGGGCCGCAGCGGATCTGTCCGCCGGGTCACCGGATCATAGGCACGCCCACGTGTACCGCATCAGTTCCAAGGGCGGATCGCGCACGGGACCGCACGCCCTGCCACACACGCCCGCACCACGGACTTCGACGTCATCGAGGATTGGTGCAACTTGCCCCGGCACAGCGGCCTCGTCCACCCGTCCACCCGTCCCGCCGGCAAGCCGGCCGAGCAGACGGCGGCAGGCCGGATCGCGGTGCCGGTCAAACGAACCCTCCGCCGGCCGAGGTCCGGGGGCCTTCGCCCACCTGGCACAAGACCACCCGCTGGGGCCGAGGTCGTCCTCCTCCCGCACAGCCCCCCCGACAGCATTGGGGCCGGAGACGACGGGGCCGCGGGGACCGAGTCACGCCAGAACGAGCCCCCGGCACCTCGCCGTCCACCTGGTCGTCGCTCTGAGACAAGCCACTAGCTCGTACCGGCGGGCGGGTCGGCGTAGACGCCGTGCAGAATGCCGGTGGCCTGACCGACTTCGATGAGATAGCCGTCCGGGTCGCGCAAGTAGCACCGCACCTCGGCCTTGCGATCGATGGGTGGCGTGAGGAATTCGGCCCCCTTCGCACTCCACTCCCGGTGGCATGCCTCGATGTCGGCGACGCGGAGGTTGAGAAAGCTGCTGACCGTGTTCGGGTCGGTGGGCGGGCGCAAGGTGACGTCCGGCTTGTCCGAGGTGGGGCCGCCGCCCGGGTTCATGATGATCCATCCGTTGGCCAGCTTGATGGTGCAGGGGTTCTCCTCGACCACCACCTCACCGCCGAGAACCTCGGTGTAGAAGGCACGGGATCGGGCTACGTCGGCCACCGTTAGAAAGTGAGTGAGGAGGATCCCGGAATCCGGGGCGGGAAAATCATCACGGTACATGCAAGCCTCCGGGCAAGCCGAATGGTTCTGTCCATAGAAATGCACTGGCGAGCCAGGCACGGACCTCCCTCTCCGTGCAAGGCTGCGGGACACTCAGCCGCCGTTGGTGACGGGGTGGGGATGGCCCAGGTAAGGGAAGTCGGACAGGTAATCCGTGTGCGGGGGGATGTGGTCCGAGGTGACCTTGCCGCCGGAAACCATGGTGAGCCTGGCTGAGGTGACGTCGTCGGTGAGCATGCGACCGTTCGGGTAGGCAGCGGGCTTCGACCGGTCGTAGCGCAGGATGTCGGGGAGGATCGTGCGCAGTGCCTTCTCCGCTTCCTGGGCTTCGTAGCCACCGGTGTGAGCGAGGACGGCGGTCCAGGGCTTGAGGTAGGTCTCCCAATCCTGCGCGGGTTCACCCTCGTTGTATGCGTCCTTGGCGTCTTCTTCGTTGAAGTACGCGGTCACGGAGGGGTGGGCACCGCGGTCCACCGACACAAGCGTCCCGTTCTCCCTGAGGCTCACCCGGCCCCAGACCCCGATCCGGGGGTCGGATCCGAGTTCCGAACTGGGCATTTCGAGGACGATGCCGAAGACGTTCTTGTCGATGCCCCAGTCCTTGCCTGTCCACTGGAAGTCGTTGCCGATCCCTTCGAGATCGGCGAAGAAGGGGTCGCTGCGAAGACCCGCGAAGAAGCGGTAGCCACCGGAAATGATCGCTTCGGGCGCGCTCCCGAAGGAGACCGGCTCGTCGGTGAAGATCTTGTCACCGGCGGGCGCGTGCGACTGTGCCTGCTGTCCCGTCGCACGGTGGACGGTCACCGTCTGCTTGCCGTCCTGAGGCTGTGAGAACACGAAACTGAAGGCGATATCCGCCAAGTGATCGTTGTTCGTGTCGATGTTGATGCGATAGACGGCCTCGGGATGATAAGCGTCGCCGCCGGTGGGAGCGACCGGGTTGGTATTCATGATGAGCACCGTGCGATCGTCCGGCTTCGTGAAGGCGAAGAGATCTGTCATGTCGAGCCGGGAGTCTCCGCGGGGTGGGCGGAGATTCGGGCCGCTGAGGTGATGAGACATGCCCTCAGGGTTGTCGACGCACAGTCGCCGCTGACCGCATGACGCGCCACGCGGTCCCCCCACCACTCCTTTGGTGGTCTCATGTGGTTCAGCCGGGCGGGCGTGGCCATGTGCTTCGCCGGCCGAGGAGGTGAGTCCCCCGACCGTCGTCGACGGGCATCGGATGCCGTGCTGCGAGGGCTCTTCGAGCTTCGCAGCAGACCACATGCCCGGGGTGGACAGAGTTCGTGCGAGCGGTCCATGCGTGCCCTCGACCACACCATGCCCCAAAGCTGACCACCACTCTTGAATGGAGTCCGCCCGCTGCCCGTTGCGGGGTCAGCCCGTAAAGCGGTTCCGTAGCGGCTCCCCGCCGGCGAACCTTCGTACCTGGTCGGCCACCAGCCGCTCCGCACGTGGCCGGAAGGACGCCGAGCCTCCCGCCACGTGCGGGGTGATGAGCACGCCGGGTGAAGTACGCAGGGGGTGGCGGGCGGGGAGCGGCTCGGGGTCGGTGACGTCGAGTGCGGCACGCAAGCGGCCGGACGTGACCTCCGGCAGCAAGGCCGCGGTGTCCAGGGTGCGGCCTCGGCCGACGTTGACGACAAGCGCGTCGTCGGGCAGGGCAGCGAGTTCGGCCGCGCCGAACATTCCTACCGTGGAAGGGTTCTCCGGCAGGGTCAGGACGACGATGTCCGCCTCGGGCAGCAGCGCTGGTAGTTCGCGCACCGCTCGCACGTCCTGCTCCGGGCGGGCGCGCCGGGCGACCCGGATCACCTCGGCCTCGCAGGCCAGCAGCCGCCGCTCGACCGCCTGCCCGATCGAGCCGTAGCCGACGACGGCGACGCGGCAGTCCGCGAGTGATCGCGTGAAGTGCGGTTCCCATCGTCCGGCCGCCTGGTCGGCAACCCAGCGCGGCAGCTCCCGCTGGGCGGCCAGGATCAGGCCGAGGGCGTGTTCGGCCGTACTGGCGTCGTGCAGTGAGCGGCCATTGTGCACGGTGACGCCCTCGGGTACCAGCGGCACCAGTTTCTCGACTCCCGCGCTCAGCGTCTGCACGGCGCGCAGGGCGGGCAGACGCGGCAGCAGGACCTCACAGCCAGGCACGGCATACGGCATGACCCACAGACCCACCCGGCGCAGAGCCTCGTCCGACAGGTCGTACGACGGGGTGAGCCCGTCCCAGACATGCACCCGGACGCCGGCCGGCCAGGCTCCGTGGCGCCGGTCCAGGTCCGGCCAGGGCAGCAGAACGTCCACAGCGGCGGAGTCTGCGGCGGTGCTGGGCGCGGCGTCGGTCATAACTGCTCACCTTCGTGCGGGGCATGGGAATGGGGCGGGTGGCGGCGTTCACCGCCCGGGGGGAAGAACATTCGTGACCGCCGGGTCACCCGGAACCATTGACCGGTCCGGCCGCGCCTCGTAACGTCCTTCCCGCCAAGTGAAACACTTTCCATCACACGGAAAAGAGAGGGTGTGGCGATGACGACGAAGTCAGCCAGCCGGCCCGGAAGCGGCTTCTGGTCGTCGTCCCGGGCCCGCCATCTGATGCCGGTCGCGTTTGTGACGTACTCCCTGGCATACCTGGACAAATCGAACTACTCGATCGCCTCGGCAGGCGGCATGGCAACCGACCTGCATCTGTCTGCCGGGCTGGACTCGCTCATCGCCGCGTCCTTCTTCCTCGGTTACTTCCTCTTCCAGATCCCCGGCACGATCTACGCGGAGCAGCGCAGCGCCCGCCGTCTGGTCGCCTGCTGCACTGTCGTGTGGGGGATGCTCGCCGTGCTTCAGGGCGTGCTCAGCAGTCCTGGCCAGCTGATCGCGGTGCGCTTCGCGCTGGGCATGGTGGAGGGAGCCGTACTGCCCTCCATGGTGATGCTGCTGGGCCGCTGGTTCAGCAAGCGCGAGCGCGGCCGGGCCAACACCCTGCTCATACTGGGCAACCCGATCACCGTGATGTGGCTGTCGGCGTTCTCCGGCTGGCTCATCTCGGTCTCCGACTGGCGGCTCATGTTCATCCTGGAAGGCGTGCCCTCCATCGTCTGGGGTGTTCTCTGCCTGCGGCTGATCAAGGACCGCCCCGCGGACGCCCGTTGGCTGGACGCGAAAGAGCACCGCACCCTGGAGACGTCACTCACAGCGGAACAGCGTGACTCCGGTGCTGTCACCGGGAGCACCGTCGACGAGTACCGCAAGGTGCTGCGGGCCCGTCCGGTACTGGTACTGGCCGGGCAGTACTTCTTCTGGTCCTTCGGCATGTACGGCTTCATCTTCTGGCTGCCGGCCATCGTCAAGGACGGCTCCGGCGCCGGCATCGGCGCCACCGGCCTGCTGACCGCCGTGCCCTACGCGTTCGCCGCCGTGGCCATGCTGCTCAACTCCCGCTTCTCCGATCGAAGCGGCCGCCGTCGTATCGCCGTCTGGCCGTGGCTCGCTGCGGGCGCGGTGGCGCTCGGCTGCAGTTACGCGGCGGGCTCCGACTTCCCGCTCGCCTTCGCGCTCCTGATCGTCGCCGGGCTCTGCATGTACGCGCCGTACGGACCGTACTTCGCCCTGGTCTCCGAACTGGCTCCGGCGGGGGTTTCCGGTGCGGCGGTCGCCCTGGTCAACTCCTTCGGCGCACTCGGTTCGTTCGCCGGCACCTACCTGGTGGGCTGGGTCCGCGGCAGCTCACTCGGCAACGCGGGCGCTTTCGCCTTCATGGCCACGTGCACCCTGGCCTCCGCCGCGCTCATGCTCGCCGTCCGCGAACCGCGCCTGCCGGACGCCGCCCCCCAGATGCCGGTCGGTCCGATGTGGGCCGGTTCGAGCGGAATCGGACTCCGGCCTGCGGCGCGGACGGCTGACCGGATCCCGCAGCGCGACGGAGTGCAACACGACATGGGAGGCGAGGCGCGGTGAGCGCACCACCAGGTGACGACATGCTCGGTCGCGGGCTGCGGCTGCTGACGGTACTGGCCGATCTGCCCGCCGGCGCCGGCGTCAGCGCCATCGCACGCCAGGCACGACTCCCGGTCAGCAGCGCGCACCGTCTCCTGGGCCGGCTCGCCGCCGAGGGTTTCGTCTCGTACGACGAGGATGCCCGGCGTTACGCCCTCGGCGTCCGGGTCCTCGAACTGGCACGTGGCTTCCAGCGCACCGGGGCGGGCTGGGCAGGAGCGTCGGCCCCTCTGAGCCGGCTGGCCTCCCGTACCGGGCTGCCCGCGATCGCCGGGGTACTGGATGGCAAGGACGTACTGCTGGTCCTCACTGCCGAAGGAACCCAGCACCTCCAACTGCGCAGCGCCGAGGGCACCCGCAACCTCTGGCACGCCACCTCCCTCGGCAAGGTCCTCGCCGCTGCCCTTCCCGACGTGGACCGTGAGGCGCTGCTGGCCGCCGGGCTGCCGACCGTCACCCCCCGCACCTGCGTCGATGCGGATACTCTGCGCGAGCAGTTGGCGCAGGTACGGGCACGTGGCTGGGCAGAGGTGGACGAGGAGAACGAGATAGGCGTCCGGTCCGTGGCCGTGACGGTCCCGGGCGCCGGAGCGGACGGCCGCCCCCGGCTGGCCGTATCGCTGGGCGCCGCCGTCGCGCTGACCTCGCAGGAAGAGCTCCGTGCCCATGTGCCCGCCCTGCAGGCCTGCGCCTCGGACATCGCCGCGCGGCTCAGCTGAGGGCCGGGCCGCGGGTGCGGGCTGCCGGTTCGTCAGCTGCCGGTGCTGCTGAAGAACGCAGCGATTGTGCGTGCCAGTCGTCGCAGGGCAGGCGGGACTTCTCACTCACGGCCTGGCTGCACGGGCGAGCAAGCCGGATCCGTAACCTACCCCGCGATCAACCGCCTTCGAATCGGGCTCCAAAAGCAACGCAGGCCGCCAACTGAACAGCCGGGTCCGCGCCGGACCGAGGCTCAGACGGCTTGTGCCGTCAACCGCCGTGCGGATGCTGGGGCTTGGTCCAGTCGGGGTCCACCCAAGGCTCCGGATCCGCCCGCCTGGCAAGGCCCATGCGGTACTCAGGGTCCCGTTCCAGACGGAGCCTGACGCTCGTGTGCAGCGACGCGTGCTCAGGTACCGGGCGCGCACGGCGACCCACGAGGGCCCAGAGGGGACCGTTGTGGTGAATCGGGGCGGTGGCGTAGTCCTCGGTCACCGCGCAGGCGTCCTGGTAGGCGCCGGGGCGGAAGTCCAGGTCAGCGCAGACTCCATCAGTGATCCACTTGAGGGTGACGGTGGAGAGCAGCGGGGCGTTCTCGGCGTGTTCGAAGGTACCGCCGACGTCGGAGTGCACCCCGGCGAACCAGACCTCCTGGGCAGTGTCCTGGAGGGGCTCGGGTCGAGGGGTGACCAGGAACTCACGGTAGGGGCGGCGTGTTTCATCGAGGGACACGGCGTGCCGGATGCGGGCGGCGTTAGGCAGTTGGTGCGTATAAGGCCAGTTGAGGGTGCCCAGGCGCAGGATGCCGGCCGCCTTCACCGTGTCCCACACGCCGAGATAGTCGACGGGCAGGGCGTGATGCGATACCTGCCGGGGGTTGTTGCGTTTCACGGTCGCCCAGAGCGGCTCGTTCTCGGTGCGCCAGCAGAAGGCGTGCGAGAACCTGGCGACTTCCCGCTCACTCCTGTCAATGTCCTGGTTGAAGGCGTACTTCGCCACCGCGTAGGGGACCAGGTTCTCGGTGCCGGGGCGCATGAGGCCGGGTTTGTTCAGCATCCCGACGAGGGCGCGCGCAGTGTAGGCCCCACGGCTGAAGCCGAATACGTACACCCGGTCTCCGGGCTGCCAGTGCTGCATCAGGTAGGCGTAGGCCTCGGCGAGGTTGGTCTTCAGCCCGGTGCCGAATGCGAGGCCGGTCACGCGGGAGAACCATCGGTCGGCCGGCCCGTGGGCGGTGGCCGCCGACATGGTGCCTACGCCAGGGTCGTAGTAGAGGAGTTGCCGGTCGGGGGTGTCCGCTTCCAGCATCTCGAACAGCCTGACCACGTTGGTCGGGTGGCTGGCGCCGACCTGGTTGCCCGTTCCGTCGAGGCAGATGACGATCCGGCGTGGCATGCCCGCTCCTAACTGGTACGCCTGGTGGTTGTGCGCCGGGTCGCTCCGCCCCGCGGCGGCGTAGTGGCGGGGGCCAGGGGGCCGGTCGCGGTGCGCTGCCCGGGCTCGATCTGTTGCTTGAACGCCTCCAGGGCGACCGGGCTGTTGGCCGGGAAGACTGCCATCTTCCCGAGGCTCTGGGCCTCGGCGAGAGTGTCGCCTGCCGTGCTCCCCTCGGGCGCGAACACCAGGCGTACGTGTCCGTCGCCCGATCCGCGCCGGTCCACCGGGGCCAAAGCGCCGTGGGTGCCGTCGGGCAGGTTCACCCACAGCTGGAAGTCGTCGTACCGGACGAAGTCAGCGCCCTTGACGGGCCACGGGTAGTGGTGTTCGCCGGGCACTTTCGGCAGGATGCCCTGGTGGTTGCCGTGGCTCATCGGCACGCACGCGTTGAACAGCGAGTCGGTCCACCGCTCAACGCCGTCGGCGTCCGTGACCGGCGTGCGCAACAGTTCCTCGGCGCCTTTGTAACCCAGTTCCACGAGGGCGGGCAGGGTGTCCGGGAAGGCGCCGACGAGCTCGAAGGCCTCCTGGCGCAGCCGGTCCACCTTCGCAGGGTCGGCGCAGAACTGCATGCTCCACTCGATGCCGAGCCGCGCGCGGTACATCCGCCAGCCGCTTGCCCCCTTGACCCACAGGCTGCCGCCATGGTGCATCTCCCAGTGCTCGGCGCCGGGAGGCCGGGGCCCGTACGGGAGATCGTCCTCGCTCATCTCGGCGAGGATCTTGTGCGCCGTTTTCTTCGCGGCCTGGAAGTACGTCGACTCGAACCGCGGGGGGTGATCGACCAGCTGTATTTTCCAGGGGTGGTTCTCAGACTCCGTGCCGTCGGGTGTGGGTGCAGCCGGGGTTCGGTGTGTGGCGGAGGACCTCCGGTGTTCGGCGGAGGACGTACGGGACTTGGTGGAGGCCGTCCGGGGCTTGGGGGCAGGCGTCCTGGCCTTCGCGCCGCTTGCCGTACGGGACTTGGCTGCTGAAGGGGAAGCGGTGTGCGTCATGGTCGGCCTCCTCGCGCCGGTAACGCGGACTCGCGCCTGAACCGCGGGCGCCAGTATCTGTGTCTCCATCGTGCGCGCCGAGCAGGCGGCAGGCCAGTCGACGGGACGGCTCCCGCGCCGGTCGGAAGCCCCGCCCTGCGTCCGCCACTTGGCGTGCCGCGGCCACGCCTTCGGCGGCGCCCGCCGACGACTGCGGTGGACAGTCCGGACCAGGAGGGCAGACGATGGAAGTGGCGCAACCGGGGCCACGAGGGGCTGCGAGGGAGCCGAAGGGCCGCCCTCTCGTGTGATCGGCGCGCTGAATGCATCACGGCGGATGCCGGCGAGTCGGTGCGGCTGTCGGCGGCATAGCCGTATCCCGTATCCGACAGGCGGACGATCAACCGGGGAGTAGCCTGTGGCGGGTTTCGGCGATCACAGGGCGCCGTCTACGTCTGCACGGAAGGTGTAGCGGACCAGGCCATCGAGGTTGGTGTCCCCGGCTGTGTGAACCCGTCCGGCCGAGGGCCGACCTCGCCCATCTGGTCAGCGTCACCACGCACGGATCGAGCCCGGCCATGACAGGTCGGCGCCGGCTTCCAGCGAGCCGAGGCGGCGGCGTTCCGACGGCCCAGCCCAGCCCCCATCAGCGGACACTGAGGCCCCGTCAAGCCGGGGGCGTACACGCCAGGGAGAGAGCTTCGCCGACTGGGCGGACGGTGGACTGGTTTTTTCGGTCTGTCGAAGGCCATGCCAAGATTTTTCCTGACCACTGGTCCTTCATGCTGGGGGAGATCTGCCTTTTCAGTTTCATCGTCATCATTCTGACCGGCGTATTCCTGACGCTGTTCTTCCACTCGTCGATGAACGAGGTGGAGTACCACGGCGGCTACATCCCCATACAGGGCATCTTGATGAGTGAGGCGTACGCCTCCACGCTGAACATCAGCTTCGGCGTGCGGGGTGGTCTGCTCATCCGTCAGATCCACCATTGGTCCGCGGTCATCTTCATCGCCGGCATGTTCGTGCACATGATGCGCATCTTCTTCTCCGGCGCGTTCCGCACACCACGCGAGATCAATTGGCTGTTCGGCTTCCTGCTGCCCCGACCCGGACGGGCCTCGGCGTCGCCTGGTCGCTCGGCAGATCCGCCACCGGCCCTGGGTCAGGCGGTCAGCCGTTTCGGGCTGCTGAGCAGGCTGTCGTCGATCTGAGCCAATAGGTCCGCGGGGCCCTGGTAGACCTGCTCAGCACCCGCATCCAGAAGCTCCTGGCGCGCGATTCCACCGGACAGCACCCCGAGGCATCGGACCCCGGACCGTTGTGCGGCTTGCGCGTCCCACACCGCGTCACCGACGAATACGGCCCTCTCGGGCGGCACGTCAGCGCGTTTCAGGGCTTGCTCCACCAGATCGGGTGAGGGCTTGGTCGCTTCGACGTCATCGCCCTTGGTACCCGCGTCGATGGCACTGTCCGCATGCAGCGCGTCCTTCATGACCTGATATTCACCGGCCGACGCAGAGCTGGCCAGCACAACGGCCCAGCCTCGGGACGCGCAGGCCCGCAGCAGGTCGCTCGCCCCTTCCAGGGGCGACAGCCGGGACCAGTACTGAGCGTAGAGAGCGTGGTGCGCCGCGCTCATCGCCTTGTCGTCGTCCGCATCGCGGTCCTCGCCGAGCAACCGGTCCAACAGATGATCACTGCCCATGCCGATCGAACGGTGGATGGCGGCCATGGGCACCTCATGACCGTTCTGCCGCAGCGCCTCCCACCACGCCACAGTGTGCAGGTACACGGTATCCATCAAGGTGCCGTCGACATCGAACAGCACCGCGGCGGTGGCCGGCTCCTTCGTCATCTGTCACCTTCTGTTCGCAGTGTGGATCTTCTGTTCGCAGTGTGGACCGAATCTGATAGCTGCGAGTCTGCCCCTGCGTGTGTGCGGGCGCCAGTGGCGGGTTTCGGGGCACGGCGCCGTGCGCGGGCCTCCCGCCTCCCTCCGACGGCCCTCGTGGACACGCTTCCCGCTGCCGGCGATCTCACTCCCGGTACCTCGATCGCAGGGGCCCCCGCAGCGAGAGCCGCCCGGGAGCATTTCACGGTGCGGGCGGGCGCAGGGGCAGCGGCGGCCCGGAGCAGTGCATGAATGCAGAAGTCAGGGGCACGCGGGTCCCCGCCTGCCGACCAGCCACGTGGCACTCCCGCACAGAACGCGGCAGGGTCGGGAGAGTGAGCAGTTCTGTTCCTGTCGAGCCTGGTGGAAGGTGAGCGTCATGGTAGCCATCGGATACACGATGATGACCGAGCAGGCCGGCCCGCGTGAGCTTGTCGACCATGTGGTCGGAGCCGAACGGGCTGGATTCGACTTCTCCGTCACCTCGGACCACTACTCTCCCTGGCTCGACAGCCAGGGGCACGCACCCTACGCGTGGAGCGTGCTCGGCGCGGCGGCACAGGCGACCACACGTATCCCGCTCATGACATATGTGACCTGTCCGACCACCCGGTACCACCCCACGGTCGTTGCGCAGAAAGCTGCGACGATGCAGCTCCTTTCCGAGGGCCGCTTCCGTCTGGGGCTTGGATCCGGCGAGAACCTCAACGAGCATGTGGTCGGGAACGGCTGGCCTGCCGCGCACGTTCGCCTGGAGATGCTGGAGGAGGCCGTGGACATCATCCACGCCCTCTTCGCCGGAGAGAACGTCAACCACCACGGCACCCACTTCGACGTCGAAAACGCCAAGCTCTGGGACCTACCCCGCACTCCCCCGCCGATCGGTGTCGCCGTTTCGGGGAAGCGGTCCTGCGGCATCGCGGGACGCCTTGCCGACCTGATGATCGCCACGGAGCCCAGGAGTCAGCTCATCGAAGACTTCGAAGAGCACGGCGGCGCAGGCAAACCCAAGATCGGGCAGGTGCCGGTCTGCTTCGACACGGACCGGGACGCAGCGATCGCGCGGGCACACGACCAGTTCCGCTGGTTCGCCGGAGGCTGGAAGGTCAACTCCGAACTTCCTGGTACGGAGGGCTTCGCCGGGGCCACTCAGTTCGTGAGGCCCGAGGACGTAGCCGAGTCGATCCCGTGCGGCAACGATGTCGATAGGTTCGTCGAAGCGGTACGGCCGTACGTCGAAGCAGGCTTCACCGAGGTGGCCCTGATCCAGGTCGGCGGCGATCATCAGAAGCCCTATCTGGAGTGGGCCGAGCGCAAACTGCTGCCCGCTCTGCGCGAACTCCGGCCCAGTTGAAACCCAGGGGTCTTGTCGGAGCCTCATGTTGGTGATCACCCCGTTCGCGACCGACGTGATCGGCGGCAATGGCGCGTTCCAGGTCCGATTCGTCTTCTACGCCGCCGTGCAGTTCACCGCGCGCGTGCTGTTCGTTCTCATGCTCCGTGAGATTCGTCGTGACGATCTGTACCGGATGGGCACCCCACCCGAAGTGTTCCCCCTGGCGGTTCACCGAAGGGGCCTGGTGGCAGTGGCGTTCCTCATTCCGTTCCCGTCGCGTTCTTCACCCAGTGGGCGTACGCGGCCCCTGTCCTCCACCCGTAACGAACAGGGGGATCGGGGTAGGCGGTCGGGCGGAGGGTGCAGGCGCCGCCGCCGTGACGCAGGGCGCTGGTGACGTTCGGAGATGACCAGGTGAGAACCGCACCGATCGCCGTCGACATCACCTTCGACGACCGACTCTCCGCAACCGACAGCAACCTCAACCACTCGAGATTCAGCGTTCATTGAACAGGCCCACACCGCAGTCCGTGTCCCCTGTGGGTGTGTGTTGACTTCCATGCCTAGTGCAGATTCACTAGAAGTGTTCTGGTGTTCTCGCACTATGAGGTAGAGCTGCGACAGCTGACAACAGGGACCCTTCCACCGGAGGGGCCCGTGGGACCGCGCTGCTCCGGTATGCGTCGGATGTGTTCGCGGAGAGGTGCGTGACGCTGTGACCGTTCGCCCGTTCACGTCGCATGCGGTGGTTCATTCGGGCGTCGCTCGAGTGACTCTCATCGGCGAACTCGACTTGGACACCGCCCCCCTCGTGCGGGAGACGGTGGCGTCCTGTCTGGCGAAGCAGCCGACAAGCCTGTGCCTTGATCTGGCTGACGTCTCCTTCTGCGACTGCGCCGGACTGGGTGCCCTGCTCAGGGCACGAACGGCCATTCTCCTGTCAGATGTGAGTCTCGTCGTGGAAGGCATCGGTCCCCCATTGGCGCGGCTGCTTGCCCTGATCGGGGCCGGCGACATCCTGACTGAACGGAGCTCAGGGACGGACACGGAGCCGGTTCGCCGCGCTCCGGGCGCTGTCGCGGCTCGTCATGAGGCGGGAGAGACGGCCACCGTCGATCAGGCGCTCCGGGACCATCTGGCATGATCGTGCAGTCCCCCTGAGCAAGAGGATGCTCCCATGTCTTCAACTCCCCTGCGCAGTCGACCGGTCAGGGTTCTGCTGGTCGAGGACCACGACATGGTGGCCGAGGCGATCTGCCTGGCGCTGGAGCGCTCACCGGATCTGCAGGTCGTGGGGCGTTCGGGGTCGGTGGCGTCGGCACTGGTCGACACCCGGCGGTATGAGCCGGATGTCGTACTGATGGATCGGCGGCTACCGGACGGTGACGGGGTATCCGCCATCGCCGATCTGCTGGCACTCGCACCGAATGTGCGCGTACTCGTTCTCGCGGGCGAAGGCAGCGCCTCGGTGGCGGCACGCATCGCGGAGACGGGTGGAGCTGGTCTGATCCTCAAGGCCCGCGGTCTGAGCGAGCTGGAGGACGCCGTGCGCAAGGTGGCGGCCGGGGAGGTGGTGTTCAGCCAGGACCTGCTGGGCGACGTGCTGGGACGTCTGACCGGCAGGGTGCCGGGGCTCGGCGCAAACCTGACTCCGCGGGAACGGGAGGCCCTCCATCTGCTGGGGGAAGGTCTCTCCACCGCCGAGCTCAGCGGCCTGCTGGGAGTCGCCCTCAACACGGGACGCAACCACGTCCAGCGGGTGCTGGAGAAGCTGGGAGCGCGCTCCCAGCTGGAAGCGGTAACGATCGCGCGACGTGAAGGTCTCCTCAGGTGACGCGGGAGCCGCGACCGCAGAAGGTGGTACGGAAGCCGGAGGCTCCGCTGTCGGAGGCGGCTTTCACCCTGCTGGTGCAGGGAGTGCTGGACTACGGCATCTTCATGCTCGATCCGCAGGGCTACATCATCAGCTGGAACGCTGGGGCGGAGCGGATCAAGGGTTACAGTGCCTCTGAGATCGTCGGACAGCACTTCTCGGTCTTCTACCCACCTGAGGACACGTCGTCGGGCAAGCCGCAGTGGGAACTGGAGACCGCCGTGGTCGACGGCAGGCTGGAGGACGAGGGCTGGCGCATCCGCAAGGACGGCTCCCGGTTCTGGGCGAACGTCGTCATCACCGCCTTGTGGAATGAATCAGGCGTGTTGCAGGGATTCGGCAAGGTCACCCGCGACATGTCCGAACAGCGGGCAGCACAGCATGCTCTCAGCGAACGACGGCGACTGTTCGATCATCTCGTCCACGCGCAGGAGACGGAACGCCGCCGCATCGCGTGGGACGTCCATGACGACTCCATCCAGGCCATGGTCGCCGTCGGAATGCGGCTGGAGTTGCTGGCGGATCGGGTACCGGAGTCATACTCCGCGGAGCTGGGTCGCCTCGACGCATCGGTGCGCGAAGCGATCAGCCGTCTCCGTAGCCTGACGTTCCGCCTGCATCCGCCGGGAATTGACCGGCATGGCCTGGCAGAAGGGCTCTCGAACCATCTGGAGGACGTCATGGGCTCGTGGACGATGGCCTATTCGTTCGAACACCAGCTGGAGCGCGAGCCCACGTCCGAGACAGCCGTCACCATCTTCCGTATCGTCCAGGAGACCCTGCTGAACGTGCACAAGCACGCCCGCGCGAGCACCGTCGCACTCCGTGTCGAGTCGGTCGACAGCGGTATCCTGACCCGCGTCGTGGACGACGGCACGGGCAAGCCGATGTCCCAGGACAGCGCCCGCGATCATTTCGGAGTCATCGAGATGCGGGAGCGGGCCGAGACGGCCGGAGGATGGTGGTCCATGCGCAGCGAACCCGGAACAGGCACGACAGTCGAGTTCTGGGTGCCGAACCCCAGCCCGGTGTCGGCACCGGCCGAGGGTCTGCCGTGACCACGCCACCGGACGACACCACCGGCCCACCCCTCACCGTGATCCTGTGTGACGACAACGCGATGCTTCTGGACACCCTGCGCGAGGTCCTGCAGGCACAGTCCGATCTGGACGTCGTAGGCACCGCCGTGAACGGCGAGCAGGCGATCCGACTCGTACGCCGCCATGAACCGGACCTCGTGGTCCTGGACGTCCGCTTCCCCGGCGGCGGCCCCTCCGTCGCCAAGGGCATCGCACGATGCTCACCGGACAGCCGGATCGTGGCGTTCTCCGCCTACGAAGACAAGGGGTCTGTCGAGGAGATGAGGCGCGCCGGCGTCTGCGAGTACGTACTCAAAGGCGTCACCAACCGGGAGTTCCTCGCAGCTCTTCGCCGAGGGGGGACGACCGGATGAAGGCATCCTGACGTACACGCGGGCTGCCAACTCGGGTATATCCCATCGGACACCTCACCGCACGAAAAGGCGAGGCTAGACCGTCTGAATGACACGCAGGCATAAGGGCATGCCGATGCGAGCCGGTCCGGCGTTCACTGCATACGGTCCATTGCGTAACTCAACAAGGCCCGCCTCACCCGGCGCTCATCTGACGGGGCAGCCGGTGCCAAGCGCTTGCCGGTCACGATCGGCCGCACGGTTTCGTCGTGGTCGACAGGGGGTCTCATGGATGCGTCACCGGGCAGGCACGGCCCGCTGGGGCCGGACCTGGATGAAGCCGTCCTCTGGGCGCTCTTCTCCGAGTCTCCCATCGGTCTCCGTGTGATGGACACGGAGCTGCGACTCCTGCGGTTCAACAGCGCCGCCCGGCACGCGTCCGCATTTCCCTTGGACGATGCTCTCGGCTGTCATCTTGCGGAGTGGGCGGGCGACTTCTACTCCGAGGCCGTTGGGGCCATGATCCAGGGAGTCCTGGACACCGGTGCACCGGCGATCGACGTCGAACTCAGCGGCCATGTCCATCCTGACTCCGACGAGAGGGTACTCTCCGTCTCCTGTTTCCGGCTGACGGGCGAGGGGGGCCACGTTCTGGGGCTTGCCGCAGCGATCGTGGACGTCACCGAACAGCATCGATCTCATGCACGGCTCGACCTGCTCCAGCAGGCGGGCAAACGACTCGGCACCACCTTGGACATCTTTGGCACCGCGCAGGAACTCGCCGACGAACTGGTGCCGGCGCTGGCCGGTTGCGCGGTCGTCGAAGTGCTGGACTCCGTGTTGCGCGGCGAGGCTTCCCTCCCCGGCCCGCTGCTCGAGAACAAGCCGCTGCGGTGCGCCGGCCGCAGTTTCGGTGCCGGATCAGTAGCGGCTGCGGTCGCCGAGATCGGCGAGGTAGCTGCTCTGTCGTTCGCGACTCCCTTCGCCCAGTGCCTGTCCGACCTCCGGCCACGCCTCGTCAGATCGCTGAGCCGGGCCGCCTCTTGGCTGGAGCGGGAGCCACAGCGGGGCCGCCATATCACCGAAGCAGGCGCACACTCGATGATGGTGCTGCCGCTGGCCGCCCGCGGTGTCGTTCTGGGGGTAGCACATTGTTACCGACTACGTGCCGCCGACCCCTTCGAGGATGATGATCTTACGCTGGCCGCCGAACTCGCGGACCGGGCGGCTTTGTGCCTCGACAACGCCCGGCTGTACAACCGGGAAAGATCGGCAGCCAGCATTCTCCAGCTCAGTCTCCGACCGGCCCAGGTCACCGACCACACTGCGGTGGAGACGGCTTTCAGCTATCGTCCGTTCGGCGCGGGCGGCGACTGGTTCGACGTCATCCCACTGTCCGGGGCCAGGGTGGCCCTGGCCGCTGGGGACACCGCCGGTCGGGGTATGCAAGCGGCAGCCACCATGGGCGAGGTCAGGGCCGCTGTCGGCGTTCTGGCCGTTCTCGACCTCCCGCCGGGCGAGGTCCTGGAACGTCTGCACGCCTTGGTGACCCGCATTGCGGGAGAGCGGCCGGGTCGTCAGGACAGCAGCGATGGTGGCTGCTCGGACGACACCACGTGTCTGTACATCGTCTACGACCCCGTATCCCGGCGCTGCACGATGGCAGGCGCTGGTCATTCGCCGCCGGTCGTGGCCTTTCCCGACGGCAGGGTCGAGCACGCCAGGGTACCTTTTGGTCCGCCGCTGGGCCACGGGTCGCCGGAGTACCGGACAACGGAGTTGGATCTCCCGGAAGGAAGCATTCTGACGCTTGCCAACGCAGCGCTGCTGCGTACAAGGTCAGACGCTCGGGAGGAGCACCCGGCTCGCATCAAGGAAGCACTGCTGCCCACCAGCAGACCCCTGCAGGAGATCTGCGACGAAGTCCTGTACGCGTTGGCGCCTGAGCGAGCGGAGAACGATGCGGTGCTCCTGCTTGCGCGTACCCGCAGCCTGGGACCTGACCAGGTCGGCTCCTGGACGCTGTCCAACGATCCCGCCGCAGTTGCCGGAGCACGTGAGTCGGTTGAGGCCAAACTGGCGGATTGGGGGCTCGAGCAGCACTCGTTCACGACAGCCCTGGTGATCAGCGAACTCGTCACCAATGCCGTCCGGTACTCCGACGGCGACATCGATCTGCGCCTCGTGCTCGACGGGCCATCCCTGGTCTGTGAAGTTACCGACGACAGCAGCACGGCCCCACACCTCCGGCACGCCGAGGAGGGCGATGAAGGCGGACGAGGCCTCTACATCACGTCGCAGGTCAGCACCCGGTGGGGGACCCGGCCGGAGGCCCGGGGTAAGACCATCTGGGCCGAGCTGGCCCTGACCGACAACGGCTGAGCACCATGCGCCTTCGAAACGGGCGATGACGGACACCGTCGGCCTGAACGACTTCCACCGGGGCTGCATAGCGAGGCGCCGTACCGGCAGGAGAGCCGCGGATCTCCTCGGGCTCACCGACACCAGGTTGCGGACCCGTCTCGGCCCGGAGGCGCCGGCGTCACCTGATCATCGCTCTCCACACTCCATTCACCGGGCGCGAACAGTCCGCTGCCGGATGAATCACCCAAACAGCGCAGTTGCGGCGCGTCGGAGTGACTGTGTGGCGGACGATGACAGGCTGAGGGGGCGTCAGTAGCGGTTGCCTGACGGCCGCCTGCTGCACCGGCTTACCTCTTCTCGGCCGGGACGCCCGCCCGGTCGCCCTCTACCCTTCCCGGAGTCGCGACCGGGCTCTCCGTGCGCCTTGAGGCCGCGGGCTTCGGAGAACCGTGCGCGGTCGCCTCCTGGCGAATGAGCCGACAACGGACCCGGTGGGGCACGCGGTGGCCGACGAGGCGTGTCACTCATCGTGGCCACTTCCCCTTCTGCGTCCGGCCCTTCTGCGTCTGGGTCTCTTCATCGGGGACCGGCCCGGCGGGCGGGGTCGTCCTCGAGGGCGTCGCGGTCCCAGTCGGCGAGATCGGCGGCGGCCTCGTACGTCGTCTGCAGGAACTCGATGAGCGTCCCGTCCGGGTCGGAGGCGGTACGCACCGCCTCGTAGGGCAGCAGGAACTGGCCGTTCTCAGGGCTGTAGTACGCCTCGGCGGGACCGACCGGGCGTTCGGCGAAGCCGTCGGGTTCGGGGTAGGCGTAGGCATAGAACGACCCCTCGCCCCCGCCGCCCGGCCAGAACCCGGCGCTGCTGAGCTCGTGAGAATAACCCTCCACCATGACCCAGCTGCCGACGTTGGGCGCACCACCGGGGTGGCGCGGTGCGGTACGCCCGGAGAATCGCGTGACGGCCAGGTCCATGGCACCCCAGAAGAGGTGGACAGGGCTGACCTTGCCGATGAACCGGCACCGAAATTCGGTGAACACCCGGTTGGCAGCCATGAGTTGCCCCCAGAAGGCATGGGCATGCTCTGCGACATAGGTGGTGTGCGTGAAGTCGTCAGCGAAGGGAATAGCGGGGTGCACCTCGTTGGGATGCGGCTGGATCTCTATCTCGATCCCCAAGTCACCCAGTGCGCGCATCGTCTCGCGGTAGAAGTCGGCCACCGGCTTGGATTCGAGGGCGATGAGGCGTTCCTCGGCACAGGAGCGGATGCACAGCTGGTGATCACACAAGTTGATCTCCATGTCGAACCCCCGCGGCCCATACGGGATCAGCGAAGTGCACAACCCGCGCGCGGAGACGTAGAGCGGTACCTGCCACCAGTGGTTCATCATCGGGGACTGCGCCAGACGGATTTTCCCGATGATCTGGGTCCACATGTGCAGTGTGTCCCGCGTCTCCGCCCAGTCGGCGACCTGCAGCCGCGGCCACATCTCGGGTTGCTGCGTTCGGTGTTCTGCCACGGTGACTCCCTACGCGTGACGGGCCGCCCCGGGTCTTCTGGACGTGGGGCCGCCGCCACCGATCACTCCAGGAGATGGCCCCCAGCCCTTCCCACACTGCTCTCACGCGGACACGCCTGCAAATCGGCGACGGCAGCCGGCTTTGTCAGGTCCTACCACGAGCCGATGGAACCCTGGGGTGCGGCCCCTCACCGGTGGGAGGGGCCGCACCCTGGAGCCTCAGGGCCGGGCCATGGCGGGCGGGGCGGCGTTGACGCCCCAACTCGTCGGCTTGTCGGCGAGCTTGATCTTGATCGTGCCGGAGCGGAGCAGGTCCTTGTGGGACAGCCAGCTCCGGCTCAGCTTGCCCTTGTCCGTGTCCACGGAGGACACGTACTGCAGCTTCGAGGCGTTGGCGCCCGGGGCGTCGATGCTGATCGTGCGGCCGTGTTCAGGCCGGACCTCGACCTTGTCGAACATGGGCGCGGTGATCACGTAGGAGGCGGAGCCGGGCTGGGCCTCGAAGATGCCGGCCATGGCGAAGACGAGCAGCGACGAGGTGGCGCCGAGGTCGTCATTACCGGGCATTCCGTACACGTTGTCGGTGAAGAGCGTCCGCATCGCGCGCAGTACGGCGGAGGTCTTCCACGGCGCGCCCGTCCACGTGTACATCCACGGCGTGTGGAAGTCGGGCTCGTTGTTGGGGTTGAAGGCGAAGTTGTTGTGGTAGTCGTACGCACCGGTCACCCACGAGTCCGAGGCGGCCTTCGCCGGGTCGGTGAGCACGGTCGGCATGTCGAAGAACTTGTCGAGCCGCTGCTCGGCCTGCGAGGGGCCGCCCATAAGCCCGAAGAGGGTCTGCGGGTCCTGCGGGGCGAGCCATTCGTACTGCCACGCGGTGCCCTCGTGGAACGCGCCGGCCTGGGCGGGATCGGGGTCGCCTGCAACGGTGCCGTCCGCGTTCCTGGCGACCGGGAACCCGGAGAAGCCCTGTGATGTGACGGTGGGGTCCCAGAGTTTGGTGAAGTTGTCGCAGCGTGTGGCGAGCGTCGCGGCCTTGTCCTTGTAACCGAGGCCGCCGGCCATCGTGGACAGCGCGCAGTCGGCGAGCGCGTACTCGAGTGTGGCCGAGCCCGCCTGCCGGCTGTCGCCGTACTTGTAACCGGGCAGGTTCTGGTAGCCGACCCAGCCGTTCTTGACGTATGTGGGGTTGCCGTCACGACCGCGGAACGTCGACTGGTCCGCGGGGACATCGTTGACGTTCTTCCACAGCGCACCGAAGAGCAGTCGCGCTGTGCGGTTGTCGAGGAGGCCGCGGTTGTAGATGTCGACGATCCAGGGGGTGATGGGGTCGCCGCTCATCACGTTGGTCTCGCTGTTGCCGAGTGCCCAGCGCGGCAGCCAGCCACCGTCCTGGTAGATGTGCAGCACGGACTTGGCCATATCAGTGGCCTTGTCCGGGTTCAGCAGGTCGACCAGCTGGTTCTGCGAGCGGTAGGTGTCCCAGAGCGAGAACATCTGGTAATACGTGGAATCCGCGCGGTGCACTTGGTCGTCGAGGCCGCGGTAGCGGTTGTCCACATCGGACCCGATCGACGGGTGCAGCACCGAGTGGTACAGCGCGCTGTAGTACGTGCGCTGGTCGGCGGTGCTGCCGCCGGCCACGCGCATGCGGTTCAGCTCCTCCTGCCAGGTGTTGTGCGCGGCGGTGCGTGCCTTGTCGAACGACTTCGGCTGCTCCGCCTTGCGGTTGAGGCGCGCGCCGTCGATCGAGGTGTAGGACAGACCCACCGAAGTGCCGACCTGGTCGCCCTTGGCCGGGTCGAATGTCGCATAGGCGCCGGCGCGCTTGGTGCCGCGCGACGCGTCGCGCTGGTTCGGAGTGATGGTGCCGTCGGTCCAGGTGCCGAAGCTCGAGAACTTCCGGTCGAACTTGGCGCTGAAATAGATCCGGTAGCGCTCCTTGCCGGTCTCACCGCAGAAGTTGCCGCCCTGGAGCCAGCCTTCGACGGTGTCATTGCCGACCACGTGGACGTCGCCGGCATAGGTGCTACCGTTGCTCTCACCGGTCTCGATGAGCACATTCTCGGGACCTGATCCGGCGGGGTACGTGTAGCGGTGCTGGCCGGTCCGCTGCGTCGCGGAAAGCTCGGCCTGGATACCGTTGTCGAACTTCACGCCGTAATAGCCGGGTGCGCGGGTCTCGTTGTCGTGGCTGAATTTTGCGCCGTACTGCGCCGGGTCGGACGACGTCACCGCACCGGTGGTCGGCATGAATCGGAAGTTGCCCATCGTCTGGCAGCCGACGCCCGAGAGGTGCGTGTGACTGAAGCCGAGGATCGTGTCCTGCTCGTAGTCATAGGAAGCGTACTTGTTGAGCTGCGTGTCCGGGCTCAGCTGCACCATGCCGAACGGGACGGCGGCGCCCGGGAAAGTGGTCCCGTCACCGTTGTTGCCGATCGACGTGTCGACCAGCGTGGTGGGGTCATCGGCGAACCTCGGCGCCCGCTCCCCGGCGTCTGCGACACCGGGGGTGGTGGATGCCGCGGCCACGGTGGTGGCGAGCAACAAGGCGGCGAACACGCGTTTCCACGCTCTCATCGCGATCCTTCCTGTGACAACGTTGTCAATTCCCTGCGATCTTTGCCCTTCAAGTACTCCTCCGTCAATCCGGTTGGCCGCACGAACCGATTTGCCCCGGCTTTTCGCCCGCACGGCCGGCGTACCTCGGCATTCAGGATCCGCTTCTGCCTGCGAGCAGTGCCGGGTCATGCGGGCCGGCGATCCGCGGGCCGGCGTCGTGACCGCGGCAGCGAATGCGCCCGGCGGGTGACCGCGGGGCCAGGAAGCGTGCCGGTGCCGGCGTGACCCGGCATCTGCGGGTGTCCGGAGCTGTCAGGTAACTCGTCGGGGCACGCAGCCGTACGCTCGTCCGCCTGCCAGGACACCAAGTGGGCAGGGATTCTGCCCTCCTTATGGACAGCGGACGGTTGGCGTGCTGTCATACCGTTTGCGCGATTTCCAACGATGTAACGGTTGTGAGCGGTGTCGCAGACACGGCCGGGAGGTCGCGATGGGCGGCGAAGCGCCTCTCTGTGGGCGCCGGGACCGGCACGGCCGACACGGACCGCGGGTCGATTTCAGAGGGGAGTTGCATGTGAGAACCACATCAACGAGACACAGGCTGCGGTTTCTCAGGAAGCAGGTCGGTCTTGCCGCCGTCCTGGGCACCACCGCCGCCATGACGCTGGCCGGCACCGGTGCCGCGTCTCCGGGTGGGACGAACAGCCAGGCACCACCCACGGTGTCGTCCGGCGACGCCCGCTTCGAGATCCTGTCGCCGACGGTGGTCCGCACCGAATACGCGGGCGACGGCACGTACACCGATGACCCGACGTTCAACGCCATCGGTCGCGGCGGTTTCACTCCCACGGCATACACCACGAACACGACCAACGGCTGGCTCACCCTCTCCACGAGCGCGCTGACCCTGCGCTATCAGGTCGGGTCGGGGCAGTTCAACGCCCGGAACCTGTCCGTGCAGGTGGCGGCGGGAGGCGACCGGGTGACCGCCACCCCGTGGCAGCAACTGACATGCACTGTCGACGCGTTGTGTGAGGCCGAGAACCTGCGGTCCAGCGGGCTCGGCACCGCCACGGACCATGCGGGCTACACCGGCGCCGGCTTCGTCGCCGGATTCGAGAGCACGGGCAGCTCGGTGTCGGCTGACATCGATGTCACGGCGTCCGGCAGTTACCGGTTCGCCTTGCGGTACGCCAACTCCACCGGTGGCGACGGTCATTCCGAGACCCGCAGCCTGACTCTCTCCGTGGACGGCGGCGCACCACACAAGGTGGACCTGCCTGCCACCGCCGACTGGGATTCCTGGAAGCAGGCCACCGCGGGCGTCCAACTCAGCGCGGGTCACCACACGATCGCCCTGACCCGGACAGCGGCGGACTCCGGCAACGTCAATATCGACAGCGTCGCACTCATCAACTCCGGTGGCGCCTATCCCCCGGTCTCCCGCACTGCGATCCCCGACTGCCGGTACGGGGTGAGCTGCGAGGCTGAAGACGGGCGCATCGGGGGCACGGCGATCACAGCCGGCGATCACAAGGGGTACGCCGGCCGCGGGTTCGTCGCGGAACTCAATCAGGGGGCGAGCGTGACCAGCCACGTGGTCGACGTCCCCGCCGACGGCTCGTACGCCCTCCAGGTCCGCTATGCCAACGGCGTCGGCAGTGACGGCCACCATCAGGCACGTACCGCCACCGTGTCCACCGGCGGTGCGACGCAGTCCCTGTCCCTGCCCGTGACCGACAACTGGGACACCTGGCAGACGGCGTCGGTGCCCGTCACCCTTGAAGCAGGCGCCAACGACATCACCATCAACTGTCCTGACGCCTCCAGTTGCCATGTCAACGCTGACACGATCGCCGTCACGGCGACCGCGGTGCACGCCCCGCCCCCACATGTGGCGCTCGGCGGGTATCGCCGCGGCCTGGACGGCGTCACCGGCAACGACGACGCCCTGGTGACCACGCCCGGACTACTCAACAAAGACGGCTGGTATCTGCTCGACGACACCACGTCGGCGCTGTACGACAGCGCATCCGAGAAGGTCACTCCGCGCCCCGACCATGGTGGCGCGCCCTACCAGGACGGCTACGTCTTCGGTTACGGACACAACTACAAGCGGGGGCTCACCGACCTTGCCACCCTGACCGGGCCGCCCGCGCTGCTACCGCAGTGGGCGTACGGAGTCTGGTACTCGGAGTACATCGACCGCACAGCGGCGGACTACGAGCACGCGATCCTGCCGGCCTTCCGGTCCGAGGGTGTCCCGCTCGACGTGCTCGTCACCGACACGGACTTCAAGGCCGTGAACAACTGGAGCGGCTGGGAGATGGACCCCGCGAAGTTCCCCGACTCCAAGGCATTCTTCGACTGGTCGGCCTCCCAGGGGCTGCACAACTCGCTCAACGTGCACCCCAGCATCCTTGCGTCCGATCCCCAGTTCGCCCAAGCGCAGGCCACGGCCAAGGGCAAGCTCAAGAAGGGCGGCTGCGCCTCGGGCGCCGGCGTCGAGGACAACTGCTACACATTCGACTTCGGCGACCCGGATCAGCTCAAGGCGTACATGGACCTGCACCGGACCATGAACCAGCAGGGCAACGACCTCTGGTGGCTCGATTGGTGCTGCGACTCGTCGCAGTCGTCGCTGCCGGGTGTCACCCCGGACGCGTGGATCAACCAGCAGTACGCCGCCGCTTCCGCCGAGGCCCCCGGACGGGGCTTCGTCCTCTCCCGTGCGTACGGTTCGCTGCAGGCCGGCGGATACAGCGGCCAGCAGGGACTGCCGACCGGGCCGTGGGCGGACAAGCGCAGCACCGTCCACTTCACCGGCGACACCTCCTCCACGTGGGGCACCCTGAAGCTCGAGGTCGGCTACACCCCGGGCGAGTCCGCCGCGACCGGGATGGCGGCCATCACACACGACATCGGCGGCCACAACGACACGACGGGGCTGACCGGTTCGGAGACCTACAAGGACGGCAGCCAGACCCGCACCACACACAAGCTGCCGGACGATCTGTACGCCCGCTGGGTCCAGTTCGGGGCCTTCCAGCCGATCGACCGCCTCCACAGCAACCACAGCGACCGGCTGCCGTGGCAGTACGGCACCGCGGCGCGCCAATCGGCCGACAAGTTCCTCAATCTCCGCGAGAACCTGGTGCCATACACCTATACGCTCGCCGACGAGGCGAACCGCACCGGTGTTCCGATCGTCCGCCCCACCTACCTGGAATACCCCGACGAATCCCAGGCGTACGCGACGGCGGGCAGTGAGTACTTCTACGGCTCCGACGTCCTGGTCGCCCCGGTGACCACGGCGGGCGCCTCGGCCACCACCTCGGTCTGGTTCCCGCCCGGCACGTGGACCGACTATTTCACCGGCAAGACGTACACCGGCGGTACGACGCAGAACGTCACCACCGGCCTCGACTCGATGCCGGTGTTCGTCAAGGCCGGCGGCATCCTGCCCACCCGCACCCACAACGTCGCAGACAACGACCGGAACCCCATGACCGATCTCACGCTGACCATCGGCGCGGGCGCTCCGGGCTCGTACAGCCTCTACGAGGACAACGGCACGTCCACGGAGAGCGGCGGGAGCGCCACCACAAGGATTCGGTACAAGGAGTCCGGATCGCGCCACACGGTGTCGATCAGCCCCACCCACAGCTCCTTCCACGGGCAGGTGAAGGACCGCCAGTGGACCCTGTCCATACTCGGGGTGAGCGCACCCGCGCATGTCACTGCCGCCGGCAGGAGCCTGTCCCCGCACGCCTGCCACTGGGACAGCGCAACGGAAGTCCTGAGCATTGTCCTCCCGCGTCAGAACGTGCACAGCCCGATCACGGTCACCTATCAGTGACCGTCTGAGGACGCGTAGATCCTTGGCAGTGGGCCTGCCCGCATGGCATACGGGCGGGCCCACTCAGGTACCACGCCAGGGCTTTCGTCGGTCTCCGGAAGGAGAGCGGTACGCCCCTTCGTCTGCGCGGCAACTGCCATCAGTGGAGGGAGGCGCCCTGCGATGCGGGTGTTCGGTTTTCCGGCTTCGTCGACGCCGGGGTCACAGCACGATGGCCCGGGAATCCGCCGCGATGAGCGCGACAGACTCTCTGACCGTGTCCAGCGCCGCTGTTCGTTCCTGATCGGTCATGCGGGCCGGTCCGTAGGTGACCACGGGGCCGATGACCTGAAAGCCGACGAACTCCAGCATTCCTCGGTGGATGTGGAACAGGAAGTCGTCCATCGAGCCGAGGGCGCCACCAGAGCGGAACGACTCACTGGACCCGCCGGTCGTGAACAGCAGCATCGCCCGCTTCCCGACGAGCGCGGCATCGCCGAACAGGCCGTAGTCCCCGCCGAAGACCCCGCCCATCACGAAGACCCGGTCCACCCATCCCTTGAGGATGGCTGGCAGCGAGAACCACCACATCGGGAACGACAGGACGAGCAGATCAGCGGCGAGCAGCCGGTCAAGATGGGCCCTGACGGCCGCGTCGAGTGTCCCGTTCCTGACCGCGCGCATCTGCTCGGCCTGCGGCTTGAAGTGGCCTTCGACCGGTGCGAACTCCTCGCGAGCGAGGGTGGGGGCCCATGCGTCGGCGTAGAGGTCGAGGACGTCGACCTGGTACCCGGCATCGCGTAGGGCCTGAGCCGCAGTGGCCATCTGGGCGGTGCTGAACGAGTGGGGCTCAGGATGAGCATGAACGATCAGGGCGACAGGGGCAGCATCGATGGTCGACATGGTGAAATCATATCGACGTATTGCGATGTGTCAATCAGATGGTGGTGCCGATCGCTCGTGCCAGCTGCGCCAGCCGGCCTTCATCGCGCCGGTAGTGGGTCCACTTGCCCACCCGGGTGGGGTGCACGAGTCCCGCCCGTTCGAGCGTGCTCATGTAGCTGGAGACGGTTGACTGAGCGAGTCCCGACTTCGCCTGGATGTGCGTCACGCACACACCCACCGATCGGCGATCCGCGATCGGTTCGTACTCCTCGAAGCACCGTTCGGGATCCTTCAGCCATTGCATGATCTGCAAACGGGCAGGGTTACCGAGGGCCTTGAACACCTCGATCAGATCACCCGCACCCAGTCCTGCCGCAGCGGCCATGCGTCACCTCTCTCGCCAATCGCTCCGACACACCACGATATCTCGATATCCACTGCGATCGGCGCGGAGGCCGGACACTGCCGTCGAGGTGGGGCTTCATACGGGCGCAGTCCCCGGTCGCGCCCGCCTGCCGGCCACCTGGGCGTGGCTGGAGCAGGGTGGGTGCGCGGGGTGCATGGGGCCAGGCATCCGGGCCTGGCCCCATGTGGTGATGACGACGCAGAAGGTGGCCTCATGGGGACGTTGAGTGGCCTGTGACGGAGTGCTCCTGTGGGCACCGTCGTCAGGTGAGTGCTCAGCTCAGGAAGCGTGTCGCAGTCACAGGGCCAGGCCGTGCGGCCAACCCCTGGTTGTGGGTCTGCCCGCACAGGCGCCCCCGTCGTCACTCTTCTCGTAGGCTCGTGACCAGATCCCGAGGCAGACCGTGGGTGTCGTGGAGGTAGTGGAAGTCCTCATCCCTCAGCGGGCCTTGGAAACGGGGTCGGGCAAGCACCTGCCGGCCGCGTTCCAGAAGCTGACTGAAACGGCGCTCCTCCCCGAGCAGCATTCGGCGTACCTCGCTGGGATCCATGTGCTGCCGGAAGTGGTCCAGGGTGTGCGGGACCAACTCGTCCGGCAGATCTCCGAGACTTCGCGATGGATCGTCCCGCCACAGAACGGTGAGCACCCGCCGGATCAGGCGGCGGAGCACATAGCCCCGGCCAGTGTTGGCCGGGCGCACCCCGTCGCCGAGTACCACGATGGCTGAGCGCAGGTGGTCGTAGACGAGGCGCAGCGAAGGTTCGTCCAGTGGCCACAGGGTCGGCACGAGACTGCGCCAGGGCTCGAAGACGTCGCATTCGAATACTGACGGTTTGCCCTGCAGCAGAGAGGCCAGCCGCTCCAGGCCCAGCCCGGTGTCGATGTTGCGCTGGGGAAGCGGTACGAGGGAACCGTCCTCGAGTCGACGATGGCGCATCATCACGTGGTTCCACACCTCCACCCAGCGGTCGTCGCGGGTGGGTGTCGACTGGGGCGGGGTGTCACCGCTCCACAGGAAGATCTCCGAATCTGGGCCGCACGGGCCGACCGGGCCGTTGGACCACCAGTTGTCCTGCACAGTGAGCTCCACGGGAACGCCGTGGTCCTGCCACAACTGCAGGGAAGCAGTGTCCGGCCCGGTCTGGTCGTCGCCTCCGAAGGCGGTGGCGTGCAGCAAACCCGGATCGACACCCAGTCCATCTGTGAGCAGCCTGTACCCCCAGTCGAGACTCAGCGAGCCGTCGTAGTCACCCAGCGACCAGGTGCCGAGCATCTCGAAGACCGTCAGATGAGTGGCATCGCCGACCTCGTCGAGGTCCGTGGTGCGCAGACAGCGCTGCACATCGACCAGCCGCCGCCCCAGCGGATGGGGGCGCCCCTCCAGGTACGGCGTGAGCGGATGCATGCCAGAGGTGGTGAACAGCACCGAGTCGCCAGGAGGTGGCAGCAGCGTCGAGCCGATGATGCGGCGGTGACCACGCTCCTCGAAGTACTCGACGAACGTGCGGACAATCTTTTCCGTGTTCATGAGGGTGGCTCCTTCGCGTCACAGCGGGGAGGCACCGGATAACGGGACGCTGGTCATCGCACCGAGGCAAGAAGCCACGAACGCCGCGGAACCACCGACGGGCCGTTTCCGGTCGCCGGTGGGAAAGGGGGAAGGTCAGGCGGCGGCAACCGGCGAGCAGGTCGCTCGCGCGGTCGCGATGATGTTTCGGCCGATGACGTTCATACGGACGACCATAACGCGGCACGTCCTTCGAGGCACACGACTTTCCGGCAGCGACCCGGCCCACCCGGAGGCCCAAGCCGCAGCCGCCGGCCCGGGTTCGTGCTCCCAACACCTCGCACGCCTTCGGCTCCCCGGCATGTCCAGAGGCTTCCCCTGCTCCACGCCCACCACCCGCTGGTCGCGGATCAGCTGTGCTTGACCGAGTGGAGGTGGGCGAACACGACGACGTTGTCCTCGTAGTCCTGGGCCGCTCTGTCGTAGGTGCCGCCACAGGTGATCAGCCGTAGTTCTGGGCCGGGGGTGTCAGCGTAGACACGGTCGTTCGGGAAGTCGGTCTTGCTGAAAGTTTCGACGGAGTCGACCTTGAAGGTGGCGACTGAGCCGTCCTGCCGTGTGATGTCCACGGCGCTCCCCCGCTTCATCGTGCGCAGATAGAGAAACACGGCCGGCCCGGTCTTCGTGTCGACGTGGCCCGCGACGATCGCCGTACCTCGCTCACCTGGTGTGGCACCGTGCCGGTACCAGCCGACCATGTTGGCGTTGTCGGCCGGCGGCGGGTTGAGGTGCCCCGAGGCGCCGATGTCCAGCGGGGTGAAGGGGGCGTTGACAGCGATGCCCGGGATCCTGAGCCGGGTCGGCACCGAGCGGGGCAGCGGAGAGACAACAGCGGGGGCGGTCTCCCGGGGGGCGGCGGATACGGCAGCCGAGGGGTTCGACTGCGGCTTGGCGTCGTCGGCCGGGGCCCCGAAGACATTCCAGAAGAAGAGCGACCCTGCGACCACCGCGGCAGCAGGCCACATCAGTGCGCGACACAGAGGCGGCATGGGGCGCTTCGAGGCGACGGGAGACGGTTTCGGCGCGGGGAGCTTCTCGGCGGCCATCAAGTGCTGCCTTTCGAGAACGGGGAGGCGGTTGCGCGAGTGATCGGCCACTGCCGCGGCCACCGCCCGTGGGGCGGTGGCCGCGGCAGGGCATGGAATCTACGGGTGAGCGAACCGGTCAGGCCGCGGAGAGGCTTGAGGCGTTACGGCGACGGCGCAGCATGAACGCGCCGGCCCCGACACCGCCCATCAGCAGCACCGAACCAGCGGCCAGGCTGCCGTTGGTCATCGCCATGCCGCCGCCGCCGGTGTGCATGCCACCGTGCGGCTTCCTGCCCTCCCACGTCTTGGCCTGGTCGCCCTTCCAGGAGTCACCGCGGTCGACGCCGGAGGACGAGCCGCCTTCGTCTCCCGTCATCGTCGGAGCCAGGGCACCACCACCGGTGTGCATCCCGCCCTCAGGACGGTGGTGCTCACGCCCATCAGGATCCCCGCCATGATGCTCACGACCCGACTGATCCTCAGCACCCGTACCAGAACCGGCACTGTCACCCAACGTCATGGCCAGGGCACCACCACCGGTGTGCATCCCACCCTCAGGACGGTGGTGCTCACGCCCATCAGGATCCCCGCCATGATGCTCACGACCCGACTGATCCTCAGCACCCGTACCAGAACCGGCACTGTCACCCAACGTCATGGCCAGGGCACCACCACCGGTGTGCATCCCACCCTCAGGACGGTGGTGCTCACGCCCATCAGGATCCCCGCCATGATGCTCACGACCCGACTGATCCTCAGCACCCGTACCAGAACCGGCACTGTCACCCAACGTCATGGCCAGGGCACCACCACCGGTGTGCATCCCACCCTCAGGACGGTGGTGCTCACGCCCATCAGGATCCCCGCCATGATGCTCACGACCCGACTGATCCTGGGCGCCGTTGTCGGGGTGGTGGTCGGCGTGTTCGCTGCTGGTGGATGAACCGCCGTCCGAAGCGGGCGCGGCGGAGAACGAGAGAGAATATGCGGCTGGAGCGGAGATGGCCAGAGCCGCAGTGACAGCGGCCGAGGCGAGCATCGTGCGGGCAGTGCGCATGGAGACGGTTCCTTTCGGCGCAACCACGAAGGCTGACACTTCGTCGGCTCGACGACTCGCAGTGGCGACGTCATCACCATCGACCTGCATCTGACGCCCCACCAACTGGGAGCAGCGTCCGAGTGACGGCATGAGCTCAATGGGTGCGGATGAAGCAGGTACGCATTCGTCAGGGGGCGCGTTGCCTCTCTCCGCCGGTATCGCGATGACCTCAGCAAACCCCAAGACGAGGCTTTCAGACGTACACACAGGGAATCCGTCGGGGATCTGACGTTTCGACACCCAAGGCGCAGGGCGGCTGGAGCAGCATTTCCCCTGGACATACGGGTGGCTACGGTTCGGCGAGATGCGCCATACCGTTGACCATCGCGGCGGAGCTCCGCAGTGGTTCCCAGGGCGATGGTGATGGGCCGATGAGGAAGCGGGATCCTATCCGCCCTGCCGGCGAGCACCGCGCCGTCGACCTATGGCCGACCTCACCTCACCGGCGTGTCGCACCGCGCGGCATCGGAGTGCTTCCGTTCCGGAAGGCTCGCTCCCCCACTCCAGGATTCGCGGTGAACTTGTCCGATACAGGACCGGCGGCTGTACGTCCGCGTGCGCTGCCTTCGTCACCCGGCCGTGCGGTCCAGCTCTCGGGGGACTATTCCGTACCGCCGCCTGCTACGGCATGCGCAAGCACCGTGACAGGCGGCCCGGGCATCTCCGAAGGACGGCTTGGGCACACTCTGAGAAGACAGAGCGACCGAACAGAAGTTGCCTAAGGCAACTCTAGATGCCCCGTCAGTTTGCCACCGACCGCCGCCACAAACGCACCCGACACGCCGCGGGTGGCAGGGAGAGCAAGATGACACCGGCGCTCTGGCCTACTTCCACGCTGCGCGCCAACGGCGCGATCGCGGCCCAGAGCCTGGCGAAGGCAAAAAGCAGGCCCTGCGCAGAAGCACCGTCCTTCTCGGTGTGGGCAGTGAGCGGGATCGGTGCTCGATGCCGCTCCTTGTCGTCGGCGAGTCGTGGCCGCCGCGGTGCTGGTGGTCGCTTCCCTCGCTCTGCAGCGGCAGCAGGGTCGGCGACTCCCTCCGTGCGACCCGTGCCTGGCCGGGATCAGCGTTGGCCAACAGGCTTGCTCGGAAGTTCGGAGCGACTGCCCCGGCAGGAGTAGACGATCTCCACTGAACCGCCGGGGAGGACACGCTCGCGCTCGAAGGTCAGCCCGGCGTCGGGGCTGAGCGCGGGAGTCAGGTGCATCCCCCCACCGAACAGCTGCGGCAGCAGGACCAGTTCGAGAGTGTCGAGTGCGCCAAGGGCGTGGAACGTCCCGATCGTCTGCGGGCCCCCGATGAGGTGGACGTCACCACCCCGATTGACCGAGCGCAACTTCTCCAGCAGCCGCACCGCGTCATTGTCGACGGTGACGTGATCGGGGGTGCCGTCCGGACGCTTTGAGCCGAGTACGAACACGTCGAGGTCCGGCCATGGCCAGCGGTTGTTGGTCAGCGCGGGCTCGAAGGTGGTGCGGCCCATCAGCGCCGCCTCGCAGCCTTCGAGGAATTCCCGGATGCCATGGCTCTGCCCGGACACGAACGCGGGGTCGGCCGTCAAGGCGGGCCACCCGTTCGGTGTGGTCACGTACCCATCGGCACTCATGCTCATACGGGCGCGGATCTGCATGATCACTCCTTGCGGCAGCCGGTTGCCGGCTTTGCAGCCGGCAACCGAAAACCTTGGTCGGCGAATAGGGCGCTTGTTGATCACAGAGCGATGGCCCGTCCCGATCCTGCTTCGCGGGTCGCTCCTCCACCCAAGCGTCGAACGGAGGCCTCACCGTTCGACAGACTGCCGAAAAACCTTCTCACTACGAGATCACAGGCCTGCGGCCCCGGCACCCGGCCGTATCTCCCGCTCACGAGTCCGGAACACATCTGGGATGACCTCGACGAGCATGCCCAGTCGTCCAGCCGGTTCAGCTAGCAATCTTCCCCGGGCGGGCGCAGCCTGGAAGAGGGGCCACCCCGGCTGGCGGTCGGCACCATGCCGTCCCTGAGCCGGCTCTACGAGGAGGGCTGGAGTGTCGGACGAAAACATCCCAGGCATCGACCCACAGGTTTCCCCCAGCGGAGAGGGCTGCGCCGGCTGCATGTCCGATGACGGACCAGGCTGGTGGTTCCACCTGCGGCGTTGTGCCGCGTGCGGACACATCGGGTGCTGCGACTCCTCGCCCTCCCAGCACGCGACCAAGCACTCCAAAGCGACCGGTCATCCCTTTGTCACCAGCTTCGAACCAGACGAAGACTGGTACTACAACTACGCGACTGAGCAACTCCACCCGCAAGGGCCGCAGCTTGCCCCACCCACCTCGCACCCCGCCGACCAGCCCGTCCCCGGGCCCGCAGGGGCTGTCCCCACGTCGTGGCAGGAGCAGTTGCATTGAACCGGGAGGCAGCGAATAGCCCCGAAGCGCAGCATCCGGCCCAAGGGCTCTCCCGTAATCCGTGGTGGATCAGCGCGCGGCGTCAGATGCGGTGCATCACGAGGCGGAGGGGTGTCCGCATACTGGACGTATTCGGGCGCTCCGACAACGCAGCGAGGTGCCGTAACTGTCGTCGTGCGCCCGCCAGGGATTACGGGACAGCCCTCACGTACGCGTGACAAGAAACCGGTGCCGTCTGGTGAAGAATCCTGTAGCTCGAGCCGTGTACGCGCGAAAACGGCCCGACGACTGCTGCGTCCGGCAGGCCAGGCAGGTGCCGCTCGAGCTCGCCGTGCCGAACTGACTGCCCCTGGCCTGTCAACCAGTACGGCGGCGGACACGTGTCGTGCGGTAGCTGTACACCAGCAGGGCGATGAGGAGCAGGCTCGACAGGATCAGCCCGGCACCGGTGGGCCAGCCTCCGAAGGGCAGGTCCGGCATCAGGCCCCAGAACAGACCGGCCGCCATGAGAGCTGCTGCAGCGAGGGAGGATCCGGCGATCCGGACCGGGGAGGAGACGCTTTCTCCGGCCGCGCGCATGGCACGCACCCGTACCGGATCGACGTACCGGGCTACGGCAGGGAACTGATCAGCGAGGACCAGCAGGCCGGCGAGTATGAGCAGCAGGCCGGGGCCGGGCAGGACCAACAGTGCTATGCCGATAAGCAGCAGCGCGGCTCCTGCGATGAGGGCGGCGCCTCGGCGCAGAGCGTTTCGTCTGTGCACCTCACTCACCTTCTGGCCTCCCAGAACGAGACCGGGACGGCTGCGGGCGCGTTCCAGCGCGTACTCGCAACCTCGGAAGAGAGCGGAACGTTGAACCCGTACGGTCAACTTCGCGTGTCACCACATCGTCCGTCAGAAGACACAACGGTCGCCTCCTGGCAGGAGAGGATGCGCGCACGAGCGCACCGGGCTTTCGTCCCTGATCGGCGTGTGCGTGGCTCCCATCCGTTGCGAGTCGGCTACCTCAATGTTGCGGCTGGACAGCTCTGTGTGCAATCGACCCAGCAAGCTGCCCGAGGGGTGACGCACGGGTCGCTACACACGTCGGTCGTGTTCCCGAGATTCGTGCTGCCGGGGTGAGATGCCGTGTGCGTTCGCACGACGTGTCGCTGACCCCCTCCGTCCGTCCTGGCCGCCAAGGACGACGAGCCCCAGCGGCTCCGAGGCGAATTGAGTACGCCCACCAGTACATCTCCGGTTCGCTTCAACTCACTTGCTGCTCGGCGCGATCACAGGAAAGCAGATGAGTGAGGGTCCCATCGTCCTCGGCAATGTCCCGGACGTGACGAAACCCGAGCTTTCGAAGGGCCACCAGCGAAGCGACATTCGGCTCCGCCACGGTCGCGTACACCTGCTCCAAATTCAGCGCTGCGAAGCCGTAGGCGACGACTGTCTCCGCGAGCTCAGTACCGAGCCCTCGTCCCCACACCTCGGGTGTGAGGCCGTAGACCAGCTCATGGCCATCGACGACCTTTGCCGGCTTGATCTCTGCATGGCCGACCAACCGGCCGTCCTGACGCACGGCCCAGACGTCGAAACGCGCACTCTCATAGGCATGAGTGAAGATCCGAGCGAACGTGGCGCGATAGTCCGCCTCAGGCCAGGGTCCGTTACCCATCCATCTGGAAACCCGAGCGTCCATGAAGAGCGCAACGAAATCGTCCTCATCAGCGGGTACGTAAGCCTCGAGCAACATCCGGTCGCTGCGCAGCTGGGGAGTCATGTCGAGCGAGGCTACCCGTCATCATTTGCCCCCGGCAACGGACATACTTCTGCGAGCAGAACCACCGCAGACGGTTCAGTCGCCGCTCTCGGGGATGCAGGCGAACAGACGGAAGGCGATAACGAAACGTTCACGCGGAGCAGTCAACCACCGAGGCGTGAGATGCTCGGCGGCCGGCCACCCGCTTTCGACCGAGTCCTCCACCGCCACCGCCACGTGGTCGAGGGACGGTTTGCCCGTCCGAAGCAGTTCCGTGCGGGCGTCACGCGCCGGGAGGGTGCGATTGGCGCGGAAGCCTGCGCGACTGAGACGTGCACCTGTCGGTAAGCGGGGGGCGGTGTTCTCCGTTGTCCGACATCTATGCAGCTCAGACCATGTTTGGATATCTACCGGAAGGGGCTCACAGGCCGCTGGAACGTCACCCCCGGGCACGGATGCCCGTACCCCCTCTCAAGGCGGGCTGCGACACTCGCAGGCAGTCCCGAGACCTCAGCACGGACCTCTCCGGTGCCCGTTCGCTCCTTCGGCTGGCCTCGCCGTGTGCAGCACCGGAGCCACGAGTTGCCGGGACCGTCCTGTCGGCATGGTGGAGCCGACGGCAGACCGGAGCCGAACACCGGTGGAGGCTGCGGTCAGGTGCAGTCTGCTGGAGCCACGTAGAGCGCGTCCCCCGGAAGGGACGTGACGGACGGTGACGAGAGCGCCGTTCCAGGCAGGGGGTCAGGGAGCTGCCCTTGGTCGGCGGGGAGGATGCCAAGAGGGTCTTTAGCGGCGTCAGTCCTTGGCGACGAGAGCCGGCAGGTCACGCATGTCCTCGAAGACCACCGTGCCAGGCCCGTGCAGCCATTCTGCGGGAGTGAGCCCCCCGCAGTAGCCGAAGACACGCATGCCGGCAGCGCGGGCGGCCTGCACGCCGAAACGGCTGTCCTCGACCACAGCGCAGACGTCGGGGGCGAACCCCATGTGCCGCGCCGCGTGGAGGAAGAGGTCCGGTGCGGGCTTGCCGTTGGCCACTTCCGTCGCGCTGTAGATGCGACCTTCGAAGCGCGTATACAGGCCGGTCAGGCCCAGGGTGTGACGAAGGCCGTTGTGGCTGGTGCTGGAGGCCACGCAGGTGGGCAGCTGGATGTGCTCCAGGGCCTCGACTATGCCGTCGACAGGCGTGAGCTCGGCCTCCATGGCCTCACGGTAGAGTCGTCGCTGCTCCGCTTCCCACCCGTCGGGTAGGCGGTACCCGAGGTGCCTCTCGATCTCGGTGATCATGTCGGCGTGTGAACGGCCTACGAAGCGCTCGATGATCTCGGGTTCGCTGAGCGGCCAACCGAGCGACGCCAGGCTCATCGCATCCACGCGTACCGCGATGTGCTCGCTGTCCACCAGGACGCCGTCACAGTCGAATATCACGAGCTCAATGGGCTTGATCACACTGGCATGTTAACGTGCCGCCGACTTTCCCAGCGTTCACGGCGAGGAAACCAAAGGACGGCTGGGCGAGGAGCCACCGCACCGGCGCCGAATGAAGCCAGCACCGCCGTTGGTCCTGGCCGTGGCACAGCCTGGGGCCGGACAACGCACCGGTGCTGTCGGCCGCGGCTACGACGGGCACCTCCAGCGATGCCGGCACGGTGGCGTGCCGTCGATCGCCGGACGAGCTGAGATCAGCCCTCCGGCGATCGACGACAGCCGTGGATCCGCGGCCGCTGTCAGTGCCGCACCACCAACTCCGCCAGCCCAGCCGGCTTCTTCGCGTCGGCCGCGTGCACGGACACCCGCACATACCGTGCCGTCGTGGCCTGCCCCTTCACGGCCTGCCAGTGCTTGCCGTCCACCGACGCGGTGACCCGGTACGAGGCGGGGTGCCGGCCCGTCCAGTGCGGGGTGATGCCGGAGATCCGCGCGATGCGGCCGAGGTCGGCGGTCAGGGTGCCGTCCGTGCCGTCGGGCGCCCAGGCGGTTGCCGTGCTGCCGTCCAGCGCGGCATCCGCATACTGACCCGGCTGCTCCGAACTCGCCTGTGCCGTACGGCACCGGGCGATGTTGTCGGTCGGATCCTGGTCGGGCCGCCGGGTTTTGAGGACGGCGGGTGCCGAGGCGCTGACGATCTGCCTGCCCTGCGGCCCCTCCACCTCGAAGGGCGCGCCGTGCGTGAGCCGCACTGTGGTCTGGTGCGCGCCGATCGCGATGTCGTAGGTCCGGCCTTGCCAGCGCTGGCCCTTGAGCGTCACGCCGTGGCTCAGCTGCGGCGGCAGCACCGGGTCCAGGTGCACCCGGTCCTCGCGTAGCCGCTGCCCGGTCAAGCCGTTGGTGAGCGTCTGCAGGAAGCCGCCCTGGCCGGTCACGAAGTCCTGGGCCGGGGAGCCGGACAGCGGGTCCGAGGCGCCCGCCTTGTCGCCGCGCGCCTCCGAGAACACGTCGAACGGGCCGCGAACGAACGGCTTGATGGCGCGCTTCATATACGTGTACGTGGCACAGCCGGGCTCGCCGATGGAGGCCGCGTCGATGGAGTGCACCGAGTCGGTCATGGCCGGGCCGTCGGGGTCGGTGCGAGCGGCGTAGTAGTTGAGGGTGTTGGTCGCGGCGCCCTTCGGCATGGGCCACTCCAGCGGGTACATCAGCAGAACCGTGTCGGCCTGCTTGATGGAGGAGCCCTTGTAGCCGTCGTACTGCTGGAAGACCTGCTTCTTCGCGTCGTACGGGATGCGCAGTTTGCCAGCGATCGCCGCCCAGCTCGCCGGGGCGTGCTTGCCGAGCAACTGGGCTACGTGGGTGGCGGTACGCAGCGTGGTGGCCGCGCCGGCGTTGGTGAAGACACCGTCGTTGACGCCGTTGCTGTACTCGTCGGGACCGGCGACGTTCTTGATGGAGTAGCTGTCGTCATCGTTGTGCGTGACGCGGCCGGCCCAGAACTGCGCGATGCCCTTGATGACGGGCCAGCCGCGGGTGCGCAGCCAGTTGGTGTCCTTGGTCGCCAGGTAGTACTGCCAGGTGGCGAGGGCGATGTCGCTCTGGAGGTGGTTCTGGGTCTTGCAGTGTGGCGGGTCCCAGCTGTGACACTCGGTCCACAGGTCGCCCTTGCTCGCGCTGGTCCACGGGTAGAAGAGGCCGGGGTATCCGAGCTTCTTTGCGTTGGTGCGGGCGCCCGCACGGGTGCGGTAGCGGTAGTCCACGACGGACTTGGCGAGGCCGGGATGCGAGGCCAGCAGGCTCGGGTACATCCAGGTCTCAGCGTCCCAGAACTTCAGGCCGGCGTAGTTGTCGCTGGTCAGTCCGGTGGGCGAGATACTGTCGGAGGAGCCGCGCCGGGTGCTGGACAACAGCCCGTACTCGGCGGAGCGAACCCAGGACTGCAGGTCGCCGCCACCGGACACCTCGATGTCGCTGCGCCAGAGCCTGTCCCAGGCGGCGGAGTGAGCGGTGGTGAGGGCCGGCCAGCCGCGGTGTGCGGCGCGCTGTGAGGCGGCAACGGCGGTCCGTTCGGGATCCTTTGAGGTCAGCGCGGTGTCGACGCCGACGTACTTGGTGAATTCGTAGGAGCGGCCGCTGCGCACCGGAAACCCGACGGCCTGGTGGGCACTCAGCTTCTTGGCAGAAGCCGAACGTTGTTCACTTCCTGTACGAACCCCCCTGCCGGTCCGCAGGGATGAGGCTACGGCGCCGGCGGTCCTGGTGCCGTCCGCACGGAACGCCACGTCCATTGTCCGGCCGCCTGGCCGTGCCCCTCCGCCGGTCTGCGCGACACGGCGGGCGCCGCGCCCGTCGATGAGGTCGGTGACCTTGGCGTTCCCGTTCCAGTGCGGCGACATCCGGAGCCTGACGGCCCCGACGTGCGCTTCCGCGCGGTCGGCGACCACGTCGTAGACGAGGTCGGTGGCGCGGCCGTCGGTGGCCGTCCAGGTCAGGGATGTGTGCACCAGGCCGTGCCGCATGTCGAGCGTCTGCCGATAGTGCGAGATCCGGCCGGCGGATGTCGCGGATGTGAATGTCTCCGCGTGGCTGCCGCCGGTGCTGACCGTGAGCGGCGTCCAGGTCGGGATGGCGGCCGCGACCTCGCGATTCTCGGTGGTTTTCTTGTTGTGCGCGTACAGCCCGGAGACGAAGGCCCCGTCGTAGCCGTGGGTGTACAGCGGCCAGCCGGTGCGGGTCTCGCCTGTGGTGGCGTATCCGGAGCCGTTGGGCGGGATGCGCTGCCCGAGATAGCCGTTGCCGACGTATGCGTGCGCGTTGTCCTTCGGATCGATGTGCGTGGACGTCAGCTGCCAGCCGTTGCCGCCGGACGGGCCCGGGGTGCTTGCGGCTCCGGCCGGCGATGTGTGCGCTGCGGCAGGTGCGGCCGAGGGGAGAGCTGCAGTGAGGACGCCCATAAGGAGCAAGGAGGACAGCCGTGCCGTGCGTGGGTGGCGCTTCATCGTTCTCCGTGGGGGTCGCCGGCTTCTGGGAAGGTCGCAGCGACCATAAAAGTCATGAACGATGTGCGTCAACGATCTGCACAATGAATTCAAGAATCGAATTATGAGTGTCGGACCTTCGCCTTCGGCGACTGACTCGGGTCCCCCTTGTCACACGCACCACCACCGGCCGGTGCACCCCTTCAAGCGCCGTACCGGTACCTTCGCCCCCCCCGTCCCATCGCGCACTCCCGTCATCTGCAGGCCCTCTGCATGGCGCACCGGAGATCCTGCCGACGGCGGCGGTGGCGGCGCGACGGTGGTGGCGGCGGCGGCGGCGGCACACGCGTACGCCGGCCGCCCGGACCGGGTGCGCGGCTGACCGATCGGCCGTGGGAGCGGCTGCTCACCCTCCTCGCCGCCCGGAATCCATCGCCGTCGAGTTCCCGGCGGCCGGGGGCAGTGCTGTACACCCTCGGCCCGGCCGAATCGCGTCACGGGGCACCTCCGCCCTTCGGCTGATCGCGCCGAACCGAACGGATCCTGGTGCAGCGCGAGTTCCGGCCGGCAATGTCTGCGGCCCCCTCGCCGGGCCCGGGCCCGGCGAGGGGGCCGAGAGCACGGACGGAGCGGCGTACTCCGACACTGGGTCGGAGTACGCCGCTCTCGGGCGGGTCGAGCTGGGGGGCGCGGCCCGCGGTCGTCCCGGCTACTTCGGATCGCGGTTGAAAACCGCCTTCGACCAGAAGTAGCCGAGCACGCTGAGGGCCAGGCACCAGGCGACCGCGAGCCACCCGTTGTGGCCGATCGCGCTGCCGAGCAGCAGCCCGCGCAGCGTCTCGATGGCCGGCGTGAACGGCTGGTACTCGGCGATCGGCTGGAACCAGCCCGGCATTGCGTCGACCGGGACGAAGGCGCTCGAGATGAGCGGCAGGACGATCAGCGGCAGCGCGTTGTTGCTGGCCGCCTCGGCATTCGGGCTGACCATGCCCATCCCGACAGCGATCCAGGTGAGCGCCGTGGCGACCAGCACGAGCAGCCCGAACGCCGCCAGCCACTCCAGGGCCGTGGCATCCGTGGACCGGAAGCCGATGGCCACCGCGACGGCACCCACGAGGACCACGCTTATGACCGACTGCAGCACACTGCCGACGACGTGCCCGATGAGCACGGACCCGCGGTGGATCGCCATCGTGCGGAAGCGGGCGATGATGCCCTCGGTCATGTCGTTGGAGACGGACACCGCTGTCCCGACCACAGTGCCGCCGATGGTCATCAGCACGATGCCCGGCACGAGATAGGCGATGTAATCGGAGCGGTCTGCGCCGCCGCCACCGATGCCCGCGCTCATCACGTCGCCGAAGACATAGACGAAGAGCAACAGCAGGACGATCGGCGTCAGCAGGAGATTCAGGGTGAGGGACGGGTAGCGCCGGGCGTGCAGGAGGTTACGGCGCAGCATCGTGGACGAGTCGCGCACGGCGAGGGAGAGGGAGCTCATCGGACAGCCTCCTTGGGGGGTCGGTCGGTGCCGCTGGTCAGGGCGAAGAACACGTCGTCGAGGTCGGGGGTGTGCACGGTCAGCTCGTCCGCCTCGACACCTTCCGAATCCAGCCAGTCGAGGACGGAACGGAGCTCGCGCTGGGTGCCGTCGCTGGAGATCTGCAGCGTGAGGGAGTCGTCGTCCCGGACGACCTCGCGCAGCGCGAGGGCGGCTGACCGGTAAGCGGACGGGTCGGAGAAGCGGAGCCGGACGTGGCCTCCGGGGATCATGCGCTTCAGCTCTTCCGCGGAGCCCTGGGCGACGATCTTGCCGTCGTTGAGCACGGCGATCCGGTCGGCGAGTTGGTCGGCCTCCTCCAGGTACTGGGTGGTGAGGAAGACGGTGACGCCGTCGGAGACGAGTTCGCGGACGATCTGCCACATGTTGTGCCGGGAGCGAGGGTCGAGGCCGGTGGTCGGCTCGTCGAGGAAGATGATGCGCGGGCCGCCGACAAGCGTCATGGCGAGGTCGAGGCGGCGCCTCATACCGCCGGAGTAGGTGGAGGCGGGCTTCTTCGCGGCGTCGGTCAGGTCGAAGCGCTCAAGCAGCTCGGCGGCGGCGCGGCGGCCCTCATGGCGGGAGAGGTGGTGCAGGTCCGCCATGAGGAGCATGTTCTCCTCGCCCGTGATCAGGCCGTCGACGGCGGAGAACTGCCCGGTGACACCGATCGCGGCACGCACCGACTGCGGGTCGGTGGCCAGGTCGTGACCGCCGACGTGCAGATCGCCTGCGTCAGCGGTGATGAGGGTGGAGAGGATGTTGACGGCGGTGGTCTTGCCCGCGCCGTTCGGGCCGAGCAGCGCGAACACCGACCCGGCCGGGATACGCAGATCGATGCCGTTGAGCACGGTCTTGTCGCCGAACGACTTGCGCAGACCGACGGCCAGGACGGCGGGGGGCGACTGCGGGCCGTCACCCCGTCTAGATGTGGGCATGACAGAAGTAGGCATGGAGCCCTCCCTTTCGAAGGCTGAAGTGACCGGGGAGAGAACGAGTTGGCGGGGCCGGCGTTCAGGCCCGGGCGCGACGCACGTCGATGTTGCCGTAGCGGGTCCGGGCGCGGACCTCGACGCTGCCCTCGGCCTTCCCCGGGGTCTCGGAGGCGGCGAGTGTGTTGCGCACCTGCCCGTGGCCGGAGCTGACGTCGAGCCAGGCGGCAGTGCCCTCGCGGATGCCGACCTCGATAGCGCCGTAAGAGGTCTCCAACTGGACGGTACCGGAGCCGACTTCGGCGACCCGCAGGGTGCCGTGGGCGGTGGTGGCGACGACCGAGCCCTCAGCGCGAGCGATGTCGATGTCGCCGTTGGCGCCGCTCACCCGCAGGTCGCCGGTGGCGGTGCCGACGGTCGTGGTGCCGTGCGAGTTCTTCAGGACGGCGGGACCGTCGATGGTGCCGACGCGCAGGCTGCCGGAGCTGGTGGTGATCTCGGCCATGCCCCCGATCCGGTCGACGGTGATCGAGCCGTGGGAGGCAGTCAGCTGGAGCGGCCCGGTCGCGTCGAGGCGGACGTCACCGGACGAGGTCTTCACCCGGACCTCGCCGAGCCGGCCCTCGCCGAGCACCTGGGCCCAGGCACCGGTCATGTCGACACGCGAGCCCGTGGGCAGCTCCACCGTCACATCGACGGTGCCGGTACGCCCGACCAGATAGCGCTGTTTGGGTGTCCTGACGGTCAGGACACCGCTCACGTACGTGACCTCGGTCTGCTCGGCCGCCCGTACGTCCTGGTCCCGCTTCGGGTCGCGGGGCTGCACCTCGACTACGGTGTCGAGGCGGTCGCCCGCGGTGAACCGGATGGAACCTGCGTAGACGTGCGCCGTGGCCGAGATCGGTTCGGGAGTGTCGAAAGAAGGCATGGCTGTCCCGTCCTCTTGGGTGTTCAGGGCGTCCCCGCTGGTGGGACGTGGTGTGGGTGAAGTGATGCGGGCGGCGGCGCGGCTAGCGCACCCAGCCCGTGAAGCTCTGGCCGATCGTCTGGGTCTTCTCCGTCGTACGCGGCCGGGTGCCGCCGTCGACCGCGGCCGACACGGCGCGCACCAGCCACGCGTTGACCGACAGGCCCTCGCGGCCCGCGGCCTCCTCGGCGCGAGCCTTGAGATGGGACGGCAGGCGCAGGTTGACGCGGGCGGTGCCGCCCTCGTCGCCGTCTGCCGGGGCCGGGGCCATGAGAGGTTCGACGGGCAGAACAGCCGCTTCCGCAGGGGCGCCGCCGGTGGGCGGGGGTGTCACCACGAAGTCGGGGTCGAGCCCGCGGAGCCGCACGTCGACCGAGCCGGGGGCGAGTTCTCGGGTGATCTCGTCCATCGCGGCCGAGAGCACGTTGAGCATGGTCAGCCGGGTCGCCGACTCCAGAGGGGCGGTGAGCCTCTCGGCCAGCTCGCGGGCTTCGTCACCGCCGGCTTCGGCGGCCACCGCGAGTTCGCGGCGGAGGGTGTCGACATACGGGGTGAGGTCCATGACGCCATAATGACACCACATTGGCGCCACAGGCAAGCCCAGGTGGCGTCTCACGTGGAGTGAACTCGATGACAACCGCCCTGAACTGCGGAAACACGAAAAAACAATCAGAGCCATCGTGGCACCATGCACGCTCAAGCACTCTTGTAAACGCAGAAATGGCACCGCTAAACGCAGAATGACACCGCGTGGTGCCAGATGGCGCCAAGCGGTGCCATCGCGCCTCATCTGTACCCACCCGAGCCTCACGGTTCCCGACGCGCCACTTGCCTTCCCACCATGGCTGAAGGTGGCGACCGAAGGCCGTCGCTGGGGCGGGCCATATGCCGTTGGTCAGGACGTCTTCGGGCCACTGGGTCCCGGCGACGGTGCAGGGGTCTGGCCTCAACAGCGCCTCCGCCGGACCCTCCAGAACGTGGTCGACAGCAGCGCTGGGGTCAGAAAACGAGCGGGCCCCGCTGGATCCGTTGGATCCGTACAGCTGGTGATCGAAAGTTCAGGGCGGCGGGGGCAGGGCTCCCTGCTGGGACTAGCGTTGCACCGGCACCCCACCGAACCAGCCCCTGGAGAACCCCCGTGCCCGTACCCCTCGGCGAGGACGTGGTGGCGCTGCTGCGCCGCCCCAGCACCTGCTACATCGCCACCACAATGCCCGACGGCTCGCCCCAGCTCACCCAGACATGGGTCGACACCGACGGGGAGCACGTCCTGATCAACAGCGTTGAGTCACATCAAAAAACCCGCAACATCGCGCGCGACCCGCGGGTGGCCGTCGCAGTCGCCGACCCCTCGGAACCGGCCTCGTACACCCAGATCCGCGGCCGTGTGTTGCGTGTGACCACCGAGGGGGCGGTCGACCACATCGAGGCGCTCGCGCAGAAGTATCTCGGCGGGCCCTACCCGTGGTTCGGCGGTCGCGACCAAGTCCGGGTGATCTACGTGATCCAACCCGAACGGATCAGCGGTCCCCGCGGCTAGTGACGTGATGTCTGGCGCCACCGCATCAGGCAACGGTCGACCCGAGCGCCATGTGGGCGTGAATCACCTGGGAGCTGCCCCAAGGGCGGTCCCATGATCCGTGGTGGATCAGCGCGCGGCGTCGGATGCGGTACATCGCACGGCCGAGGAACGTCCGCACAGGGGGGCGCATTCGGCGATCCGGTAAGGCGACAGGTGCCCTGGCTGGCGTCGCCCGCCAGCCACCAGGGCTGATGACGGGACAGCCCTCAGCGGCGCAGTGCCTCGAAGGCGCGCCGTGCGCCGATGCCGATCACGAGGTCGATGTCCGGCGCCAGACGGGCCCGACGGGCCGAGCGGGTGAGCGCTGCCATCGCCACCCGCTCGCCGGATCCGGCCTCCACCACGGCGATCTCATGCCGCAGGTGGAGGAAGGTTCCGGTCTTGCCACTCACCCGCAGGTCATCCACGCGCAGTTCACTCGCCAGCCGCTGAGTGAAGACCTGCAGACCCATGAGCCGGCGCAGTTCGGCGGTCGCGCCGGGGCGGCTGATCTCGTCCCGCCAGACCCGCTCGAGCAGGTCGACGAGTGCGGCGGCAGTACCGAGGTTGGCGTGCGCAGGATCCAGTTTCTCGATCGTGTGCCGCTCCGACGACTCGTCCCGGATGGCGAGTTCCAGGGCGAGTCCGAAGTCGTCGCCGGAGACGCCGGCGGCGCATTCGTACATGCTGTTGAGCCGGTGTCGCATCCGAATCCCCGCACACCCCCAGGCGCGCAGGCGGGCGTCGACCTCTTCCACCGGCACGAGATCGAGGAGTGCATCGGTGCTCGCGTTGTCGCTGACCGACAGCATCAGCAGCACCAGGTCGCCGACGGCCACGGTGGCCGGGTACCGGAACGCCGCCAGCCCGGTGGGGCCGACGCTGCTCGTGGCCGGGTCGACGGTCACCGGCCGTGCGGCGTCAAGGTCTCCCATGGCGATCTTCTCCAGGACGACCAGCGCGAGCGGGACCTTGATCACCGAGGCCAGCGGCACCGGTTGGTCGATGTTGAATCCGAGCTGTTGTCCGGTGTCGATACTGCGGGCGAGAAACGATCCGTGAACTCCCAACTCGGCCCAGTCCGCGGCGATGGTCTCCGCGACGTCGAGGAGCGCGGTGTCGCCGGCGGCGTAAGCCGGCCGGCTGTGGCTCGGTGTGCTCATCCGCGCGCCGCCAATCGGAAGGGCGCGTCATCGCGCTGGGCGGCCGCGTACGGTGACGTGGCCGTCGCGGCCCCGACGGCCACCGCCAGTCGTGTGACCAGCCAGTCCGGGACCTTCGCAGTGCCCCGCTGCGGTTGTGCCGCCGTGACGTCGTATCCACGGTGCAGCGACACATCGTTCAGCGGCGACCAGCCGGCCCCGTGGCGCCGGGCGAACGGCTCGGCGCACAGCAGGACGGCCCGCCCCGCGAGCGTCTCGGCGAGCGCGGTAGCGACCGATCCGGCAGGTCGGACCAGGCCCTCCGGTAGCCCTGCTCGCGCGGCCGCGCGGGCGAACCGGTCCTCCGCGTATGGGACTTGATCCTCGACAGCGGTGAGGATCGGCACCTGACGTCGCCGACCCGGAGTCGTGTCCGCGCGGCGTCGGGGCCGCATTTCGTCCAGGTGCACCGGACTCTGCCCATGTCTCTTCCCGTTCCCGGTCCGCTCGACGTCCCTCCCGCCGGGCATGTCCGGAGCGTCCGACGGCATGGATGCCAGGCCGAGCGGCACTCGGATCGCGCCGCTCTCCGGCAGAACCCGTACCAGCGCGTATGCCAGCGATCCATCGGCCAGTCCCGCCGCCCGGGCAGCGGGCGGCACCTCATGCAGTCCGATCGTCGTGGCGTGCTCGACACCGGCCCGGATGACCTGAGCCAGGGCCCTTGGGTCGCAGTCCGCCGGCACCCCGACGGTGCGTACTGCAGCATCCCGGGCCGACCGGGCCACGTGGCGCAACTGCTGGGCACGTTCGAGTACGTCGTGGGCGTACGGCAGAAGCACCACACCCAACTGTGTGGTCGTGACCTGCCGCCGCGAGCGGTCGAAGAGCCGGCCACCGAAGTGCTCCTCGAGCGTCTTGATTCGCCGGCTGAGGAGCGGCTGGGCGATCCCGAGCCGCTCTGCCGCGCGCGAGAAGCTCGCCTCGGCCGCAGTGGCGACGTAGGCCTCGAGGTGCGCGAGCAGGTCCATGCTGAAGTCATATCAATAAGTCATGAATCACTCAAACTTGTGTCTTGGACATGAGCGCAGGTCTGCTGCTTCCCTCTTCTTGTCGAAGAGCTGACGGACAACCATGACCTGGGAGCTTTTTCCACATGACCAGCGCCACCTCTCTGTCGCGGCGGAACCTGCTGAAGGCCGGTGCCGTGGCTTCTGCCGCCGTACTCGTGCCCGCGGTCTCCGCATCTGCCGCGTCCACGCACCCCCAAGTCAGCGGTACCGAGCACCGTTTCCGCGCCCTTGAGCAGAAATACGGAGCGCGCCTCGGCGTGTACGCCCACAACATCCACACCGGGCGAGTGGTGACCTACCGCCCGCACGAGCGGTTCGCAATGTGCTCGACGTTCAAGTCGGTCGCGGCCGGGGCGCTCCTGCGTGACCACGACTGCTCCGCGCCGCTGGACAAGGTGATCCGCTACCGGCGGAGGGACCTCGTGGCGAACTCCCCGATCACCGAACAGCACGTCGATGACGGCATGACGGTGGGCGAACTGTGCGCGGCCGCGATCCGGTACAGCGACAACACGGCAGGAAATCTACTGCTGCGTCAGATCGGCGGGCCCGAAGGTCTGACCCGATTCTTCCGTTCGCTCGGCGATCCGGTGAGCCGGCTCGACCGATGGGAGACCGACCTGAACACCGCCATCCCCGGCGACCTGCGTGACACCACCACGCCGGCGGCCATGGGCCGCAGCTACGAAACGCTGACGCTGGGCCCGGCACTTTCCACCGCTGATCGCCGGCAGCTCGTCACATGGCTGCAAGGCAACACCACGAGCGCAAAGCGGTTCCGCGCCGGGCTGCCGAAAGATTGGATCGTCGCCGACAAGACGGGTACCGGCGACTACGCGTCCGCCAACGACATCGGCGTCACCTGGACGACCGAGCGCACACCGATCGTGCTGACGGTGCTGTCGTCGAAGCCGGCCAAGGACGCGCCGGTCGACGACGAGATGATCGCCGACGCGGCCCGCCTTCTCGCGCACACCCTCGCTCCGGGCGAATGACCCCGTGCCCCCGTCCCTTCGGGCTCATACGGCGTTTCACAGCTGCGGCCGAGTGCGAGGCGCTGATGGGGACGCCGACGGGAGCTTCGCCGCCATCCCCCGAGGCAGGGGTGGCGGCGCACACGGCCTCCGGACAGGGCCCGCGGTCAGTGGCGTCCGGTCAGCGGTGGGTCCGCGGGCGCCGGTGCGGTGGGCGTTCGTCCCCAGGATTCTCTGTCCAGGGCCCTGACAGCTGTCCCGTGACCCGGCGGGCGCGTGATGACAGTTACGGCAGCACTCAGCAACGTCGGATCGAGGGATACGCCCCGTGCGAGGGCGCTCCTCCGCCTTGCGAGGCACCGCGGCCGACGCCGCGCGTCGATCCGCCAAGGACTCCCGGACGGCCGTGGCCACCCCGCGCGCTCACTCGCGCACCTCAATGTCCCAGGGCGCGGGACCAGCACCATCCGTCCAGGCAACGAGGGCCGCCTGGTCCACGCAATGGATCCCGCACTGTTCGCCGTACTCGGCTGCGGGCTCTGTGAACTCGCCGGTGGTGATGACGGCTGCTACATGCGCTTCGTGGACCGCGAAACAGGTGCCGCCAAAGCGCTGCAGGTCCTGGGAGCCTACTTTGTTCAGGGGGCCGTAGCGCTTGCACTGGATGACGATCCGTCGTCCGTCGGGAGCGATGGCCACGACGTCGGCTCCGAGGTCTCCTGCACCGCCTACGACTTGGACGTCGCGGCAGCCGTCACGCTCGCACAGAGCGGCTATGGCCTGCTCGAAGGTGTCCGGGTCCATGGCCGCGTAGTCGCCGGCCTCGAAGCGCTCCGGGGGTCCCTCCCCCGGCGGAGTCGTCTCACCCATCCGCTCCGGTTCCGCCTCGCTCCCTTCGGCGATCTCCTGCGTGAGGTCGGCGAGTCCGTCGGCAGTCCGGCCTGTGACACGGCGGCTGCGAGTCCTTCTCAGCAGTAGTCCCGCAGCGCCGATGGCAGCGGCGGTGACTGCTGCCGCAACAGGGTGGCTGCCGGCCGCCTTCACCAGGAGTTTCAGGATGAGCCCGGCAGCGCCGAGAAGAACGGCGGCCAGGCCGAAAAGGAGGACCATCTGCCGAAGGCTGAATGCAGGTCTCCGACGTTCTCGGGCTTTCGGCCCTCTGATGGGAACGGTCATATGCGGTAGCCGCCGATACCGTTGCATTCGCCTGCGTCAAGATCATTCATCACCGACGTCTGCCCCGACCAGCCCGTTTCAACGACCGCGCGTGGGTCTGAAACCCTGGCGGCCGAGTCGGCCGTCACCTGCCCGCCGCCCTGGCGCGCACCAAGCACCGCGCCTCACCCGCGCATTGTCGTGCCCGCACTCTGTCGTGCCCGCGCGTTCTGCGGCGGCCTCCGATCGCGCCGGCCAGAGATTGCGACCGCCCCCCGCCCGGGCTGCGGTGCGGGTCAGCCCGCCGCCGATGACGGCCACAGCGCGCGCACTGCGTCCGGGACTGCCTCCACTGCCGAGGCACCGATGACGGCCAGTTGGAGGATGTAGCCGGGCAGGATGCAGATGAGCGTCGTCGCGACCGCATCGGCCGTGACGTCCTGAGGCAGGCCGCCCGCGTTCTGATGCTCCCGCACGACCTCGGCCAGATCGGCGCGCATCTGCGCCAGCAGATCGTCCAGCCGCCTGGCCAGCGACGGGTTGCGCAGCGCCTCGGCCCACACCAGTACGGCGAGGCCGCCGAAGCCCCCGCCCGCGGACTTGGCGCGGATGATCTCCAGGGCGTCGGCCATCGCCGCCCCCACGGACCGGCCGGGCTCACGGATGGCGACGGCGTGCATGGTCGCCAGGACGTCCCGCATGTTCTCCTCGGCAATGGCGAGGACCATCTCGTCCTTGCCGGCGAAGTAGCGGTAAACGGCGCCCGAGGACAGCCCGGACTCGGCGAACAGGTCCTGCATGGACGTCGCGTGGAACCCGTCGCGCAGGAAGCAGCGCCGGGCGGCATTGAGGATCTGTTCCCGGCGGGCGTCCAGGTACTGCTGGGTGACCTTCGGCATGACCGCATCCTACCGAAGAAACAAAAACGAATGTTCGTCTTGACGCATCCGGCGATTCCTAGCAGGCTGTCGGACTCAGAGAACGAACATTCGTCTTTTGGAGGCTGTACCGTGAAGAAGCCGCCGGTGGCTCATGCCCCGTGGATCCGCCTATGCGTCATCTCGGTTTCGCTGCCGATGGTGATCATGCTGGCGGTGCTCGCCTTCGCGTGGCCCGCAGGACGGATCGCGCCGCGTGATCTGCCGGTGGGAATCGTCGGTGCGAATGCTGCCGGCCAGCAGGCCGTCGAGGGTCTCGCGCACAGCAAGCCCGGTGGTTTCGACTTCCATCTGTATTCCGACGAGGGGGCGGCCCGCTCAGCCATCCGACAGCGGGACGTCTATGGCGCCTTCGTCGTCACCCCCGGTGACATCACCGTGCTGGAAGCGAGCGCGGCAGGCCCGGCCGTCGCGCAGCTGCTCGGCACCGCGGGTCAGCAGCTGCGGAGTCACGCCTCCCAGCAGGCGGCCGCGAGCGCCCACGCCAAGGCGGCTGGGACCGGGTCACACAGGGCGGCACGGGGCGGGGCGGCTGGGGCCGGCCGCAGCACAGGGCATCCGCCCGCGAACATCAGCCCACCGAAGGTTGTCCACGTCAAGACGGTCGACGTGGTGGCCACCTCCGCCGACGACCCGCGCGGACTCGTCTTCAGTTCTGCGCTGCTCCCGCTGACCATCTGCGGCGTCATCATCGCCGCGGCGATCGCCCTGCTGCCGGGTTTCCGGGCTGCCTGGCACCGGGTCGTGGCTCTGCCGGTCGTCTGCGCCGTCGCCGGCCTCGGCGTCCATCTGGTCGCTCAGGGGTTCCTCGGCGCGCTGCCGCATGAGACGGCTGCCACCTGGGGAGCCCTGTCCCTCACGCTGCTGGCCATCAGTGCCACCACGGCGGGACTGGTCTCCGTCGTCGGGCCCGCCGGTTTCGGCCTCGGCGCCGCGCTCATGGTCTTCGTCGGAAATCCGTTCTCGGGGGTCACCTCCGCACCCCAACTGCTCCCCAAGGCAGTCGGCTCCATCGGCCAGTGGCTGCCTCCGGGGGCCGGAGCGAGCCTGCTGCGCAGTACCGCCTACTTCAACGGCAACGGCTCGGCGGAGCATCTCGCCGTCCTCGCGCTGTGGGGCGTGCTCGGACTGGCCGCCACCCTCCTCGGCCGCCGCGCCCCCGCTGGGTCCGCCCCCGCCCCCGCCGGGTCCACCCCCGCCCCCGAGGGGACTCAGGCCACCTGGCAGACGCTGCCCGACGACCTGCCGGGGACGCAGGCACAGACCCAGGACGCCGGGTACCCGCACGCCCGGCACGCGTACGGCACCGATCGCTGACGTGGCACGCGGGACGCGGGTACCCGGGGCGCCGAACGGTCTCATCCTCCGTGGTGAGTCCGCCGGAATCCGGTCCTCGGACCTCTGCGACGAGGTCAGGCGGGTGTGTGATCGATGCCCTCTCGCAAGGCGTCGAACTGCACCGGTGTCGGGCGCCCGGTGCGTGCGGACTCGTAGATCGCTCCCACCACTGCAAGGGTTTTTGCGGCCTCGGCGACGGTGACGAGGGGGGCTCGGCCCTGGCTGACAGCGGCGACGAAGTCGCGGTACTGGTCGCTGTGGGCACCCGACAGCGCCGCCGGGTCCGCGCCCGCCGTCGCACCGCCCTCCTGCTCACCCAGCACGTCCCCTGCCTGGTTCGCGGAAGCACCAGCGCCGTAAGCCCCGGAGTCCGCGTCCCCGGATGCGGCATGGAAGTACTCCAGCCGGTCACCGTCAATCACTGCGGAGCCGCGATTCCCATGGATCTGCAGCCGTGCGGTCATGCCCGGGTAGGCCGCTGTCGTGCCGTGCACGACGGCGAGCGCACCGTTGGCGAAGCGGATCGTAGCCGCGGCGGTGTCCTCCACCTCGATGCGCTCGTGTGCCAGGCAGGCAGTCTGGGCGTACACCTCGACCGGATCGCCGAGCATCCATACCAGCAGGTCGATGGTGTGGATGCCCTGATTCATCAGCGCGCCTCCGCCGTCCAGGGCCCACGTGCCGCGCCAGTCACCGGAGTCGTAGTAGCCCTGGGTGCGCCACCAGGCGAGGCTGGCAACGGCGGAGGTCAGACGTCCGAACCGGTTCTCCTGGACGGCCCGTTGCACCAGTTGGCTGGCGGCATCGAAGCGGTGCTGACTGATCACTGTCGCAGTACGGCCGCTGCGGCGCTCAGCGTCCACGACACGGAGTGCGGCCTCAAGGGTCACATCGAGGGGCTTTTCCACCACGATGTGCTTGCCCGCTTCCAGCGCGGCAACAGCGAGGGCGGCGTGCTGGCCGCTTGGAGTGCAGATGGCTACGGCGTCGATGTCATCCCGGTCGAGGGCCTGAGCCGACGAGGTGCCGTATTCGGCGCCATGGGCCTCGGCCACCTCCATTGCCCGCGCGGGCATTTCGTCGACGACGAGGGTCAGTTCGGCCTCTGGACCGAGTTCGTTGATCGCTGCGGCATGAGTGCGGCCGATCACGCCGGCACCGATGATTGCGAATCGCATGGTGGGTCCTCGGTGTTCGCTGGTCACTTGTACTCGATGCCCTCGTCGTTGAGCAGTCCGGTGAAGGCCCGGTGTGCGGTGGCGAACAGCTCGGATCCGCTGAACCCGCCCATCGGGCCGGCCGCGACCAGATGGGGTTCGAGGGAGAAGAACCCGTCGAAGCCGTCGGTTCGCAGCGCCCTGAGGGTCTCGCGGACCTCGCCGTGTCCCTCCCCCGCCGGCACGGGCTTGCTCGTTCCTCGATCCGCGTCCTTGATCTGTATGTATTCCAGGTGCGGACGGAGCATCGCGTAGCCCTCCGTGTGGGGCTGGACACCGCACTGGACGAAATTCGCCGAGTCCCAGGTGAGCCGCAGCTGCTCGGACCCGACCGACTCGACAATGTCGAGGCACCGGTCCGGAGTGTCGCCGTAGATGTGCTTCTCGTTCTCGTGCAGGAGCACCACATCGTGTCCACGGGCCCGCTCGGCAAGGGCGGCCATGCGCCGCAAGACCTCGTCGCGGTGCGTCGACGGTTCGTCGCCTTCAGGGAGGAAGAAGGAGAAAATCCGGATGTAGGAAGTCTGGAGTCGTTCGGCGACGTGCAGGGCGCGGTCGAACCGGCGCAGATGGTCATCGAAGTCGTCGTGCACGCCGATCTTACCGATCGGCGAGCCCACCGCTGAGGTGCGCAGACTGTTCCCGGCCAGCGTCTTGCACACCCGGTCGAGTTGCGCGTCGTCCAGGTCGAGCACATTGGTGTCCCAGGCACTGCGAAACTCCATGTGCCCGATACCGAGTTCCCGCAGCTGACGGCACTGCTGGTCGAGGTCCGGTGAAATCTCGTCGGCGAAGCCGGACAGCGTCCACATGACGGTTCTCCTTGACGTAATGGGGGTGTGGGAGGCGGAAATGGTCAGCCCTTGACGCCGCCGGAGGTCAGTCCGCCGGTGAGCTGACGTTGGAAAGCGAGGTAGAGCACCACGACGGGGATGGCGCAGATGACCGATGCGCCCATCAGCTGGCCGTAGAGCGGAATGGCTCCGCCCTCGATGCTCTGGCCTAGCTGCTGCAGCTGCACGGCGGCGGTTCGGGTATCGGGGCCGGTGAGGATGCTCGCGTAGAGCACGTCGTTCCATCCCAGCAGGAACGAGAAGACCAGGGCCACCACCATGCCTGGCCAGGACAGCGGCAGGATGATCAGGCGCAGCGTTCCGAACCGGGTGAGACCGTCGACGAGACCGGCTTCCTCCAGGGATGCGGGGATTGCGCGCAAGTGGGTCACCATGACCCACGTCGCGAGAGGCAGCGCGAAGGTCAGGTAAGTGACGATCAGACCACCGCGGCTGCCGATGATCGCCACACCCAATGCATTTCCGAGCGACGAGAATACCACCACCAAGGGCAGGATCAACAACGATTGCGGCAGTGATTGCATCATCACCAGGCTTACGAGGAAGGGCCGTTGGCCGGAAAAAACGAACCGGGTCAGGCAATACGCGGCGCCCACTGCGACCAGCGTGGCGACGACGGCAGCCACCAGCGCGGCGACCACACTGTTGAACAATCCGTCCGCCAGGGAGACGGTGCTCCACATGGTCAGGTAGTTACTGAACGCGAAATGCGTCGGCCATAGCTTGCCGGCCGCCACCTGGTCATCCGGGGTGACCGACATCAGCAGCATGAACAGCACAGGAATCCCGGCGAAAGCAGCCATCGCCGTGATCACGAGTCTGCGCAGTCCGTCCGGCAGTACGGCTTCCGGTTCACGGGGACGCCAGTTCATGCGCTCACCTCCTGAACTCGCCCATCAAGTCGCGCACTTCGCGTGTACGCCACTGCGGGAATGGCCATCAGAATCAGGGAGACCACTGACATCGCCGCCCCCAGGCCGAATTGGAATACCTGGAATGAGGTTTGGTAGATATTGATGGGAAGCAGGTTGACCGCGTCGGGTGCGGGGCTGCCGAACAACAGGAACGGCAGTGTGAAATTGTTGAAATGGTGCAGCGTACTGAGCAGCAAGCCCAGGGCAAGCTGACCCTTGATCTGCGGCAGCACCACATGGATCGTCTTCTGCCACCATCCGACGCCGTCGAGGTCGGCCGCCTCGTATGTTTCGGAGGGGATCGTCTGCAGGCCTGCGAGCACCATCAGATAGATGAACGCCCACGAGGCCCACACGTCGACGCCGACAAGTGTCCAGAAACTGGTGGATCCGACCAGCCACTGCGTGTCCTCGCCGAGTCCGAGTTGCTGCAGCAGATGGTTGACCTGGCCTGTGGGTTGCAGAACGATCCGCCACATCGTGCCGGTCACGAAGACCGGGATCACGTACGGCACCAGGTAGATCGAGCGCACGAGGCCCCTGCCGCGGAAGCGGCCGTTGACGGACAGCGCGGCAAGCACTCCCAACGGTGCGGCGATCGCGGTGGTGAGCACCGAGAACGCGACGCTCAGCCACAGGGAATGCAGCAGCCCCGACGTCCGCAGGGCTGCGACGTAGTTGTCCACTCCCGCCCACGGCGCGCTCAGCCAGTGCCGCAGCGTGTACTGATTGAGTCGGCTGAAGCTCATGAAGACGGCGAGCACGAAGGGGATGACGACGACCAGGAGGAGCAAGCTCACGGCGGGCCACATCAGCCACAACGGCCGTCGCTCACGGCGGTGTGCCACCTTGCCGGACAGGGCGGCGGCGATACCTGACGTGAACACCCTTGACCTGCCTTCCACGGGGATCAATCGGCTCATGTCAGTGCCTCTGTTCGTTCAGGGAGGACTGGACCGTGTCGTTCGCCGTGGACAACAACCGCCGGACCGCCGACGGGTCGTAGCCGCCCTTCGCCAGTGCCGGCAGGCTCTGGGCCACGACGTTGCCCAGGCCAAGCTGAATTTGAGCCCAGGCCCCACTGAAGGTGGTGGGTATCGATGTCTTCTCAGCTGCGATGTATTCCGCGATTCGGCTGTCGCTCGCTACGCGGCCACGCGCAGCGGAAGCCACAGACGGAAGATCGCCGAAGGCACGGTTGTAGTACTTCTGCTCGGGAGTGCTGGTCACCAGGGCGAGAAAGTCCATGGCCAGGTTCGCATGCTTGGTGTAGCCGGCGACGACGAGATTGTCGCCTGAAACGATACTTCCGGCCGCCAGGCCGCCGTGAGGACGGGCGGTGGCGCCGAACGGTACGAGCGGAAGTGGAACGAAACGGTATGTGCCCCTGACCGCGGACTTTTCGAGCGTTGCTGCGGCCTGCGGGTTCACCATCGGCAGCATCGCTGCCTTACCTGCCGCGAACGCCGCCGTTGCTTGCGCGGAGTTCCACCCGACGGAGGCCGGGTCGACGACATGCTGGGTGCCGAGGAAGTCGAAGTAGTGGTCGACCGCGCCCGCGATCCGCGGATCATCGAGCTGAGCCTTGCTCACGTTGTCGCTGGTCAACCGCGCACCGGACTGCAGGGCGAAAGTCCAGATGAACTTCCATGGGTCGTAGGGGTCGGCATAGTCCATCGCCGTCCCGTAGACACCGGCTTTCCGATTGGTCAACTTCTTCGCGTCGGTCAGGAATTGATCCCAGGTCTTCGGCGGAGAGCTGATGCCTGCGGAGTGGAACAGGGCGGTGTTGTAGAGCATCCCGTACGGGCGCTCCGAGAGGGGTACGCCGATGTCGTGCTGCGCATCCGGTCCGGACATCGCCAGCGCGCTCGGCATGAACTTGTCCCGCCCGCCGATCCGCTTCCAATCCGATCCCGTGAGGACGCGGAAGCTTCCAGTGGCGTAAGCCACCGGCGTGAAGGTGGTGCCGATGCTGTAGATGTCAGGGCCGGTGCCGCTGAGAATGGAGCTCTGGATCCTGGTCTGTTCGTCACCGGCAGAGGAGAAAGTGTCGAAGGAAACCGTGGCTCCCGTCTCTGCTGTGAACTCCCGCTCGATCCGCGCCATCCAGGCCCGCCGTGCCGCAGCGTGGCTGGGGTCGGCGCCGACCAGCACATGAAGGACTCTTCCCTTGCCACCGGCGGCGCCGTCACACCCGGAGAGTCCAGCCGCCATGAGTACCGCTGCCAGCATCGCTCCGATGAGACGGAGATGCCGAGTAGGGCGAAGCATGCCTATCCCCTTTCGCCGGCACTGTCACTCGCCGTGACCGGTCGACGGCGGATGTCCGTCCCAGGTGCACAGCCGATCGGGTGCGGGTGCCACTGCGGCTTCGCCGGTTTGCCCCTGGGGTGCGCCGTGCGCCCATGGGCCGTGTCGGCCCCAGCTACGCAATCCACACCCCGGGCATTGCTCATGCAGCCGGGCCAGTGCATTCCGTTCAGGGTCCGCCCCGGGCCGGCCTCCCTGGGATGCCCGTCTCGCGTGCCGGCGCGGCCGTCGGCACCGGCCCTCGGGTCCCGGGGAACACCGGCACACCTCCACGGGCGACCTCGACAGCGACGCGCACCGCCCGGCCGGCATTCCTGCTCTTCCGACGCCCGGAACCAGTTGGTCCCAGATGCAAGGATCACCACCCCGGGGCGCATTGCCCATCCTCGTCCCCGACGGTCTGCCGGCACTACCGGGTCCACCTCCCCGAATGACGTGAAGGACGTGACCGGAGGAAACAAGAGGTCATCGAACATCTCCAGTTCAATTCACATAGGTGAACAGTCATCACATTGATGAACTGCGCCGACCGTAGGCCCGTCATCAGACGTCGTCAATGCCCCGGACGAGAAAAAGATCAAGCCAGGTGGCTGGACGCGGTATCGCGGCTGATCGCGATCCACCGGCCCTTGGCGCGCGCGATCCGCCCATCGGCCGCGTCGCCGGTCACCCCGGTCGGCATCACGGCTGGACGTATCAACAAACCAGAAGAGGCAAGGTGGCAGCCCACGATGCGGCCGGCTTCGCAGTGCCGCGCCTCAGCTTGCCGAAGCCGTTCATCAAGTGGTCGGGCTCCAGGCCCGATCATGCACGCCGCCCACGGGGGCGAGGGCGCGCATCTGCTCGACTATCCCTTGCCCGGCACGGTATTTGGCGCGGCATCTGATCGTGCGGTCCGAGCGACGCGGGCCTGCTATGCGCTCGCGGCCGGAGTGGTACACGAGGGCGACGCCGTGGTCGAACACGACCGGGTCGCACATGCGCGGGCTACTTCTGGGCGTCAGGTCACGTTCCCGCGGGTGGAAACTCAGGCCTCCCGGTCGCGCAGGCCGACGCAGTCAAAGGCCCAGAAGACCTCTGAGTAGACGAAGGTGCCCGTCATCCACGGCTCGTGAGCGGACAACCGAGCGACCTGGAACGCAGGTTCAGGAATACGCAGAGACGGCGAACGGAGGCCCACCGCGCCGGCACCTTCGAAGCCGCGTGTGCCGTAGTAGTGCGGCGAACCCTCCAGGAATACCAACGGCACACCCTGGCTGTCAGCCGCCGCGAGGGCGTACGCGATGAGCTGAGTACCGACACCCTCACGCCGGAACTCCGGGACCACGCCCAGCGGTGACAGGGACAGGACGTCCACGATCCGGCGTGGAGCGTCCAACCGCGTCGCGCTCAGCAGGACATGCCCGACGACCCGGTCACCAACGGTTGCGACGAAGGACATCGGCGCCAACGCGGCCTCCGCAACACGAAGTGCCTCCACCAGCCCGGGGACGCGATCGCTGTCACCGAAGGCGCGCGTATGAACCTCGCGCACGTCCCGGTGATCGTCGGCGGTCTCTGGCCGGATCACCAGCCCGGCCGGGGCCACCCGAGAGCCTCCAGGCGCATCATGTGACGTCATGGCCGCGAGGGTAGAACGCCGGGGGCTCCGGCGCGAGGCAATTGCACACCAGGTCGTTACCGAGCGGTGAGGCCGACTCACCCCGCCACATGCCTTATCGAGCACCAACTACCGCCCATGTCGCTGAGTTGGAGAAGCGCCCTGTCCCACGGACGGGTGGTGTTGATGAGTTGGCCGTCGGCACCTCGGGACTGCTCGGCAGCCCAGCTGAAGGCCGAGGTGGCATGATCCGTCGGCATGAAGCTTGAACATGCCGATCGTCCCGTTGCCCTGATCAGCGGGTCCACGTCGGGGATCGGGGAGGGCATCGCGCGGAGGCTGGCGTCGGACGGTATGCGGGTCGTCGTGCACTCGCGGCGCAGCGTGGAGGCCGGGAAGGCGCTGGCGGAGGAGCTCGGCGGGACGTACGTGCAGGCGGACCTGGCAGTGGAGGAGGAAGCCCGGGGACTGGTCGAGACGGTGCTCGACCGGTTCGGGCGGCTCGACGTGCTGGTGAACAACGCGGGCCTCAGCTGGCCGATCCCGCATGACGACCTGGCCGCGGCGACGGCCGCAGACTGGCGGCAGCTGCTGGAGGTCAACCTGATCGCGCCATGGGTGCTGTGCACAACGGCGCTTCCGGCACTGCGCCAATCCCCCGCAGGCGGCAGCATAGTGAACATCACCAGCCATGCCGGGGTACGCCCCAAGGGCTCGTCGGTGCCGTACGCGGCGAGCAAGGCCGCGCTCAATCATGTGACCCGGCTGCTGGCAGCCGCCCTCGGGCCGGACGTGCGGGTCAACGCCGTCGCGCCTGGACTGGTGGACACGCCGATGACGAAGGACTGGGCGCAGGCGCACGAGCTGTGGCGGGACCGCGCGCCCATGGGCCGCCCCGCCCAGCCCACCGACGTGGCCGACCTGGTGGCATCGGTGCTCACCAGCACCTACCTCACCGGGGAGGTCATCGTGCTCGACGGTGGACTGAACCTGACCTGAGAGCCGGAGCCGCTGTCAAGGTCATCGCACCCGGCAGAACTGCCGCCGGCGACGTCTGCATCGCATCGCGCCGCGGTGCCGGCCCGGATCTGCAGGGCGTCTGATTTCCGCCAGCACATCACCTCGGGCGTTCCCTACGCTGCGGTCATGCCCTACCGCTTCGCCGACATCATCGACCGCTATCTGCTCTCCGGTTCCGAGTTCACCCGCAGGCTGCGCACCGTACGCCCCGAACAGTGGTCGGCACCCACTCCCTGCGTGGAATGGGACGTCCGCCACCTGGTCAACCACATGGCCCGGGGAAACCTCAACTACATCTCCTTGCTGGACGGCGGCTCGGCCGCCGACTTCATCCGGCTCCGGGACGAGGACGCCCTGGGAGGCGATCCGGTGAGCGCATACATCCGGTCGATGCGGCAGTGCGCCGCGGCGTTCCGGAGGCCGGGCGCTCTTCAGCAGATCCTGGACCATCCCCTGAGCCCCATGACCGGTGAACAGGCCCTCGCCGTCCGCACCACGGACGCGACCATTCACACGTGGGACCTGGCCCGAGCACTCAACGCTCCCGAGGGACTCGATCCGGGGCTGGTCGCCTGGATCGAGGACCATCTCGCAGAAATCTACGCCGGCTTGGCGGAGTCGCCCGTCTCCCCCGACACCACCCACCGCTTCTTCGCCGCCCCAGGAACTCCGCTGCCGGCCGGGGAAGCCCGACAGGCCAGGTTGCTGCGGCTGATGGGCCGCTGAGACCCTGGCTGCCGACCGGTGTGGATGGGCTTCGTTGTAACGAGCCGGCGGCAGTGGTGAACGAGCCCGCCGAGGAGCCCTTCGATGAGGGCGCACCGTCTGCGAATCGGCAGGCTCCGGCGCCGGGCACAGGCGGAAGGGGGCAAGAGTCCTCCTCGCAGCGTGCCGACGTCTGCGTCGCCGCAACAAGCGCGCCGAGCACTCTCTCTCGCCCTCCTCAGCCAGGGAACCAGTCCCGTCGGGCTACCGTCGGCTTCGCGCCTCGCGGCGTCATCCGCCTGTGAGCGAAGCTCTCGACGGCCGCCCCGGGCCGCGGTACGGCACCGGGCAGACACTCAGCAGACAGCTCTGCCTAGCCGCGCCCAGGGGCCCGGTCGCCGCGACATCCCCGCTCCTCTCCAGTTGTCGCATCATCCACCGGGAGCGGAGCGTGACCAGCGGCGGCAGCAAAGGGCGCGCCGTCACCGCGCTGCCCACCCGTTGATCTCGACGACCCGCCGCCACACGCGCGGGTCGGAGCTGAGGAACGGGCATGGCGCCTCCACACGGCGGAACGGTTCGGCGCCCGTACCCAGGATGCCCCGGGCCACGGCGTGCTGCGCTCCGGCAGCCGCCCGGCCGCACCGGCATGGCCGCCGTCCCCGCGCGGGAGCGTGTGCGCGGGCCTAGCGTGGAACACGCGGCGAGGGACACGACACTTCGAACGGCGGAGGAACGCATGGCCGTACGGCACCGGTTGATCAGGAAGCCCCCCGAGGACGTCTGGGAGGTCCTGTCCGACGTCGAACGGTACGGAGACTGGGTCGTCGGCACCTCACAGGCCGAGCTGGACGAGGGGCAGTGGCCCGAGCCAGGGGCAGCCCTCCGCTACGAGATCAAGATCGGGCCGATCACCCTGCACAACCGGACCGTCGTGCGTCGCAGTGAGCCGACCGCAGTTCTCGAACTGGAGGCGGACAGCGGACCGCTGGGGACCGCTAGGATCGCGATGGAACTGCGGCCCTGGGGCGAGCACACACTGATCATCCTCGACGAACACCCGTTGCGCGGTGTGGGGGGCTCCTTGCACAACGGCCTCCTGGACGCCGTTGTGCAGGTGCGGCATCGAGCGATGCTGAGCCGCCTCGCCCGGTTGTGCGAGGAGGCCGAAGGCCCGGCCCGCACCCATTCCGGGCGGCCCCGACCACGCACCGCCTGAACCGGCACCAAGACCTGGAGACCGGCCGCGCCACCAGGCGTGGCGGCACCCATCGAGCGGGAGCGTGTCATGCCGGACGCTGTAGTGATCGGGGCGGGCCCCAACGGGCTGGTCGCGGCGAACCTGCTGGTCGACGCGGGCTGGAGCGTTGAGGTCCTGGAGGCCCAGGACGAGCCCGGAGGAGCGGTCCGGCACGACCGAGGGGTCGACCCCGATTTCGCCAGCGACCTCTGCAGCGCTTTCTATCCTCTGGCTGCGGCTTCCCCGGTCCTCGCCAGCCTGGGGCTGGAGCGGGAGGGGCTGGGCTGGAGCCACGCCCCCAAGGTGCTCGCCCACCCCTTGCGGGACGGTCGCTGCGCGGTGCTCAGCCGTGACCTGGAGGAGACGGCCGCGAGCCTGGAGGCGTTCGCCCCCGGGGACGGGGCCGCGTGGAAGGAGCTGCGGGAGGTCTGGGAAACGCTGCGGCCCGGCATCATCGACGCCCTGTTCACGCCGTTCCCCCCAGTGCGTGCCGGAGCCCGGCTGGCTCTGCAGCTACGTGCGGCGGGCGGGCTGCGCCTCGCCAGGACCATGGTGCTGCCGGTGCGGCGTCTGGGAGAGGAGGAGTTCCGCGGCGAAGGCGGCAGGCTCCTGCTCGCGGGCAACGCACTCCACGCGGACCTCGCACCTGAAGCGGCGGGCAGCGGCGGGTTCGGCTGGCTCATGTCCATGCTCGGCCAGACCTACGGCTTCCCCGTCCCCACCGGCGGTGCCGGGGCGCTCACCGCCGCTCTCGTCCGCCGCCTGACGCGGCGCGGCGGGACCGTCCGCTGCGGAGAACGGGTCACCGAGGTCGTCGTCCGCGGCGGCCGGGCCGTCGGCGTCCGCACCGCGGGCGGCGAGGCCGTAGTGGCGCGCAGGGCAGTCCTCGCCGATGTGACCGCGCCGGCTCTCTACGGCTCCCTGGTGGCCGAACGGCACCTCCCCGGGCAACTGCTCGCCGACCTGAAGCGCTTCCAGTGGGACTTCGCCACGTTCAAGGTCGACTGGGCACTGAACAGCCCGGTTCCCTGGACCTGCCCGGAGGCCGCGCAGGCCGGAACCGTCCACCTCGCCGAGGGGGTGGACGGCCTCACCCGCTTCGCCGCACAGATCGCCATGGGCCGAGTCCCCGACGAGCCCTTTGCCCTGTTCGGCCAGATGACGACCGCCGACCCCAGCCGCTCGCCCCAGGGCACCGAATCAGCCTGGGCGTACACACACGTACCGCACCGGGTGCGGGGCGACGCCGGGGACGACAACCTGACCGGTTCGTGGGACGCCCGGGAGCAGGAGGCGATGGCGGACCGTGTCGAGGCGCAGGTCGAGCGCTACGCCCCCGGTTTCCGCGCCGTCATCAGGGCCCGGCGCATTCTTGCCCCGCCCACGCTGGAGGGCATGGACGCCAACCTTCATGGCGGCGCAATCAACGGCGGCACAACGGCCATGCACCAGCAGCTGGTCTTCCGCCCCTCCCCCGGCACCGGCCGCCCGGAGACACCCGTCCCCGGGCTCTACCTCGCTTCCGCCTCCGCGCACCCGGGCGGCGGGGTTCACGGCGCCCCTGGAGCCAACGCCGCGCGGGCCGCTCTGCGCCGGCAGCGCACCGGCGCCCTGTCCCACCTCCAGATCCGGCTGACCCACCGTGATCGCAAGGGACAGCGCTGATGGCCCGTGCCGGGCCCATCTCCCCTGTTCGTCCAGTCTGCGGCCGGGTCGCGGGGGAAAAGCGACCGCGGTGGTGACTCCCCCTCCTCGTCGGAACGGTTGAGTCCACTGAACGAAGCAGGTGTGCAACTGTCGTTCGGATCCCGCTGGTGGAGGTGGTGGAGGTGTCGGTCCGCCCCGGTGCCACGCGGGGTCGTTCAGGCGCCCGGGAGGAACAGGCAGAACGGGTGGCCGTGAGGGTCGCGGAGGATCCGTACGCCCTTCTGCGGCTGATGCTCCTCCAGCGTGGCGCCCAGGGCGCAGGCTCGCTCGGTCTCCGCCTCCAGGTCGTCGACTTGCAGGTCCACGTGGGCTTGCATCTGCTGAGTGCCCGGGCGCTGAGGCCACACCGGGGGCGTGTGGTCGGCTTCCAGCTGGAAGCTGAGGCTAGGACGTTCCTGTTCCGGAGCCCGCAGGCGAACCCACTCCGGCTCGCGATCGACCTCCTGCCAGCCCAGCAGGGCCCGGTAGAAGTCGGCCAGCGCGGGCGGATCGGGACTACCGAGAACAAAGGCACCGAGCGTTGTCGTCATGCCCCCACCTTGCCCCCGGCAGTCGCCCCCGCGCATCTGCCCGCAGACAGGGGGTCGGTGTCGGCCCGAGCGCGGGCCGCGCCAGTCCGCTCCGCGCATGGAACCGACGCACGACGAACGGCGACCTGTCTCGCACGGTGTTCGCAGGCAGTCCGGTGAGGCCGAGAGCCATGCGCCCGGTCACAGCGCCGGGTCCGGCGCCGACCTCGTACGCTGCACCTTCCGGCCGGAGCTCACGGAACGCCATCCGAGAGACCCGCCCTGGAGTCTGAGGAACGTCACAACCGGCGTCCGGAAAGGCGGGCTGCGGGCTCAACAGACCTTCGATCGCCGTGACTTCAGGGCGATGAGTGGGCCAACTGCACGGGGCAGCTCGGGCGCCCATCGCGGTGCCCGACCGAGGCGGCTACGCGGCGGGCGAGTGGACCGCGGTGATGCCGGCGAGGATGAGAGTGATCCCTGCCAGGAACTCCGCCCGATCGTCGTGGTCGCGCAGCTGGTCCGCGACGCCCCGTGTGAACGGGTATTCGTCGGGATCGAGGTTCGCCCATGCGGCCGCGGTGGTGTTGAGGAACTCGGCGCGGTTCGTGCCCGGCCGGCACCCGCGGGCGTTGGCCGCGTTCTGTCCGCCGACTCCGAGGATGTAGTTCAGTAGCGCGGACGCGGCGCTGAACTGGGCAGCGCGGGGTACGCCGAGCGCCTGGACCTGGCGTCCGATGTGTTCGAAGACCCGCATCATCGGGGGCTGCGAGGGAGCGAGGGCGAGTTGCGTGCCGACCCACGGGTGGGCATCGATCGCGTCGAACACGCCGAGTGCGAGGGTGTGGATCGCTTCCTTCGGCGTTGCCTCAGCGGCGCCGGCGGTCATGGTGCCGGCGACGACGGCGTCGGTGGCGGCGTTGAGGAGTTCGTCCTTGCCGGTGACATGCCAGTAGATCGCACCGGGCCCAGTGGCGAGGCGCTCGGCCAGTGCGCGGAACGTGAGTCCGCCCTCGCCCGACGCGTCGAGAAGCCAGATCGCAGCCTCGACGATGCGCTCCCGGGAGAGCGGTTTCTCTCGTCGCTCCGGACGACGTGCCCTGGTTGCCATGCGTACATCGTGACACACACCTGGAACCCCGTTCCAGCTTGACATCTTTGGAACGAGGTTCCAGTCTGCCGTTGGAACAACATTCCATAGATGCTTGCCGGGCACTCACCCGGCAGACAGGCGACACGTAAGGAGCCACCATGACCACTGACGTCACGATCATCGGCGCCGGACTCGGCGGACTCACACTGGCCCGCGTCCTGCACGTTCACGGCATACCGGTGACGATCTACGAGGCGGAGACGTCGCCGACCGCCCGCACACAGGGCGGGATGCTCGACATCCACCACCACAACGGCCAGCCGGCTCTCCAAGCAGCAGGTCTGACCGAAGGGTTCCGCGGCCTCATCCTGGAGGGCCGCGAGGCGACACGGATCCTCGACCGGGACGGAACCGTTCTGTTCGACGACCCCGACGACGGCAAGGGTGGGCGTCCCGAGGTGCAGCGCGGTGAGCTGCGACAGATCCTGCTCGACTCACTACCCGCCGGCACCACCCGGTGGGGCCACAAGGTCAGCGGTGTCCGTGCCCTCGGCGACAGCCGCCACGAGGTGACCTTCGCCGATGGCACCGCCGTCGTCACGAGCCTGCTGGTCGGCGCGGACGGCGCGTGGTCACGCGTCCGGTCGCTGCTCTCCGACGCCACACCCGAGTACGTCGGCACGTCGTTCATCGAGACCTACCTGTTCGAAGGCGACACCCGGCACCCCTCCGGCGCGAAGGCGGTCGGGGGCGGAGCGCTGCACGCGCTCGCGCCGGGGAAGGGGATTCAGGCTCACCGGGAGAGCGGCGGGACTCTTCACACCTACGTCACGCTCAACAAGCCGCAGGAGTGGTTCGCCGGTATCGATTTCACCGATTCCGCCGCGGCCACAGCGCGGATCGCGGAGGAGTTCGACGGATGGGCGCCGGAGCTCACGGCGCTGATCACCGAGGGTGAGACCGCACCGGTCCTGCGCCCCATCCACACCCTGCCCGCCGGGCACCGCTGGGACCGCGTACCAGGCGTGACCCTGCTCGGCGACGCCGCCCACCTGATGCCCCCGTCCGGCGATGGCGCCAACCTGGCCATGTACGACGGCGCCGAACTCGGCCGGGCCATCGCCGCCCACCCCGATGATGCCGAGGCCGCTCTGAGTGAGTACGAGCAAGCCCTCTTCCCGCGCAGCGCAGCGGCCACTACCGAGGGCGCCGACGTTTTCCGCCTCTGCTGCTGGGACGAGAACGCACCCCAGGGCCTGATCAACATGTTCACCGGACAGGCGTAGCCCGCATGGAGCATTCACCGTCGTGCGGGGGCCTCGGGGCATCGATGAACCGGTGGGTCAAGGCACGGTCCGGGTGCGCGGTCCCGGTTCGCCTCGCACCGCTGGGCGGTGCGATCTGGGCTAGCGTCGAATGCATGAGTCCTTTCAGGTGGCAGCCGCAGTGCCGCACAGTCCGGCTGGTCACCGCCGTGGCCGCCATGCTCCTGGCCCTGGGTACCGTCTTGACGACGGCGCCGGTGGCTCGGGCCGCCCCCGATCTCTCCGTCGTCGCGGAGGCCTTGCGCAAGGGTCCGGTCTACGTCGACCCGTCGATGCGGGACCAGGTCTCGGTAGCGGACCAGGACGCCCTGGCAAAGCGGATCAAGGACTCGGACAAGGCCGTTTTCGTGGCTGTGCTTCCGGCTGACATGCCGACGTCGCAACTCTTCAGGAACCTGCGGACCAGGACGGGTATCGCCGGTGTGTACGCGATCCGCCTCGGCAACCGCTTCGACGCCCGGGCGGACTCCCGCGTGATGAGCGGCACCTCCGTAGGGTCCGCGGTCACCGCTGTGCAGGGGGAGAGCGCGACCAAGCAGCTGGACGACTTCACGGACATCGCCGTGCGCAGTGCTCGCGGCTCCGCACCGCAGTCCTGGGGCGTCGGGGACAGCGGGTCCCCGACAGGCCTCCTGATCGGCGCCGGGGTGGTGCTCCTGGTCGCCGGGGCAGGTCTCTTCGCGGTCCGCCGTCGCCGGCAACACAGGCGTGCGGAACAGGAGCAGGCCGCGCTGGAGAAGCTGCGGGTCGTCGTGGATGAGGACATCACCACCTTCGGCGAGGAACTGGACCGGCTGGACTTCCGACCGGGTGAGGAAGGCGCGGACGACGCGATGCGGTCGGACTATCAGCGGGCTCTCGACGCGTACGAACAGGCCAAGTCGGTCATGGCATCCGCCCGGCGCCCCCAGGACGTCAGCGGTGCCACGCAGGCGCTCGAGGACGGCCGCTTCGCCCTGGCCACACTGGAAGCCCGCCGCAACGGGACTGCGCTGCCGGAGCGGCGTCCGCCCTGTTTCTTCGACCCGAGGCACGGCCCGTCCGTCACTGACAGGGCCTGGGCTCCGACGGCCGGCGCGGTACGCGAGGTGCCCGTCTGCGCTGCGGACCTCGCCCGTCTGGAGGACGGGCGTGACCCGGACATCCGCACCGTCGAAACGGGCACCGGCCGACGTCCGTACTGGGAGGCGGGCCCCGCCTACGGCCCCTGGGCCGGCGGTTACTTCGGCGGCGGCATCCTTCCGGGCCTGCTGGTCGGCACGCTGCTGGGCAGCACGTTGTCCAGCCCGGCCTATGGCGCGGACTACGGCGACGGTTACGGGTACGGCGGTGGCCCGGACGGGTTCGGGGGCGGCGACGTGTCCGGCTCCGATTTCGACCCGGGCGACTTCGGCGGCGGCTTCGGCGGAGGCGGCAACGACGGAGGGGGCGGAGACTTCGGAGGCGGTTTCTGAGGGGCTGCTGCCCACGACGGCCACTTCGCCCCCGGCCCGGGCGGCGTCAGGCGCCGCCGGGGTGCGTTCCGGACTTCAGCGACCAGGAGTGGCCCGTACAGCCCGTCGGCAGCGGCGGAAACCGATGACTCTTCACATCCGTACTCCAGTGGTGCTCCGCACCGCAGTCACACATATAGATCCCGCTCGAGGGCACAACTTCGCCCGGGTTGAAGGAAGGCAGCTGCTCACTCATGTCTCCTGTCTACGACGACCGCACCCCGCGCGCGACCCGGGCGCGAGGAAGACCAACGAGCACCGCCTGGCTCTCGCCCACGACTACTGCGCGAGGAGGAGCGCCATGTCGTGTGCGAGAGATGGTGGCAGGAACGGGGCTGGTCAGGCGGCGCTCTTCTGGCGGCGGCGATCTGCCGAGGTGAGCGCATGGATGGGATCGTCCCGGTCACCTATGCCTGTCCGGCGGGGCCGAGCAGACGTTCCGCCTCCTGACCGGCGTCCTGCGCCGACCGTTCGGCCCGGGTAACAGCGTCAGCCGCCGCCTGACACTGTTCCTCAGCTTCCCGCTGTTCCTGCTCGGCCGCCCGAAGCCTCTCGCATGCCCCTCGCAGCTGCTTCTCCGCTGCGGACTCCTGCTGACGAGCGTGGTCGAGCCGGTCGCGTGCCTGTTGCAGCGATGCGTCAGCTTCCTGTTGGCCGGCGCGCTGCTCGCGAAGCAGTTGATCTGCCATTGCGGCGGCCTTGCGGGCTTGGGCGAGCTCTTCCTGCCTCCGGCGGCGCCGTTCGCCGAGTTCGTCCTTGGCCTGAGTCCGCGAAGAGCGCTGCGCAGTCGGCGCTCGGGCCGGCTTCTGCGGCGCGTCAGCTGTCACGCCGGCGCTGGACGGAAACTCCGCCGGCGGAGTGAGGCCGCGCTCCAGCCGGCCGGCGGCCCATCGGTCTGCCGCCTCCTGATCGGCGAGCACGGCGCGCAGGGTGGATGCGACGTCCTGCTGGGCTGCTTCCGACAGCTGGTGCCCGGCTTCACGGGCGAGTGCGGCAGCCTGCCGGGACAGGGCCGAGACGATGCTCCGGCGTTGCTGGGACAGCTCCTTGATCCCGTCGGTATCCAGAGTCCGGTATGCCTCGCGCAGCGCCCGCCCGAGCTCCAGAAACCGCTGGCTCTCCACCGGTTGCGAGCGGAGCAGCAGGTTCCCTGCCCAGGCCGCGAGCGTCGGGCGGCGGGCGGCACGGATCCGGCGGACATCCTCGACGCGCCGGTCAGCCTTGGCCCGGGCAGCCAGTTCCTTACGACGGGAGACGAAATCCGGCGGCGGTGTGGCATAGAGCTCGTCCAGAAGTCCCTCTGCGTCGTGTCCCCCGCCTCCCCGCGCATTCTTACTCCGCATGATCACCAGACTCCATCGAGCCGAGCCACCACGCACCTCGGGCTGCACGGGCCACTGACGGAGCCGGTGACCGGCGCGGCTCAGGCAACAGGGCCAGGTCTGCCGTCCGTCATCCTCCGCGTGCCGGACTGCGGCACTGAGCGCGGTTCAGCGCTGCGGCGGGCGCCTGTGCTGTCGCGGGCGCTCCGATTCGGTACTCCGCCCACGCCGCGCCGGATGTCGGCGATACGTATCCCCGTCACTCTCCGCGTGGGGTGGTTTCCCCGACGATCTCGCAGTCCGGCGCGTGCCGCCGAGGGAGTCGTCCGCAGATCCCTCGGCGTTCCGAGCTGTTTTCGAGGCAGTGTCACCAGCGCGCTTACGTGCCTTCTTCGCACTCCGGGCGGCCGCGTTGCCGGCCGCCTCAGCGCCGCTCCCGCCGTTGCCCTCACCAGCGGATGCGGCCCCCTCGGCAACGCCCTCGATAGTCTTTCCCGCGCCCCCGCCGATGCCCTCGATGGCCGGTCCGGCCCGTTCCCCGACGCCTTCGACAGCCGAGCCCACGTTTTCGCCGAGGTCCCGGGCCGCCGAAGTGATGTGCTCCAGGATCTGCGGATTGCGGTCGACGGATTCCAGGAGCCGTTCGACCACGGACAGAACATTGTCCAGCCGGACCTTGAGCAGCGCCTGTGCCTCGACGCCCTTCACGTCGAGCTCCACCCGGCCAAGGGCGACGTCCGCTCCCACATCGAGCTTGAGCAGGTCGAGCACTTCCGCGTGGAGCGAGACCCGCGCCCGGAGGTCTTGGACTTCGAGGTCGATCTCCTCGATGTTCAGGGTGGGGACGTCGAGGTAGACATCGGGTTCGCTGCTTCTCGCCGGCCGCCGGCGGGTGTCGTCGGTCTCGTCGGGAGAGTAGTCGTCACCGACTTCGTCGTCGTCCTCGAGGTATTCGGTGCCGTCGTCGCCTTCCGGCTCGTCCTCGTAGGGCTCTTCCGCCCCTTCTTCTGGCTCTTCGACAATCTCGGCGTCATCCATGTGACCCCTCAAGCGTGGGTAGAGAACTCTCTCACCTGCCCCTCCTTCACCATAGGGCCGTGCTTCGCGGCCCGCGCTTCTGGCTGGTGAGCACCCGCGGCACCTTCCGGGCACACCGGCGGTGGCGGACATCGCGTACGCGGACCGATCGGAGCCCGGCCACTTCGCCAGTTGCTCCAGCAGTCGAACGCGGCCTGCCACATCATGAATCCAGTCGATTCAGCATCTTTCATGCTCCAATATCCCGATTGAGTCCTGTAGACCCCTCTCGGCAGGGAAGCGCCACCCGCGTTCCCCGGCGCCGGGCCTTGGCCACACCTGGCAGTAGGCCCACCATCAGCGAAAGGACTTGCACGATGTCGAATCACTTCACCGGTCTCAGTCTGGGCGCACCACTCGGGGACCAAAGGCTCGACCTCTGTGACCTCTACGCGTTTCAGTCCCCCGCCGACCCGGCGAGGACGGTGCTGATCCTCAATGCGAACCCGAATGCCGACGCTCTGCATCCCGACGCCATCTATCGTCTCAACATCGACAATGACGGCGACTGTCACGCCAACCTGGCCATCAGTTACGTCTTCTCTCCGCCGCGGGATGGCCGTCAGACATTCAGTGTCTTCATGGCACGTGGCGGTGAGGCCCGCTCGCCCGAAGCTGTGGGGCAGCAGGTCGTCACCGACGCCGATGTGTCATTCGGTACCACGCCACACCGCGTCACCTCTGGGCACTACACGTTCTTCGCCGGTAGTCGAAGCGACGCCTTCTTCTTCGACTTCGACGGGATCAAGGACCTCTTCGACACCACCGGCGGCAGGAACTTCACCGCGCCTCATCTCGGTGGCACATCGCCGTGGACGGGTGCGGACTCGAACACGGAAGCCAACGTGTTCTCGACGGTTTTCGAGCTGCCGACAAGCGAGCTCCAGGCCAACCCCGAGATCCGTATCTGGGGTCGTTGCAGTGTGCGGCAAAATGGCCGGCTCGTCCACGCCGACCGTGCCGGCCACCCTTCGGTCAGCAGCTTCTTCAACACCGACGAGACGAAGGAGGAATACAACGCCAGTGAGCCGGTGAACGATCGTGATCGTTGGACCGATCAATTCGTCCATCTCATGGGACACACCGGCAACTACACACGCGACGGGGCAATCGCGGCGATCGACGCCGACCGCATCCTGCCCGACATGCTGGTTTTCGACCCTTCGAAGCCCGCGCAATACCCCAACGGCCGCGTCTTCACCGACGACGTCATCGACTATCGGCTCTCATTCCTCTCGGACGGCGACATCCCTCCCTCCGGGCTCGAGCCACACACTGACCTCCTGAACGAGTTTCCCTACCTTGGCCATCCGCACGCAACGACCAATTGATACCTTCCCGTCTTCGGCGGCGGCACGTCCAGGCCTGGAGCGGTGCCCGTCCCACGCGCACGAAGCAGGGCCGCCCGGGAGCTCGTGGATGCGAATCGAACCGAGCAATGCCGAGTGGCCCTGGTGCCGTTGGTGTAGGCGTCCGACCCGTCCGCTTCAACTCGGCCGATTCTTCGGGTGATTGCCCCGCGCACGTCTCCGGCCAGCCGGCGAACGCGGCCGTAAGGCACTCAGGCGGTGGGCAGGTGATCCGGGAAGGGGACGGCGTACCGCGGGTCACGGTTCGCTGTGATGCGGGCGTGGCGCAGGAGCTCACGGATGATGCCCGCGTTGCCCATGGCCCAGCCGGTGGTGGGGGCAAGGTCACTGGGCGTTTCACGGTGTTCGACGTTGGACCAGCGGATGCCGTCGGAGTCGGTCGTCGCTCGGGCCGCGAGGTCGGCGACGAGGACCTCGGCGAAGTCGCGGCCGTCGCCGCGTTCGACCTGCCGGTCGCAGGCGAGGGCGAGTACGCCGGCGGTGCCGCAGCAGCGGCCGTTGTTGTCCCAGAAGCCGGGGCGGGTCCGTTGTGGGATGCCGGAGTTGACGACCGTGTGCCAGCAGCGGTCGACGCGGGCGGGCCAGGCGGGGTCGTCAGGCAGGATGTGGCTCAGGAGTCGGAACGCCTGGGCGTCTCCTGCCGTGCCGTGGCACCAGCCGTAGCTATGGCGCTCGATCTTCTCGTGCTGCTGTTGCGGATCGGAGTGCGCGACGAGGAAGCCGTCCGGACCGGCTTCGTTGCGGGAGACCACGTCGGCTGCGCCGGCCAGTGCGAGGTCGACGAGGTCGGAACGGTCGGTGGCCCGGCCCACGGCAGCAAGTGCGTAGACGATGCCGAGGGTGCCGTGCGACATGTGGTGCAAGCGGGGGGCCGCACCGGAGCGGACCTCCCACTGGACGCCGGCAGTGGTGGGTTCAGCAGTGTGCGCGTAGCGTTCGACCGCCAGTTGGGCGAGGCCGAGATCGCCGCACTCCAGAGCGGCGAGCGCTATCCCGGCGTTGCCGACGATCAGTTCGCTGTAGCCGTTCCACCCTGCGCCGTCGTAGCGGGCGCGCAAGACATCCAGAGCACGGTCGGCGGACGCCCCCGCCTCGGTGTCGCCGAGCACACGGTGCACGCCCCGCAGGACGACGGCCATCCCGGCCACCCCTGTGTAGAGGCCGCTGCGTTCCCAGTCTTCGACCACGTCAGCGACGCTGCGGCTACCCCGCAGGGCCGCGTCCGCGTACCGGTCGTCTGCGAAGTACCGCCACGCGTCGAGGAGGGCCGGCAGCACCCCCGAAGTCCCGCTGTACAGGGTCGGCGCGACCTGGTCGTCGGCGAGAGTGTCCGGCCAGGCCGAGCCGTCGTCGACGTCCCGGGCAGCGTTCAGCAGCCACTCGAGGGCCCCCACGGCAAGTGATTCCGCGTCGTCCGGTGCTTCAGCGATCACCGGCCCAGAGTTCCACAGAGTCGGAGTGCCCACGACCCCTTGGCACGTGTCCTTGCCCCTGGCCTCGTTCACTTGAAGCAGCGGCGTTCGTGGGGGCAGCCGTGCTCGCGGTGAGGGCCAGCGCCGTCGCTACACCACTCGCTGCCCGAATCGCCGGGTGCGCCTTCTGATGCCGTCCGTTCCCTGGCCGGCCGTGCTAGCCGATGGTTCCTACCGTCGCGCCGCCGAGCGGATCCACGACGAGAGCAACGCGCTGCCGGGGGCCGAGCAAAAGATTCCCCTGCTCGAAGGGCTCCACCAGCCCATCGGCGAAGCTGAAGTCCATCGGCTTGAGAGTGCGGCACCTTGAAAAGCCAAAACGGGCTGCCCAGCCTCGCCGCGGTGGCTGTCGGGATTTGAACATGACAGGTCTCCGGCGATCACAAGGCCGAAGCCTGCCGACGGGCTGCGGGGGTCGGGCGGGCTCACGAGGTGGGCGTCCCGAGGCGTACGGACGACGGCCGCCACCGCGCCCAGGAGATATCAACCACCTGAGAGGCCTTGGAGCTGGAAATGCCGTCCATCGCCTCGCCTCGCATGGCGGAACCGCGCATTCGATCGGCCCGGCGCCCGGTGAATTCTCCCGGCTCGAATCGATGCTTTCGCTCCGTGGGGATACGGTGATTGTGGGCGGTGCCCATGTAGAGATCTCCGTATCTGATGATCAGGCGCCCCTACGGGAACCGGTCCCAGCCGAACGATGCTCAGGAGGAATCATGACCAACCCCGAGCAGGATCCGAGCCAGCAGGAGGGTCCCGCGGACGGCGGTGCGGCCGGGACACCCGGTGTCCACGACGGCGGGGCCGACGGAGGAGCCGAAGGTCCCGCGGACAGCGGTGCGGCCGGCACACCCGGCGTCCACGACGGCGGAGCCGACGGAGGAGCCGACGGAGGAGCCGAAGGTCCCGCGGACGGCGGTGCGGCCGGCACACCCGGTGTCCACGACGGCGGAGCCGACGGAGGAGCCGAGGGTCCCGCGGACAGCGGTGCGGCCGGCACACCCGGCGTCCACGACGGAGGAGCCGACGGCTCCGGCAGCCGCCATTGAGCACCCCCCGGGCCGAGCTACAGGACGTCGGCGCCACCGCAGGCGCCGGGGTTCTGGAGTCACGTCTGACCGGATTGAGCAAGGCAGAGTTCGCCCGTGACGTCTGGGCGCGGAGAGCGCTGCTCACACGCCGTGCGAGCGACTTTTCCGATCTGTTCTCCGCCAACGCCGTAGACGAACTGATCTCGCGTCGCGGACTGCGTACGCCCTTCCTCCGCGTTGCCAAGGACGGCTCCACACTTCCCGAGTCGTCGTTCACCTCGCCCGCCGGCGTCGGCGCCACCATCTCCGACCAGCTCGATGACACTGCTCTGTGGCGCGGGTTCGCCGACGGCGCCACGCTCGTTCTGCAAGCGCTGCAGCGCACATGGGGGCCAGTCGCAGACTTCAGCGCCAGGCTGAGCACGGAGCTGGGACATCCGGTTCAGGCCAATGCCTACGTAACCCCGCCGCAGAACTGCGGTTTCGACCACCACTACGACGTCCACGATGTCTTCGTCCTTCAGATCGAGGGCACCAAGCGCTGGCTCATCCACGAGCCCGTCCACCCGGACCCGCTGCGCGATCAGCCCTGGACCGAACGCCGCTCCGCCGTCGCCGAGGCCGCGAAGGGCGACGCCTGCATCGATACCGTGCTCGGGCCCGGCGATGTCCTCTACCTGCCGCGGGGGTGGCTGCACGCCGCCCAGGCACAGGGCGAGGTCTCGATCCATCTGACGCTCGGCATCCACAGCTGGACGCGCTACGCGCTGGCCGAGCAGCTCGCCCAGTCCGCACTCGCCGTGCTGCGCGACGATCCCCGAATGCGCAGCACCCTGCCTCTGGGTGTGGACGGACCGGCCGGAGAGATCGACATCGTCCGCGAGCGTCTCATCGCCGCCGTCACGGGGGCCGATTCCGCTCCGCTCTTCCACCGCACCCGGCGAGGCCAGGAGCGCCCGGCGCCGCTGGGACCGCTGGCCCAGCTCGCGGCCGTCGCCGGCCTTCGACCCGAGTCGCCGGTGCGGCTCCGTGGGGCGCTGGAAGCGCGGTTGGAGGGCACGCGCCTGACCACCCGCGTGGGGTGGCTCGACTTCCCGGAGACCGATCTGCCGTCTGTGATCCGCCTGCTCGACGGTGAGGTCCGCCCCGCCGGTGATCTGGGTGTCGCACTCGTCGAAAGACTGCTGGGCTCGGGCGTGCTGGTGCCCGCCGAACAGTGACGCCGCTACGGTGACGGGGACAGAACGCTTCCTCTGCGCCGACGCCGCCCGGATACGCGGCGACTCGATCGTGGGCACAGCACCGCACGGTGTCGTCTGGGTCCTCATCGAGTATCGAGGCGGCTGGCCGGCCAACGGCTTCGACGGCCTCGAGCTTGAGCCCGTGACCAAAGCACTCGTGTTCTCCGCCGCCCAGGCGGTGCGGGCGCGAGTGCTTCTGGTCAGGCGGCACGGACGCCGCAGACCCGAGGGCCCCAGGTGCTGGGCCGTACTGCGCCATGAAGGCTCCGGCGCCTACCGCCAGCAATGGGGCACATGGAGCGGCGACGAGGACTTGGCGGAGATCGTCGAAGCCCTCGGCGCCCCTGGAGAACTCGGTCTTCCGCCCGTCGTCCTCGTCTGCGCCCACGGGCAGCACGACACCTGCTGCGCCGTGCGCGGACGGCCCGTGGGACGAGCCCTGAGCGAGCGCTGGCCGAACCTGGTGTGGGAATGCACGCACGTCGGCGGTGACAGGTTCGCGGCCAACGTCGTCGTCGCGCCCGACGGCGTCTACTACGGCGATCTCGATGCCAGGTCGTCCGTCGCAACGGTCCAAGAACACCTGGCGGGCCGTATCCACGCAGAGCACCTGCGCGGATACACGGACCTCTTCCCGCCGCAGCAGGCCGCGGTCGCAGCCGTGATCGGCCACTTCGGCCCCGCCGGCCGGCATGACTACGTGGTCGCAGGGACGTCCCGGGACGGCGACCACTGGCGGATCCGCATCACCGGCCCGCCGCCTCGTCCGATGGCTTTCGAGGTCGACGTCGAGGCCTACCGCACACCGCCGTATCAGCTGACCTGCCATGGACCGGCGATGAGTTCGGCCGTCGTCCACAAGGTCACTTCGATCCGCATCGGCTGAGCAGGGTCGGGGACTGGCGTGCGTCCGCTCCCTCTCCTGCCCCCGCCGCTTCATACCGCGCGTACGGTCCCGCACTAGGGTTTCCGGCACGGTTCATCTGCTCGCATGCGCCGTCGCCCCGCACGGGATTCCGGACGAGGCGCCAGGCCCCGAGCCGCGTACTGCTGAAGCGAGGAACGGGCACAGCGCAGCGGGCCGGCGAGTCAGCCCGACAGGGAGACGTCGTCAGCAGTGCCGATCCGGGCTGCCATGTTCCGTTCCATCATGCGCAACGCCGCGTCGGCCAGATCCCGGTGGATGTGCGCCACCGCGTCGCGCGGTACTACGACACCAAGGTGGCGGATATGGGCATCGAGCGCGGAGTACAGCACACACTGCTCGGTGACCTGGCCGCACAGAACGACCCGGTCCACACCGAGCTGGGTGAGCAGGTAGGCAAGTGGCGTCTCGTAGAAGATCGAATGCCGCGCCTTGACCACGAAGAGCGACCGTTCGTCCGGACGGAGGGGTTCGACCAGGTCCGCATGCGCCCCGGAGAGCGCCTGGTCGAGGATCTCTCCGTGGTGTGAGCGCCACTCCCCGAAGTTGTCATTGACATAGATGACGGGGACGTCCTGCTCTCTGGCACGCTCGACGAGCCTGACCACCGCCGGCACGACCTCGTGGACGGAGGACAGCAACAACTCCGCGTCGGCATGGTCGTACGTGTTGATCATGTCGATGACGATGACGGCCGTCTTACCCATACGTTCCATGGTGCCCGGCAGCCCGGCCGTCGGCACATCAGGCACCTGCGCCTGGCCGGCCCAAGCCGACGTGCGCCGAGGTCCTGCGCGGTCCGCCCGGCTCCCCCAGCACCCTGCATGAGCTGGACGTGCTCACCAGGGACCAACGAAGGTGACGGGGGCTCAGAAACCAAGATCAACGTGCCCGAGATCCGCCGTCAGCCGGACGCTTTCCGGAAGCCCGCTGCGTGCGGCTCCGTGCCGCCGGGCGGGACTCGCAACTCTTCGACGACACTGTCGAGATGGGCCCGGGCGGCAGCCTCTGCGGCAGGGCCGTCACCAGCGAGGATCGCATCGATGATCGCGAGGTGCTGGGGCAGCGACGTGGTGGGGCGGCCCGGGCGCAGCGCCAGCCGGAACTGGTAGCGGACCATCTGGCCCTTGAGCCGGTCCAGCAGCCCACGGGCCACTTCTTGACCGCTCATCTCGGCGATGCGCGCGTGCAGTTGGCGGTTGAGTGCGGAGTATGCGCTGAGGTCGCCGCCAGTGACGGCCTCCCGCATCCCGTCACCGATCGCCCGCAGGCTTTCGCGCTGCCCGGCGGGGGCGCGCTCGGCTGCCCTGCGTGCACAGAGACCTTCCAGGGCGGCCCGGCACTCGGTGATCTGGATGGCCTCATCGACGGAGACGACCCGGACGCGAGCGCCCCGGCGCGGGACGAGTTCCACGAGGCCTTCCGCTGCGAGATCCTGCAACGCCTCCCGGACACAACTGCGGCTCGCATGGAGGTTCTCGGAGAGTTCCTGCTCGACGAGACGCTGGCCCGGCCCGAGGTCTCCCGCCGAGAGCGCCTCGCGGATCGCCGTACTCACCAAGCGGCGCCCCTCCTGGCCTTTCGCCCGGTTGCCCTCCACGCGACTCCCCCTCGGTCGGTCCCCGCTCACGTGAGCTGGAGTCTATCCACACCGCACCGCAGTGGTGACTTTTTCATCAAAACTATTGTCAACAATCTCGTCGATAGTTATGTTGACGGGCATCACCAGCGAGGGGAGAGCAATGACGCAGCCCACGACGGCCCGCCCTGCGGACGTCTTCGGTCCGCCATCAGCGGAGAGGCAGGCCACAGTCCCCTGCTGGATTCTGCGCGGCGGCACCTCGCACGGCCCGTTCTTCCGGGCCGGCGACCTGCCCGCCGGGACCGGAGACCGCGACGCTGTCCTGCTGGCCGTGATGGGCTCGCCCGATCCCCGTCAGATCGATGGGCTCGGCGGCGCCCACCCGCTGACCAGCAAAGCCGGAATCGTGGACCGCAGCGACCGGGACGGTATCGATCTGGAGTTCCTGTTCTGCCAGCTCCAGCCCGACAGCGACAGGGTGGACACCACGCCGAACTGTGGCAACATGCTGGCGGCCGTTGTCCCGTTCGCCATCGAGTCGGGCCTGCTGGCGCCCGGTGGCGACCTCACCACGGCGCGCGTCCATACCCTGAACACCGGGCTTACCGCCGACATCAGCGTGCGCACCCCGCTCGGCGAGGACGGCCGCCGCTACGTCGTGTACGGAGGCGACGCCCGCATCGACGGGGTCCCCGGCACCGCCGCCCCTGTCGTGATCAACTTTCTCGACACAGCCGGTTCCGTGTGCGATTCCCTGCTCCCCACAGACCGTGTCAGGGACCGCGTCGAGATCGCGGGCGTCGGTCCCATCGACGTCACCTGCATCGACAACGGCCAGCCCCTGGTGATCGTGGAGGCCGCCGCCCTGGGCCGCACCGGCTACGAGTCCGCGGCCGACCTCAACACCGACGACGAGCTCAAGGTCCGTGTCGAGGAACTGCGCCTGACCTGCGGGAAGCTGATGGGTCTCGGGGACGTGACCGCGAAGAACTATCCGAAGATGACGCTCGTCGCGCCCCCTGCCCACGGCGGCACGATCACCACGCGCAGCTTCATCCCGCACGTCTGCCACGAGTCGATCGGCGTCCTGGCCGCCGTCACCGCCGCGACGGCGTGTGTCCTGGACGGGACCGTAGCCCACCAGGTGGCACGGGCGGGCGGCAGCTTCAGCCCCGGCAACGGCACCCACCCCACGGAGATCACCGTCTCCGTCGAGCACCCGGCCGGCGAGTTCAGCGTCGAACTCGGCCTGGACCCGGCCGACGCCCAGCGCGTCACCAAGTCGGCTCTGCTGCGGACCGCCCGCCTGATCATGGCCGGCGCCTCCATGGTCCCGAACCGCCTTTCGCACGCTGTCCCGCCTGCGGGCACCACGCCTTCCCCAGACAGCACCGCGTCACCCGGGAGAGAACAGCAATGATCATTGATTGCCACGGCCACTACACCACTGCCCCGCCCGCGCTCGGCGGGTGGCGCGAGCGGCAGATCGCCGGGCTCACCGACCCATCCGCGGTACCTGATCGCGCAGACCTGCGTATCAGCGACGACGAGCTGCGGGACAGCATCGAGGGAAACCAGCTGCGCGTGATGGACGAGCGTGGCATCGACGTCACGATCTTCTCGCCCCGCGCCTCCTTCATGGCTCACCACATAGGCGACTTCTCGGTCTCCTCCCGCTGGGCGGCGATCTGCAACGAACTCTGCCACCGCGTCGCCGAGCTCTACCCGGAGCGCTTCGTGCCCGCCGCGATGCTGCCGCAGTCGCCGGGCGTGGACCCCGCCACCTGTGTGCCGGAGATCGTCAGGAGCGTGGAGGAGTACGGAGCCGTCGCGATCAACCTGAACCCGGACCCGTCGGGCGGCGACTGGACGGCGCCTCCGCTGACGGACCGCTCCTGGTACCCGCTGTACGAGAAGCTCGTCGAGTACGACATCCCGGCGATGGTGCACGTCAGCACCAGCGTCAACCCCGCCTTTCACACCACAGGCGCGCACTACCTGAACGCCGACACCACTGCGTTCATGCAGCTCGTCCAGGGCGACCTGTTCGCCGACTTCCCCACACTCCGCCTGGTGGTCCCGCACGGCGGCGGCGCCGTCCCGTACCACTGGGGGAGGTTCCGGGGCCTCGCGATGGCGCTCGGGAAGCCGCCACTGGAGGAGCACGTTCTCGGCAATGTCTTCTTCGACACCTGCGTCTACCACCAGCCGGGCATCGACCTGCTGCTCGACGTCGTGCCCCGGCGCAACATCCTCTTCGCCTCGGAGATGATCGGCGCCGTCCGTGACATCGACCCGTGCTCGGGCCACCACTTCGACGACACGCGCCGCTACGTCGAGGCCGCCGGGCTGACCTCAGCCGAGGTCGCCGACATCCAGGAACACAACGTCCGCGCCGTCTACCCGCGACTCAACACCCTGCTGAAGCAGCAGGGGCGTTGACGCAGAGGAGCACAGAACCATGTACGAACTGGGAGTCGTCCACCAGGACATTTCCCGCGCATCCGGTGCCGATGTGACGGCGCTGGCCCCGCTGGGCGTCAGCACCGTCCACGAGGCGATGGGGCGCACCGGCCTGATGCGCCCCTACATCCGGCCGGTCTACGACGGTGCCGCGTTCTGCGGAACCGCTGTGACCGTACTGCTTCAGCCGGGCGACAACTGGATGCTGCACGTCGCCGTCGAGCAGCTGGAGCCGGGCGACGTCCTCGTGGCCGCCTGCACCACCGAGAACGAGGACGGCTTCTTCGGCGAGTTGCTGGCGACGTCGGCACGCGCACGCGGCGCCGCCGGCCTCGTCATTGACGGCGGCTGCCGCGACGTCGCCGCCCTGGCGGAGATGGACTTCCCCGTCTTCAGCCGGGCCGTGCACGCCAAGGGCACCGTGAAGGCGACCCTCGGGTCGGTCAACATCCCCGTGGTGTGCGCGGGCGCTCTTGTCCACCCCGGTGACGTCGTCGTCGCTGACGCGGACGGCGTGGCGGTCGTACCGGCCGGCCGCGCGGGCGAGGTCGCGGAGACGGGCCTCAGGCGCGAGTCGAACGAGGAGGACAAGCGGCGCCGGTTCGCGGCGGGTGAGCTGGGCCTCGACATGTACGGCATGCGAGAGCCGCTGCGGGCCGCCGGGCTCCGGTACGTCGGCGAGCGGACCGAGGGTCGGACCTCATGAACGCGCCCTCCGGCCCCCTTGCGCCGCACACGCCCTCCGGCCCTTCCGGTCCGTTCAGCAAGAGTCCTGGGTGGCTCGACTGGTACGCGGATCCGTCCACGCCCGCCCACACCCTCCCGGCGGGGACCGTCGATGCCCACTGCCACGTCTTCGGGCCCGGCGCGCAATTCCCGTACGCCCCCGAGCGTAAGTACACCCCGTGCGATGCGGGCAAGGAGCAGCTCTTCGCGCTCCGTGACCACCTGGGCATCAGCCGCAACGTCATCGTCCAGGCCACCTGTCACGGCGCCGACAACAGCGCCATGGTCGACGCTGTCCGCGCGTCGGGCGGCCGGGCGCGCGGCATCGCCACGGTCCGTCCCGGCGTCACCGACGCCGAGCTCGCCGAGCTGGCCGCGGCCGGTGTGCGCGGGGTCCGTTTCAACTTTCTGAAGCGCCTGGTCAACGCCGCGCCGAAAGAGGAGCTGGCGGCGGTCGCCGCGCGGATCGCCCCGCTCGGATGGCACATCGTCATCTACTTCGAGAGCGCGGACCTCGAAGAACTCGAAGGGTTCTTCGCGTCGCTGCCTGCCCCACTCGTGATCGATCACCTGGGGCGCCCCGATGTGAGGCAGCCCGTCGGCGGCCCTGAATTCACGCGCTTTCTGCGTTTCGTGGACCGTAACGACGCATGGGTGAAGGTGACCTGCCCCGAGCGGCTCACCGCCACGGGGCGCCCGGCTGTCAACGGCGAACTGGACCCGTATGCCGACGTCGTCCCGTTCGGGCGGCGGGTCGTCGAGGAATTCCCGGAATCCGTGCTGTGGGGCACCGACTGGCCGCATCCCAATCTCACCGGTCACATGCCGGACGACGCGCTGCTTGTCGACTACGTGCCACGGGTGGCCGTAACCTCCGAATTGCGGCACAAGCTGCTCGTGGACAATCCGATGCGGCTCTACTGGCCCGGCGAAGGTGTCTGAGCCCCTTCCACATTCATTCTCGCAAAGGGCCTGCCCATGCTGAACTCCAACGCCAAGAACCGGCTCGACCGGCTACCGATCTCGAAATTCCACAAGATAACCCTGGTAGCCGTCTCCTTCGCCTACTTCTTCGAATTCGCGGACATCAACAGCTTCGCGGTCACCGCCCCCCGGCTCATCAAGCTCTGGGGCATCACGGTGAACCAGGTGGCGTACGTCACGTCCCTGTCGTTCGTCGGCATGTTCGCCGGATCCGTCGTCGCCGCCTGGCTGGCGGACCGCTGGGGCCGCAAGACCGCGCTCAACATCACCACCCTGTGGTTCGGCGTCTTCTCCCTCACGTCGGTGTTCTCGTGGGATCTCGTCTCGCTCGGTGTCTTCCGGGTGCTGACCTCGGCGGGACTGTCCGCGATGACCGTCGTAGCCGTCATCTACGTCAGCGAGATGTTCCCGGCCGCGGTGCGCGGAAAGTTCCAGGCGTACGCCATCGTCATCGGCATCTGCGGCACCCCCGTCACGAACTTCATCGCCAGCGCCGTCGTACCGCTCAACGACTGGTCGTGGCGGCTGGTCTACCTGTGGGGTGCTCTCGGCATCGCTTACCTGTTCTTCGCGCGGCACCTGAAGGAGTCTCCGCGCTGGTACGAGAACAAGGGCGACCACGCCGCGGCCGACGCCGTACTCACCGCGATCGAGAAGCAGGTCGCCGCCGAGAAGGGGCCCCTCGCCGACGCAGCGCCGCCTGTCGAGGCCCCCGTACGCGAGAAGGCGCCGCTGCGCATGCTGCTCCAGAGGAAATACCTCTGGCCGACGCTGCTGCTCGTGGTGCTGTGGGTCACCCAGACCATCGGATTCTTCGGCTACTCGAGCTGGGCGCCGACGCTGCTCGCCAAGGAAGGATTCAGCGTCGAGAAGTCCGTCTTCTACGTGGCGCTCAGCACGGTCGGCGCGCCCCTGGGCTCCTACCTGGCAGCCCTGGTGACCGACAGGTTCGAGCGCAAGTGGTGCCTGGTGGCGTTCGGTGCGGTCATCGCGCTGTGCGGCCTGTTCTACGGGCTGACGTTCAATCCGGTTCTGATCGTCGTCTTCGGCTTCCTCGTCAACCTCTTCGAGCGCGGCTACACGGCGCTGGGTTACGCGTACTCGCCCGAGCTGTTCGACACACACGGCCGCTCACTCGGCACCGGGATCTCGTACGGCCTCGGGCGCCTGTCCAACGCGGCAGGCCCGCTGATCATCGCCGGTCTGTACAACGGCTCCGGCTACCGGAGCGTCTTCTTCTTCATCGCGGGCACCTGGCTGCTCGGCTCGCTCGTCCTGGCAGTCTTCGGCCCCAGGACGAAGCAGGTCCCGGCCCTGCCCGCGGCACCGAGGGAGCCGGTCCCCGAGCTTGATCCGCTCTGACGGACATCGAAGATCAGAGGCTTCGGCTCCGGAAGGACGATGTCCGTCTCGCAGACGCCGGAATCCCGGGTACGCGATGTGCGGCGTCCTGCCGGGGTGGCCGGCAGGACGCCGCCGACGCGGTCCCACGGCGTCCGACGCCCGTGGCCGAGGACGATCGGCGCACCGCGTGTCAGGCGCAGGACGGACACAGGCCGCGGTACGTGACCTCGACCGCCGAGACCATGAATCCGAACCGTTCGCCTGACGGCAGATCGGCCAGCGGATCGCCGGTGGGGTGCACGTCGCGGATGGTGCCGCAGCCGGAGCACACCATGTGATGGTGCGGATGGTGCGCGTTGGGGTCGTATCGCTTGGCCCGGCCGTCCGTGGAGAACTCCAGGACCTCGCCGAGGGAGACCAGTTCGCCCAGGGTGTTGTAGACGGTCGCCCGGGAGATCTCAGGAAGTCGCCGTGTCGCGCGGGCGAGTACCTCGTCGGCCGTGAGATGCACATGATCTCCGTTCAGCACCTCCGCAACGACACGCCGCTGCGCGGTCATGCGCCAGCCACGCCCTCGCAGTCGCTCCAGCAGGTCACTCATGTCGGCTCACACCTCTTCACGTCCGGCGGGCTGTACGGCCTTACGCGTGCACGCATTCCGATCGACCACAGGTTTGGGTTACTTCTTGACTTGGACTCTGTCGATCGTAGGATCGGTTCCGGCACCGATGAAAGTACAGGAGAGTCCGATGCGGCAGGAAGACGAGGGCGTGGCGAAACCCGCGCCGGGAAGTCGCCCGGCACCGGGCTGCGCAAGCGGGTCGCCCGCGCCGCGCGGCGCCGCTCGGGACCGTCCGGGATCGACCGGACCCCTCCCTCGGGACGGTGGCCCACACTGTCCAGGCCGGTGACGTGGACCGTCCCGGGCCGTGTCCGCCGTGGCATTGCGGTGGCCTCCGCCGGGGGCAGTCACCTGAGCCGTAATCGTCTGCGCGCCGTGACGGACGACCGCCCGGTGTTCACCGCGACGGGACACGTGCACCGCATCGCGTCCCACCGTTCGGCGAGCCGAGCCGGTTCGCTGGACGAAGCGGCCATGACGGCCGAGCCCCGCGTCGCGAGGTGGTGCGTAACCTCCCCGGCGCCGACCGGCCACGCGGCACGACCGCGCCCGACGACCGTCCCGCCTCTCCCGCTGCGGCAGAGACCGAAACCCGAGCGACCCGCCGTGACCCGAACCTCCGCCGTCCCAGCAGCATCACCACCCCCCATGCGCAGTTCCTGAGCTGCGATCCGCCCGGCCTGGAAGGATTCCCATGTCTGAGAACCATGAAGCAATCGTTACGGACGCCAAAATGGAGGGCGCGGAGGGCTGCCCGGTCGCGCACGGGGCGCGCGCCCCGCACCCCACACAGGGCGGTGGAAACCGCCAGTGGTGGCCGGACCGGCTCAACGTGAAAATTCTTGCCGCGAATCCCGCGTCGGGCAATCCCCTCGGCGAGGAGTTCGACTACGCCGAGGCGTTCAAGGCCCTCGACCTTCCCGCGGTGAAGCAGGACATCGAAGAGGTGCTGACGACCTCTCAGGAATGGTGGCCCGCGGACTTCGGCCACTACGGCCCGCTCATGATCCGGATGGCGTGGCACAGTGCGGGCACCTACCGGATCAGCGACGGCCGCGGCGGGGCGGGATCGGGCCAGCAGCGCTTCGCTCCCCTCAACAGCTGGCCCGACAACGCCAACCTCGACAAGGCCCGTCGCCTGCTGTGGCCGGTGAAGAAGAAGTACGGCCAGAACATCTCCTGGGCCGACCTGCTGATCCTGGCGGGCAACGTCGCCCTGGAGTCGATGGGCTTCGAGACCTTCGGCTACGCGGGTGGACGCGAGGACGTCTGGGAGCCGGAGGAGGACGTCTACTGGGGTCCAGAGACCGCCTGGCTCGATGACCAGCGCTACACCGGCGACCGTGAGCTCGAGAATCCACTCGGAGCGGTCCAGATGGGCCTCATCTACGTCAACCCGGAGGGTCCCAACGGCAATCCGGACCCGCTCGCATCGGCCCGCGACATCCGTGAGACGTTCCGCCGCATGGCGATGAACGACGAGGAGACCGTCGCCCTCATCGCCGGCGGTCACACCTTCGGCAAGACCCACGGCGCCGGCCCTGCGGACAGCGTCGGACTGGACCCTGAGGCCGCTTCGCTCGAAGAGCAGGGTCTCGGCTGGAAGAGCACCTACAGCACCGGCAAGGGCGCCAACACCATCACCTCCGGCCTGGAGGCCACCTGGTCCAACGAGCCCACCAGGTGGAGCAACGGCTTCTTCGACAACCTCTTCGGCTACGAGTGGGAGCTGACCAAGAGCCCGGCCGGGGCCCACCAGTGGAAGCCGAAGGACGGCGCGGGCGAGGGCACAGTCCCGCACGCGCACGACTCCTCGAAGAGGATCGCCCCGACGATGCTCACCACGGACCTGGCGCTGCGCGTCGACCCGGTCTACGGACCGATCTCCCGCAACTTCCACGAGAACCCCGACCAGTTCGCCGACGCCTTCGCCCGCGCCTGGTACAAGCTGACCCACCGCGACATGGGCCCGAAGTCGCTCCTCCTCGGCCCGGAGGTCCCGGAAGAGGTCCTGATCTGGCAGGACCCGCTGCCGGACGCGGACCACGACATCATCGGGGCCGAGGATGTCACCGCCCTCAAGACGAAGATCCTCGCCTCGGGGCCGTCCGTCGCGGACCTGGTCTTCACCGCGTGGGCGTCGGCCTCCACGTTCCGCCACACCGACCGTCGCGGGGGCGCCAACGGCGCCCGTATCCGCCTCGAGCCGCAGCGCGGCTGGGCGGCCAACGACCCCGACCGGCTGGCGACCGTGCTGCGCGCGCTGGAAGGCGTCCAGCAGGAGTTCAACTCCGGTGCCAAGAAGGTCTCCCTGGCCGACCTGATCGTGCTCGGCGGCAACGCGGCCGTCGAGAAGGCCGCCAGGGACGCCGGCCACGACGTCGAGGTGCCGTTCACCCCGGGCCGCGTCGACGCCACGGAGGAGCACACCGATGTGGAGTCCTTCTCCGCCATCGAGCCGGCCGCCGACGGATTCCGCAACTATCTCGGCAAGGGCAGCCTGCTGCCGGCCGAGTACCTGCTGATCGACCGGGCCAACCTGCTGTCCCTGAGCGCCCCCGAGATGACCGTTCTTGTCGGTGGGCTGCGCGTGCTGGGCGCGAACTCCCAGCAGTCGCAGCTCGGTGTCCTGACCTCGACCTCCGGGGTCCTGACCAACGACTTCTTCGTCAACCTGCTCGACCTCGGCACGACGTGGCACGCGACGTCCGATGACGCGAACACGTACGAGGGCCGCGACGCCGCGACCGGCGAGATCACCTGGACCGGCAGCCGTGCCGACCTCGTCTTCGGCTCGAACTCCGAACTGCGCGCGCTCGCCGAGGTCTACGCGAGCGACGACGCGCAGGAGAAGTTCGTGACCGACTTCATCGCGGCGTGGAACAAGGTGATGAACCTCGACCGGTTCGACGTCGCCTGATCTGCGCGCCTGGCCGACCTCTGCGTCGGCTCAACGCCGGCCGACCCGCTGACTCGGCCGGCTCCGGCGGCCCCTGAACCGGCGCAGGCGGTGGCCCCCATGTCTGTGGGGGCCACCGCCCGTCCGTTGTGTACGTGCGTCAGTCAGGGCGCCGCTGACAGGAGATGACCACCACGAAGGGCCACAGCGCCTGAACGAAAGTCAGCACACGCTCGGCAACGCCGGGTGCCCCTCCACTCTTCAGCTCGGCCAGGAACCACACCGCGCTCGCGCACATCAACGCACTCGCCGTGAGCGACACACCGAACCGCAACCCCCACGGCGCTGATTTGCTCTTACGGTCGGCAGCCAGCGGAGGCCACACCGCAAGCAGTACGAAGCCGACTCCGGCCACAGTCCCGTGCTTCAGTGCCCCGCCGCTGGTGGGCGCGGGCACCAGCGTCAGCGCGAACGCCGTCAGTCCGCCACCGGCCAGAGCCAACCGCCCGGCCAATGCCGCCGCACGAAGTCCGTGCGCCGTGGCCACGTAGCACGTTCCCAGCCCGAACAGTATCGCCGTCATGAGCCAGTAGCTGCTGGCTCCGTAGGACGCCAGCACACTGAGGGTCTGCCTCACAGGGTCGTACCCCGGGCCTTGCCGCAATTGCGCAATCGTCCAGGCACCGACCAGAAGCGCAGGGGCACACCCGGAGGAGAGCAAGGCCCACCAGGGAGCAAGTCGCATCGAACAACCATAAACCAGCAGGAACCGGCATAACACTGACCGCTTCTCGTTTCCTGCGACGACGGCGGATCGACAGTCGGTACGCGGGCTGCACAGCGCACCGGCGAACCGCAGCTCCGCGAGGACGAGTGTCAGCCGTGCGAACACCTGGCGGCCTGGGGCCCACTTCTCCGGCACCCGGCGACCCGGGGCAGGGAGAAACGCGCTTCTCGTCGAAACGGCTGTGAACCGCCTCCGACAAGTGAGGCCGCACCAGCAACGGGCAAGGGAAGCGACCCCCGGGCGCCAGGCCACCATCCTCGGAAACCCGGACCGACCGACCGAGGGGTCCGAGGCCGCCGCCCGGACGAAGCAACACGCCCGCACACCTTCTTCCGCGGGTGCGGGCGTGTTGTTCCGTCCGGCGCGTCGTGCTCGTGTTCCCCGGGCCGGGCCGTCAGCGCGGCAGGTGCGCGAGGAGCTCGATCAGCCGGGCCGGGAGGAAGGCAGGCCGGGAGGGTTGCCCGACCTGGAAGGCGAGGTAGCCGAGCGAGGCGGCGGCATCGATCTCCTCGGCCGTCTCGGCCTGGTAGACGAGGTGGCAGCCGCCGGAGTTGGCCCTGGCACGCTCCCAGAGAGCGGGCGCCGGTTTGCGCTCCGCCTCGGTGCGCGGGGTGAGGATGCGGTCGCCGAAGTCGTCCCAGGCGAAGGGAACGGAGCCCTTCCAGCTGGTGTCGACCTCCTTCTTCAGCCTGGCCGCGCGCTCGGCATCGGTCGTGCCCCAGGAGGACGGCACGTTGGTGATCAGCCCGACCTTGATGTGGCGTTCCCGCAGCGTGCGCAGGTAGGCGGATGCACCCGGCTGGTAGCTCGTACTCCCGTCGTCAGCCGTGTGCACCAGAGTCTCGCCCAGGTCGAAGTACGCGACAGCGCAGCCGCGTTCGGTGCCGGCGCGAGAGGGGGCGGGCTTTCCCGTGTCCCCGGCAGCGGTCCCCGGCACCGCCGCACTCGCCGTCGCGACCAGCACGGTCGACGCCGCTGCGGCACCCAGCGCGAGGCTCACACGGGCGAGGCCCCGGGAGGCAGATCTGTTCATGGCGTCGGTCCCCTTTTCCTTGACGCACTACGACCATGCGTAATGTCCAGTACATGACACATGACTTCTGCGCGCTTGCACAGGCGACGCGCGCGTACCTGGAGATCCTCCTTCATGTCTCCGGCCTACGGTCTACCCCGCTCTACCCCTGAACACCACGTGCCAGTCGGATCGCTGCTTCCGAGTCCCCCGCACGGTCCGGCACCACCTCTACGGTGCCTCGCCCGAACGCGACGTCAGCTTCCGGACCTGAAGCGTCACGGCACTGGGTCTCATGACTCCGGCGGCCCCATGGTTCCGGCTGATTCCGGCGCCGAGTAGATCATCCGGATCTGAGCAGTCCGGTAGCCGGCCCGGGCGAAGGCGGCGGCCATCGGCGCGTTCCCCGTGTCCGTGGTGGCTGTGATCAGCTCGGCTCCCGCCTCCGCGTGTACACGGGTGATCTCGGCGAGCAGACCGTCGACGTAACCGCGGCCGCGGAACTCGGGGATGATGCCCAGGTAACCGACGTTGCGGTTGTACGGGGTCGCCGACGGGATCGCCAACCCCACGGTCTCCCCCTGGGCGTTGCGGGCCAGCCGCCACCACTCGCGCTCCCCCGGACAGCCGAGATAGAAGTCCATCTCGTCCCGGGCAGTGGCCTCGACACCCTTGGCAGCCAGGTTCCTGCGGGTCTCGCCGTCCAGGCTGCCCACCGCGACCTGCCGGAACACCCGCAGGAACTCCTCGTCCGAGGCCCCGGCGAAGGTGAGGCCGCCACCGGTCGGGAGGCCTGCGTCCGGCGTCCACTCCAGGCGCAGCCGTTCCACCTCGTCGGTGAGCCCGGCTGCCACGGCGGCATCGCGCCGCCAGGCCAGTGCGTCCGTGACGGATGCCTCCTCGCGCCAGCCGTTCGGCAGTGTCACGTTGTAGAGCGGCAGTTTGGGCGCGCCCTGTTCGGCAAAGGCCTTCAGGCTCGCGGTGAGCAGCCCGGCAGCGACCATCGTACGGTCGTCGACCGCGGCATCGACATGCAGGCAGTCCAGGGCAATGGGGTACTCACTGGCCGGCTGCCCCCACCACAGGGCCCGGGCCACCACGCGGTCGCCGTCCTCGGCGATCCAGGTCCACTCCGGCCGGTACATCCCCTGGCCCAGTTCATCGAGGTAGCGGTCGGCGGGAATCCAGCTGATGGGTTCGTCGACCGTAACAGCGACAACGCGGTCGCGATCGGCGTCGGTCGTGGGACGGAACAGCATGCGCTCTCCCTGATTCTTGGCATAAGCCATGTTGGTTGTACCGGCGTTGAGGGCCATTGAGTCGGTTCAGCGTGGACCCGGTCCGGCCTCCTGGGCTTGCCCGTATGCACGGTGTTCCGCGGGGTGATGGGCGGACGTTCGGCGTGAGAGTGTCGGGGTTATCCGAACAGTGGCAACCGGTCGGCGTCGGTGCCGAGTTCGAGGTGTTCAGCGGCGGTCAGTGACCGCCGGCCTGTGGCTGCCCGCGCATAGTCCCCGTCGCTCCAGTTCACGGGTACCGGATGGCCGAGCAGACCATCGAGGATGAGCCGTACACACGCCAGCCCGGCCGCACTCGGCCGGGGGGCGGCTTCCGGAAGGTCAGCCACGAGGTCCAGGTGATGAACCGTGGCCTCGACGGTGAGGGTGGTCATCAGATCGGCGGCGGTGAGTACATGTCCCTGTGTGCCGACGAGTTGCTGGGGATCGCTGCGCTCCGCAGCGGTGAGCACCGCTGCTGCGGTCTCCAGGTACAGTCCTCGCAACTGCTCGAAGTCCAGGAACATACTGGCCCCCACCCGGGTGTACCGCCGTCCGTTGGCCGCACCAGCTGTGCCCGGCCGCCAGTCGGCCCAATAGGTGACGGCATCGCGGTCCGAAGGACCGGCTGCGGGTGTGTGCAGAGCCACCAGTCCCCGCTGTGCGTCAGCCACGCAGTGGAAGACGAGATCCCGCACGGCCCATCCCTCGCATCCACTCGGCAGCCAGGACTCCTCGTCGCTGAGCGAGGTCACGACGCACGCAAAGGCCCCGTACGCGTCTTTCAGGACGCTGACCGCCTCATGTCCTGTCTTCCCTTGCCCCATGGCCCGTGTCCTTCCCTCTCCACCGGGCCGCCGCGCCGCGTGGTCGTTCGGAGCTGCCGCAGCCAACTCGGCAATCGATCATAGACAGCTCTGCCTTGCCCGGGCCTCGCTCATCCGATCGACGCATCGCGGGCGGACATCACGCCCACCTACCCGATTACACGTCATGCCGGTCCGAGAGACGCTCCGTTGGATGGATACGCGGGGGCCGGAGGTGTCAGCCCGTCAGCTCACCGCCTGCTTCACGAGAGCGGCGATCCGAGCCTCCACCTCGGCCGTCACTTCGGTCAGGGCGAAACCGGCCGCCCACATCGTGCCCTCGTCCAGCTTCGCCTGGTCGCTGAACCCGAGCGTCGCATAACGCGCCTTGAACTTCGCCGCGCTCTGGAAGAAGCAGACGATCTTGCCGTCCAGCGCGTAGGCGGGCATCCCGTACCAGAGCTTCGGAGCGAGGGCGGGGGCCGTGGCGGCGATGACGGCGTGGACCCGCTCGGCCATGATCCGGTCCGAGCCGTGCATCTCGGCGATCTTCGCGAGCACGTCCCGCTCGGCCTCCGCTGCCTTGTCCGCGCGCGAGCTGCGGCGGGCCGCCTTCTTCAGCTCTTGCGCGTGGTCCTTCATCGCGGCCCGTTCCTCGGCCGTGAATCCCTCGTGCGTGTTGCCCTCGGTGCTGCTCACGGGCAGGTCCCCCTCGCGGATCGGATATGGCGCAATCCTGGGCGGTCGGTGGCGACATGCCATCGCATCCCCCATCGGCACGTGTCGTGCCGATCGAGACGGAATACTGCGCGCATCCGACGGCATTGTCAACGGCACGTCACGTGCCGATAAGGTGATGGCATGACGGACACGCCCGACACCCCGCGGCGCCGTGGCGCCGCACGTACCGAAGAACTCCTCCAGGCAACCCTCGACCTGTCCGGGGAGGTCGGTTACGCGGGCCTGAGCATCGAGGCGGTCGCCAGACGGGCAGGGGTCGGAAAACACACGATCTACCGGCGCTGGCCGTCCAAGGCGGCGCTGCTGCTCGACGCGCTCAGTTTCGTGTGGTCCAGCGACCTCGACTATCGCGACACCGGCGACGTCCGCGCGGATCTGCGCGAACAGTTCCTGCGCTCCAGCCTCGCCCTCTCCAGCCCACCGATCGGTCCCGTCTACCGCGCCGTCATCGCCGAGGCGCAGGCCGACTCCACGCTGCGGGAGACAGTGCACGAACGTTTTCTGGCCACCGTCGAACAGAGCACCCTCGACCGGATTACCCGCGGCCAGCGGACCGGGGCACTGGCCGCGGAAGTGAACCTGGAATTCGCCGCCGAGGTGCTGTGCGGGACGCTGTACTACCGCCACCTGCTGTCGAACCGCCCCGTCGACGCGGAAGCAGTCGATGGGCTGCTGGACATGTTCATGGCCGCGTACGGAACCGGCGGCTAGGACTCGCGTACAGATCCCGCACACACCGCGTAGTGCGCGACACCACGGACGGCCCGTTTGCCGACGCCCACCTCGACGGACTTCTGCGCCGTCTCGACGTACCGGGCGGCGACCGTGGCGCAGGCGGACTTCTCCAGCATGTTGTCCTCGCCCTCAGCGCAGCTTGGTCAGTCTTTGCCGTGCCGCCAAGAGGGACCGCCTTCGGCCAGTGCCGGACCAGGGCTTGGACCCGGCGAGTTCCATGATGGCGTCCACATCACGCAACGACCAGCTCCGAGCGGTGAGTCCAGGGTCCTCGAGACGGTCCCAGGGCAGCGGTGCGGCGACCGGTGCCCCCTTCCTGGCGCGTACTGACCACGGGGCGACCGCGGTCTGGGCGTAGATGTTGCGCTGGATGTCGAGGTACAGACGGCCGCCGCGCCGATTCTTGCGAACGGCGGTGGTGAGCCGACCGGGGTCCCGGGCGGCCAGGACTTCGGCCGCGTCCCGCGCGAAGGCGTGGCATTCGTCGAAACTGGTGCGCCCGTCGAGCGGGACCGTCACATGCAGACCTCTGGAGCCGGTGGTCATCAGCATGGAGGGAAGCTTCAGTTCATCCAGCAGTTCCTTCGTCAGACGAGCGGCGTGACGCACCGCACCGAAGTCGTCCCCCGGCGGGTCCAGGTCGAACACCAGGCGGTCGGGGGCCTCCAGGTGCGCGGTGGTGGACAGCCAGCGGTGCAAGGACACACAGGCCTGGTCGGCGAGGAATACCAGGGTGGCTGAGTCGTCGCAGACGGTGTGCCGGACGGTACCGCCTTCCTTGGCCACCTCGGTGGTGTGCACCCAGTCCGGGTAGTGCTCCGGGGTGTCCTTCTGCATGAAGTGCGGCTGCGCGGTGATGCCCTCGGGGTGGCGTTCCAGCATCAGCGGACGCCCCTTCAGCTCGGGCACCATGTACCGGGCGATCCGCCGGTAGTACTCGGCGAGATCCGCCTTCGTCAGACCGTCGTCCCCGAAGAGCACCTTGTCCGGCCGGTGCACGGAGAGCGTGCGCCGGCCGGCGCGGACCCGATACGTGTCGTTCATGACTATGCGGTACCCCATCCCGTCCGCCCGAATTCTCTCCGGCACGTACCAGGCCTTCCGGCCGATGACCGTTGGACACCCGCCCCATCCGCCTGACCTCTGCTTCTGCGTCTGCCCGCCCGCTTTGAGACAATTCAGCCGTACGGAGTCCAAGCGCCGCACATGCGGTCAGGGAGGACGGCATGAACCCCAAGGCCGCACGCCGCGAAACCGCCCACGCCTTGCTCGACACCCATGGCCGGACCTACGCCTCACAGGCGGGAATCCGGCTCCGGGACACCCCCCAGCCGCTGTACCAACTGCTCGTCCTCGCCTGCCTCCTCAGCGCCCGCATCCGCGCTTCGGTCGCCGTCGATGCGGCACGTGAACTGTTCGAGGCGGACATGCGCACTCCCCGCCGTATGCAGGACGCCACCTGGCAGCAGCGTGTGGACGCACTGGGCGCGGGCCACTACAGGCGCTACGACGAGAGCACGTCCACCACCCTCGGCAAGGGCGCCGCATTCATCCGGCAGCGATACGGAGGCGACCTGCGGCGTCTGCGCGAGGAAGCCGGCGGTGACCCCGCACGCATGCAGGAGCTTCTCCGGGAACTGCCCGGGATCGGACCTGCGGGAGCGGACATCTTCCTGCGTGAGGTGCAAGGGATCTGGACCGAGCTGGAGCCCTACCTCGACGGCAAGGCTGTGCAAGGGGCGCAGCGCCTCGGGCTGCCGACGAAGTCCCGCGATCTGGCGAAGCTGGTGGCCACGGAGCACCTGGCGGTCTTCGCCGCGGCCCTCGTGCGGGCCGCGCTGGACAAGTCGGTGGTGGAAGACGTGAAGGAAAAGGTGGGTACGGCGGCGCGCAAGGACCGCAGACACTGACCCGGAAGCAACCACGAGCCCCACACCGACCAGGGCCGTCACCCCAGACAGAACAAGCCGGCTTACCACCCGGCCACGGCCGTTGGCCGACCCTGCGGGTACACCCCCGAGGTGTCAAGTACATGCTTATCGAACGGCCTCACCGAAGCGGGACAAGCGGGCTTCCTGACGGTTTCGGCGGCGGCCACCGACCTCCCGGTCGGGCGCATGCATCGGGACGGGAGGGGCACCCGAAGGCAGCGAGCCGACTTCGCCACCACATGTCACAGTATGAAAGCCGGCCGCACCAAGCCGCCCGCAGGCTCGGCGCTGACAGCGGAACCATGACGCCACGGTGAAACTGAGAGCGCGGGGCCGTACGGCATCTGGTACCTGTCATGGCAAGGAGACCGACATGCGCCGCACGCCCGGCCGCCCCTGCTGGAAGTCCTTCGGATCTGCGCATGCGGGCGCGGTCCGGTGGCATACGGGTTCTCCGTCGCGGGCCGAGGAGTTCTCGTATGCATGACATCTCCACTCCGCTGGGGTCCGCTCTCGAATGGCCTGCTGATCCGGACGATGATGCCGGGCTCAGCCCGGAAAGGGCCCGGCGCGAGACTGCTCAACAGTTCGCGGCCGTCGTCACGGACATTGCCTCCGGCCTGTTGGAATGCCCCCTGCCCGGTTCCGGCCGCACCCGGCAACGACTGACCACCCTTCGATCCGTCGCCCAACGGGACCTCTGCCTGGCGCGACTCGTGGAGGGCCATGTCGACGCGACCGCGATCCTCGCGGAGCTCGGGGGCCCCGCTCCGGGCCCTGGCGAACGATGGGGGGTCTGGGCGGCGGAACCACCCGGCGAAGGTGTCACCGCCACCCACACCGGAGCCGGCTGGCGCCTGAACGGTCTCAAGCAGTACTGCTCAGGTGCCCACAGCTGCACCCGAGCCCTCATCACCGCCACCGCCGAAGACGGCCGGCGCCTGTTCGCGATCAGCACGGGCGGCCCCGGCTGCCAACCCGTGAAGGGCACGTGGCAGGCCATCGGCATGGCCGGCAGCGACACCCCCGACGTACGGATCAGGGACCTGCCGGCCGACCCGGTGGGCGCCGGCGTGGAAGCGTACGTACAGCGCCCGGGCTTCCAGCACGGCGGTATCGGTGTGGCCGCCTGCTGGTACGGCGGGGCGCTCGCGGTCGCCGAAACCCTGCGGAGCACGGCACATCGCAGGCCGGACCCGCACACCGATGCCCACCTGGGTGCTGTCGAGATGCACCTGCACGCGGCGGGCGTGCTCCTGGACGAGGCCGCGGCCGAGATCGACCAGGACCCGCTGGACAGCAGCGGAACGGCCAGGTTGCGCAGTCTGCGGGTGCGCGCGTTCGTCGAAGAGGCGTGCAGTGCGACGCTGACCCACGTAGGCCGGGCCACGGGCGCCGGACCTCTGAGTCACGATCTGCGTCATGCCCGTAACGTCGCCGACCTGAGTGTCTATCTTCGCCAGCACCACGCCGAGCGCAACCTCGCGGAGCTCGGCGGTCTCGTCGCCCGCCCGGAGGAGACCCGATGACACACACGACGCCCCGGAGCCAGGAGCCGGCCGTCGATCTGATCCAGGCCCGGGGAACCGAGGAGAGCGAGTGGCGGGAGTGGGCCGGGTGGAGCGAGCTGCCGCAGCTCGCGCTGCCGGCCTCGGGACGCGCTGTCGTGGTCGCGGCCCACCCGGATGACGAAGTACTCGGTTTTGGCGGCTCCATCAGTCTGCTGGCGGCCTCAGAGCTCGACCTGACGGTGGTCACCGTGACCGATGGAGAGCGCTCGCATCCCCACAGCCGCGTGGAAACCCCCGAGTCCCTCGCGCGCATACGTGCCAAGGAGACGCGCGCTGCACTGGCTGAACTCGGAGCAGCGGACGTGGACATCGTCCGCCTCCATGTCCCGGACACCGAAGTCGCCCGTCACGAGGACCGTGTCGCCGCCGCGCTTGCCGACGTGATGATGGGGGCGGTCCTCTGCGCCGCACCTTGGACAGGGGACCTCCACACCGACCACGAGGCCGCGGGCCGTGCGGCGCTGACCGCATCGGACACGGCCGGAGTGCCCTGTCTGCACTACCCGGTCTGGATGTGGCATTGGGCGCACCCCGGTGACCACCGAGTGCCCTGGTCGGATGCCGCGCGCATTCCCCTGCCTCCCCCTGCGCTGGCCCGGAAGGCCGCGGCAATCCAGTGCTTCACCAGCCAGATCAGCCCGCTCGGACCGGAACCGGGTGACGCCGCGATCCTGCCGCCGGATGAGATCGCCCATCATCTGCGGCCCGCGGAGGTGGTGTTCCGGTGAGCACACCCGCTTCCTACTTCGAGGCGATGTACCGGCACTCGCCCGATCCATGGCACCTGGCCGAGCGCTGGTACGAGCACCGCAAATACGAGCTGACCCTCGCTGCCCTCGCCCAGCCGCGATACCGCCGTGCTTTCGAACCGGCTTGTTCCGTAGGCGAATTGACGCTGCGGCTGGCAGGACGGTGCGATGCGCTGCTCGCATGTGACCGCGTGGCGACCGCCGTCGCCACCGCTGCGCAGCGTGTCGCCGGGCACTCCCATGTGACGGTGGAGCACCGGGTCCTTCCCGAGCAATGGCCGGCAGGTACCTTCGACCTCATCGTCCTGTCCGAGTTGCTCTACTACTTCGACACCGCGGCTCTCGATCTTCTGCTGCACCGCTCGGTCGCCGCTCTGGAGCCGGGTGGCACCCTGGTCACCGTCCACTGGAACCATCCGGCTCAGGAACATCTGACCACCGGGACGGGCCTCGCATCGGTCCTCACACACGTGCCCGGCCTGACCCTCACAGCCGACCACCGCGAGGACGATTTCGTCCTTCAGACATTCAGCAGGCTGGGCCCGGACGGGTCCCGGCCGCCGTCGCCGGCGGAGAGAGAAGGGCTGGCATGAAGCCGGAAGCGATAGCGGTACTCATCCCCGCGCACAACGAGGAGAAGCTTCTGCCGCGCGCACTCGCCGCCGTCAACGCCGCCGCACGTCATCCCGCGCTGGCAGGGCTGCACGTGACGACGGTCGTGGCGGCGGATGCCTGCGTGGACGATACGGCGGAGGTGGCCGGCAGCGCGGGTGCGAGTGTGCTGCACCTGGGATCCCAGAATCCGGGCAAGGCCCGTGCCGCCGCCGCGCAGCACGCCATGGCCACACTCGGGGCCCCCGCCACCGTTACCTGGCTCGCCTCCACTGACGCCGACAGCGCCGTTCCGCCCGACTGGCTCGCATTCCAGATCGACCAGGCACGCGCCGGCTGGGAGGCGGTTGTCGGCACGGTGACTGTCACCCGCTGGCCTCCGCTCCCCCATCTCGCCGACCGTCACCATCAGCTCTACAACGCTTCACGACCCGGCTTCGGGAGGCCCTGGCACCACCCCCACGTCCACGGAGCCAACCTCGGGGTGGCTGCCGACGCCTACCGGAGCGTCGGTGGCTTTCCCGCCCTTCCCGTGGGCGAGGACCACGCTCTTGTCAGCGCACTCGTACGCGGCGGCCACCGCGTGCTGCGCACCCCGGGTTGCCCCGTCGAGACCTCGAGCCGATTGCACCCCCGGGCTGTCGGGGGCTTCGGCGACCAATTGGCCCGGTTGGCAGCTGAAACGGGATCGGTGCACTGACGCGCCGGGAAGGCGCCGTGGACGGGCGCCGCGCCGGCCCGAGCGCGGGCCACACCGGGTCCCGCGAAGCAAGTGGAGTTCGGCGTCCGTCCCACCGCCGCCCGCGGGCCCGGCCGCGCGCTGATGCCGGCGACAGGTTCCCCGTCGTACCGAGCCGCCACGGCTCGGTCTCCTTGCGACGCGGACTGAAGGTGGCGCCGGGGATCAGCGACCGAGGGCCTTTCGGAGCTCCTGTTTGTTCATGGTCGACCGGCCTTCGAGGTTCTTCTTCCTCGCCTCTTCGTACAGCTGGTCCTTTGTGGGGCCCTGCGGGCCGCTGTGCGAGCGCTCGCCGCCCCGCTGCGACGCGGACTTCGGGTCACGCGTGGAAACCCTGCTGGACGTCTTGGCCTCTCCGGACCGCGCCCGTTCCTTGTTGACGGTGCGCGAGGCAATTTCCTTCGCCCGGCCCTCCGAGGTCCCCCGCTTCTCTGCACCTTCCTTGATGTGCTCGTACTGCCGCTCTCGTTTTTGGCTCGATCCTGCCGGCATGGCCTGCTCCTCTGGCTCTCTGGTCTTCACTCAGCGCCTGCCCGCAGTCCAGGGGGCGATGCCTCCCGCAGCGGTGCGCCCCTCCACTCCACGCGGAAATACGCTTGGGCGCGACAGCAGTGAGCCGACCGAGCAGGTCGGGCAGGTCGGGTCGGGCAGGCGGCCTGTCACGTTCTCCTTGGCATTGGCGCCGCGCGAAAGCCGTAACCACGACGGAGGAAATCGGCCGGAGCCACTCTTTCTCTGGTTGACCAACCGGGCTTCCTCACAGGCCCCGGTTCCATCGAAGACCTTGCGCTGTTCTGTTGCGACGGACGCACCGCCTTCCTTCGTCAGTACCGCGTCCCGACGGGGATGGCGACGAGGCGGAGTGCGGCGTGGCCGGCGATGGCGAGCTTGTCTGTTCGCGTTCCTACGGCCTGGCCCCCCAGCTCAGCCCGGTTGATGGCCGCTCGACAGTGTGGGGTGCCTTGACGAGACCCGTGCGGGGTCGGCGGGCGCGCGGTCAGAACCAGTGCAGGCAGTGCGGGGACCGCTCGGCGCGGAAGAGGGCGTCAGCGAGCGCGGCGGCGCCCGGGCTGTGGGCCCGGATGTGTCCGGCACGCACGAGCGTGCTCGGGGCGGTGCCTCCGAGGTAGACCGAGCCCAGATCGCTCACGTCCAGGGACAGGTCGGGCTCCCGGTCCGTCGGGACGCAGTCGGCCTTGCCGTTCCGGACGGTCAGCAGGTAGCGGTTGTGCTCGCCGAGGAACGGATCGACGACGTCGAGAACGAGTTCGCCGTCCACGAACCAGCCGCGCGCGGTCAGCGCACGCGGGATGTCCAGCAGCCGCACCCAGAGCCAGTCGGTGTCGTTGCTCACCTGTCCGGCGCGGAAGTCCGCGAACTGCCAGCGCAGCGGGTGGTCGGGCGGGAAGTGCTTGAACACGACCTGAGTGACCAGGTCGTGTCCGAGCACGCATCGGGCCAGGGCTGTGAAAACGGTGTCGTCGGTGGCAATGGTCTCGTCGACCGTCAGGGTGCCGGGTTCGCCAACGGAATAGCTGGCGTACCCGTCCGGGACGCCGTCGGCGTCACGGTGGACGACGACGTAGCGCGGCGCCGCAGAAACCGGGGGTTGCCCCGCGCCCCTTGCCCACCAGCGGTGCGGCCGGGACAGCGCGCCGGGCTGTGCGCGGCGGTACCGGTCGTAGACCACTTCCAGGATCTCGCCGCACTCGGTACGCCGCAGCAGCTCGATCGTGCCGGTGTCCGAACCGCTCGCTGGGGCGTCGGTCCTGCCTCGCGACCGGGGGAGGGCGAGGGCGCCCTGGTGGCGCGGCACCGTCAGCCGCCGCGTGTAGGTCGCAGGTCCGTAGCCGAACCTGCGGTAGATCAGGGCCTCGGACGCCAGCAGGACGGAGAGGAAATCCCCCCGGGCGCGCAGCTGGGTGAGCTGATGCCGCATCATCGCGCCGGCCACGCCCTGGCGTCGGTGCGAGGGCAGGACGCCGACGGCGGTCACTCCGCCGGCCGGGACGAGGTTCTCACCGGGCAGGGTGAGCTCGAAGGAATACGCACCGGCGGTGCCGACGGGCCGCCCGTCCGCCGCCAGGGCGAGCAGGCCACGGTCCATTTCGAGCGCCGACCACCAGACGCCGCCGCCCTCGGCCGGGGTTTCCGGGAAGCGCCCGAACGCGGCATGGAGTGTGTCGACGAAGACGTCGAGGTCCTGCTCGGTCGTGGGACGGATCTCCATTGCTGCCACTGCCTCCCCGGGATACCGGCACCATGACTCGTGGTGTCCCGCCACAGTGCAGCGTCGCCCCGCGGCCAGGTCAAGCGGTTTATCGCCAGGCCCGCGCCCGGTCACAGCACGGCCGGTTTCAGGCCGGCCCCGGAGGAGTTGCGGTGCTCGGACGGAGCAGCGGTCATCTCCGCCGCCGCTCGCAGGGGCAGGCTCGGCCCTCCGCTCCACCACGGGTGTAACCGCTGTGGCGCTGTCGGAGGCCATGGAAACTGTCGTCTGTCGTAGAGATCCCTGAAGGATCGGGTAGCCATCGCCCATCAGCCGGGGGATCAACGCTGAGAGGCACGTCAGGCAGGTGCTACTGGCGCTGCTCACAGACCCCAACGGCGTCTGCTGCGCACAACGGGAACGCGGAGGAGGCGAGGCGACCCCGCGCCCGACAGGGCAGCTTTTACTTCTCGCCGTCGGCGGCCTCGTTCATGAGACGGGCGGTGATCTTCTTACCGACCGGGTGTGATTCGGCTGTGAGGCTTTCAGTGAGGGCCAGAACAATCTCCAGCCCGTGGCCTCCTATGCGCTCCGGATTCTTGCGCCCCGCGTGCGGGATCGTTGTGGAGCTGTCCCACACCGTGAGCTCCACCGCTCCCGGCTGGATCCCGATCTCGACGAGAACCGGGCCGGGCGCGTACTTGAAAGCGTTGGTCACCAGCTCCGAGACGACCAGTTGCGCTGTCCCCAGCAGCGCAGCAGGTGAGCTGTGGGCGTGAAGAAAAGCGGTCGCGAACAGGCGAGCCGCCCCGATGTCGCCGGGTTCACCTTCGAAGACGGCTGCGGCGTTCTGCACCGTCACGACATCCTGTGGGGCGTCACTGCCCATCGCGCTACTGAGGCTCATAACCAACCCACTCCCCCGTTCGCGCCGACGTGTCAGCCGCCGGTCGACAGGGGTCCCTCCCCCTGGTCGGCAGACCCAGACAATATCAATGCCTCCACCCGACGCCCCTGCGCACTCGTCGCTGCACGCCGGACAGCCCACATCGTCCAGCCGCCTGGACCATGCGTCTCCGCCGGGAGGGCTGGGACGTACGGGTGAGACCCGCACCATGCTGCGGTGCAGTGAAACGGAGTGCTCGTGGACGCCACGCTCGACGTATATGAGTACCACCGCCGGGTGTTCTCCCGTTCGTGGAACGAGACCGTGCCCCGTGACCTCCTGTGACCGACTCGTCCCAGCTCCACCAGGCGGCGGCATGCGGCTGCCGTGATCGGGCGAGGTCATGACGGCAAGGAGCCCCGACTTCGCCCGACCGGCAGCCCTGGGGCAGTCGGGACACAGGTGAAGCGCCACCAACAACACTGCGTCCCACGGAAGTTCAGCCGACGTGCAGGGTCAGCGCGGCGGTATGCAGCTTCCCACCAGTCCGGAACTGGAGGAACAGGCGCCAGTTCCCCGACTTCGGCAGTTCGGCGTGGAAGGACAGTTCCGGTCCGCCGTGGTCACCGTTCACCTTCGTTTGCGGGTGGAGATGGGCGAATGCGGTGTCGCCCTCGTGGAATGCGGTGAGGTGGGCGTACGAGTCCAGGTAGGGCTGAAGGCCGGCGACGGGCTTCCCGTTCCTGGTGATGGTCACGATCAGCGGGTGCGCCATCCCGGCCATCGGCTTGCCCTTGACGGCGACGGTGTACCCGTCGGTCTCCGCGGTGGAGGCTGCGGCAGGCAGCGGGACCCTGGCCGCCGCGCCGGGGACGGTGACGGTGCGGCTGAGCACGAGAGCCCGGCCCCTGCCTGCGCCGCTGTCGGGGGTGAAGGAGGCGAACAGCCGCCAGGAGCCGGGCGCCAGGGAGGCCGGCCTGGCGGTCCAGGCGCCGCCCTCGGCCATGGTGGGGTGGATGTGCTGGAAGCCGGTCAGGTCCGCTCGGATGGCGTAGAAATGCATCCGCTTCGTCTGGTCCACGGCGAAGTCGGTGACCGGCTTACGGTCCGGGCCGGTGACGGTGAACCGATACGCAGCGTGTCCGCCCGCCGGCAGTGTCATGTCCCGGCTGGTGAGGCGAAAGCCGTGCTCGGTGTCGGACAGACCGCTTCCGTCGGCCATGTGGTCCATGCCGGGCATACCGCCCGTCGACGGGGTCACCCTCGGCGTGGAAGAGGCGGAGGGCTTGGTGCCGTGGTCCATGCCAGGCATCGAGGATTCGCTGGAGGAGCCGCAGGCGACCAGCGTCAGCGCCAGGGCAGCAGCGGTCGCGGCCCCGAGGGCACGACGACGCGCGGCGGAGTGGGAAGAAGTGAACATGCCGAGAGTCTTTCCGGGTGGGCGCACCACGCCGGGCGGGCGCGCGGGGGATGAGCAGGTCACGTCACCGGCCCGGTCGTCCGGGTTCCGGCGCCGTCCTGTCAGGTCCGCGCGATACCCACCTGGATCAGCAGACTTCGCCCCACGGTCGGCGGTGGCCCGTGCCGGCCCGTGCAGCCGAGGATGCGAGGGCGAGCTGCCAGGCGTGCCGCCGGCACCGCGCCGAGGTTCGCCAGGCCGCCGACCGGGAACTGGGTCCTTTCGCGTGCGGGGGTCGAGACGCACATCGCCCCATGCTCCGTCGAGAATGCCCCGGCCCGCTGACTGCCCAGATGCGCCATCGGCATGGAGTGCTCGGACTCCGTCGCCGCTGCGCCGTGACCTGCGGGCATCCGGGCGGCGGACGATGCACCGTGGCAGCCTTCAGCAGCGGTGGCCGGGGCGCCGTGCATGAGGAACAGACCGAACAGGAGCGCAAAGAGCACAGGCAGTCGCGCGATTCCCCGCGTGTGCCCGTGTCCAATGAATGCCACTGCTCATTCCCTCCTCGCATCGAGCGCGCCCGACAGACGCAACTCCCGACGATACCCCCGGCGGGTAGTCGGCCTCCGCCCGCGCCCGGACCGCCGCTCGGCCTCCTCGCCGGATTCGGCGACCACGACGCCGAGTCCGGCACGTGTGCGGACCTCGGCTTGGTCCTGAGCCAGGGGGCTGCCCTCTGCGGGCGCGAGTCAATTCGGCGCCGAACCGGGGTGACCGACATCGATACGCGGAGCGGAGAAATCCCCGAGGCCGCGACGATACGTCAGGCCGGGTCGACCGGAGAGCCGCGTCTCACCGGTCACTGCGAACCCGGTACGGGCCAGCACGGCTCGGGACGCCGCGTTGTCGAGGGTGGTGGCGGCCCGCAGGGCGGTCAACCCGTACGTGCCGGCGGCAAGGCCGCACACCTCCCGCACGGCCGAGGTGGCCAGCCCCCGGCCCGCGGCCCGTTCTGCGATCCGATACCCGAGCCCGGCAACGCCATCCGCCGCATCGACCAGGTTGACCCGCCCCAGCACTTCGTCCATCGCGCCGATCAGCACGTGGAAAAAGCAGACCCCGGCCCCCTGTTCGGCCAGCAGGTCACGATGCCGCTCGTCGAAACGGGCGAAGTAGTCCTCGCCCCGATCAGGGATGGACGCCGCGAAGTAGGCACGATTCTCCCGCTCGAAGGCGAGGAGCGCAGGGACATGGTCCGGACGAAGCAGCTGCAGCTCGGGCATAGGGAGGACCCTAGGCAACCGGTCCGTCCGTCCGCCATAGCGGGGGCGAACCTGCGCACCCGCTGGTGCGCCGTCGCGCGCCGGGCGAGGAAAAGGGAGGCCGCCTGAAGAGCCGCCGGGCGGCGGCGCCGAATTCGTGCCGTCAGCAGGACCCTGCGCCGGATCGGGCCTGTGACAGAACGCTACATACCGCGGCTGCCGTCGAGGCTCTCCCGAATGATGTCCGCATGGCCGGCATGCCGGGCAGTCTCCTCGATCATGTGGAGCAGGACCCAGCGCAGATTCCGGTCCGCCAGATCGGGTCGGCTGCACGGAGTCTCCAGCGCCAGACCTGCGGTGATTTCCCGTGAGATGGCCACCTGCTCCTCGAAGAAGCCCGTCCAGTGCTTCACCGAGTCCTGCTCGTCCACACGGAAGTCCTCGTCACTCCAGTCCTGACCCTCCGCTTCGGGCCACTCGCCAGGAAGCACCCACCCCGCGACGATGACCTGAAACCACCTGCGCTCCCAGAGTGCGGAGTGTTTGAGCAGGCCCATCAGGGACAACGAGCTCGCCGTCGGAGTTATGCGGGCGCTCGTGTCGGAAACACCATCGATTGTCCGAACCAGCGCGGCGCGCTGTGTGTCAAGAAAGCCGCAGAGGGCTTCCCGCTCGGTGGCGGTCGAGAACTCATTGGCTTTCATGTCCGGACGCTACCGCACCATAAGGACAGCTCCCCGGCCTGCGCCGTCCACGTGGGCACATGCCCACGTGCCCAATTGCCCACGTGCCAATGTGCCCATGTGCCCCACCGAAAAGGGCCCGGACGCAGCCTGCCGGCGCGGTGCCGGAGGGCCCGAGGCGGCACTCGCACCAAGTGCGGTGCTCGGGAGCACCGCACGTCACACGAACTCGGGGGCCGAATGCCGTCTTTCGTACAGCGCCGCAGCCCGCCGAAGTCGGTCACTCAGGATGCGTGCGCTCAGCCGCACCGGATGATCGAGCAGTGGCTTTCCCGTGGCTCCCGGTCTCCGCTGACGATGCGGTAGTCGTACCCGGCACCCCGGGCTCAGGCGGGGGCGCCCCTTCGTCGGCTGCCGGCGGATCGGTACGGAAGGGCACTTCGGCTCCCGTCACACTTCGCCACGGTGTGACCAGAGCGCCGATCACTACGCAGCAACCGAGCAACCCGGTAGCGCCGACGAATCCCGAGGCCGGACCAGTTCGGTCGACCAGGACACCACCGGCAGCCGCACCCAGAGCCGCACCCAGGTTGTAGGCGGTGTTGACCCACGCGCCGGCTTCGGTGCGAGAACCCTCGGGAACCAGTACCTCGACGAGCTGGTAGACCGTGATCAGGAGGACGTCGGCGCAAGCGCCGGCCAGCACCAGGGCCACCCCGGTGGCCGGCACGGCGTAGACCAGCGCGGGAGCCGCGTAACAGAGGGCAGAGACAGCGACCAGCACGAGCGGTCGGCGTGCGAGAGCGCCGCGCCAGCGGTATCGGCCGTACACCAGACCGCCCATGACGCCGCCGATCGAGAACGACGTCGTCAGCGCCCCCGCCGCCACCGTGCCCCAGGCGGCAACGATCGCGATCTCGATGAGGGACAGCGCCGCCGCGGTTCCCAGCACAGGCAGCAGCAGAGGAAGGAACCCCACAGCGCCCAAAGGACTTCGGGTGCGAACGGCCGCGGTCAGGCGCACCCCAGCGGGGGTCCCCCGCAGGGTCGCAGCCAGCAGGCCGAAGCCGACCAGCGTCAGTGCCGCACACGCCTCAACCACCGCAGGGGCACTGGAGGCTGAGACCAGGAAGCCGCCGAGGACGGGGCCGAGCGCGAAGACGGTGGACTCGGCCGCCGTGTCCAGGCTCAGCGCGCACTGCCGCTGCATCTCGTCCTCGACCAGTCTCCCCCACAGGCTGCGCATCAGTGGCCCTACAGGGGGCGGGAACACGCCCGTCAGTACCGCGAGGCAGATGATGAGTGGGGCAGGCAGGTGGAAGGCGCAGACAATGCCCAGTGCGCACAGGAGCAGCGTGTAGCTGACGGCCAGGAGCACCAGCGCGGCATGATGCCGCTCGACCAGTCGGGCCCTGGCGGGCCCGAGCAAGGCGGTGACCAGCCCGAACAGGCCGGTTGCGGTGCCGGCTACGACGTAGGAGCCGGTGCCTTCCCGCAATGAGAGCAGCAGCGGGAGGCCCAGCAGGCTGTAGCAGAGCCGCGCGAGCATGGCGGCGGTGAACAGACTTCGGGCATGGGGAAGCGCGAGGACAGCGCCATAGGAAGCGCTGCCCCTGGCGGGGCTTGTCATGGGAGGTCTCCGAAGTGAGCGCGCCGGGACCGGGCCATGGCTGGCCGGGGCACGCGTGGACACGGCAGATCGGCGTGCCGCCCCACCAGCGACTCCTCGTCACGAGGATGAAGTGGGAGCGGGCGGATGACCTGTCAGTGCGGATCGGAAATGTACATGGGCAGCAGCATATCCGCCCCTGCCACGCGTGAACCAGGGTTTCGACGGCGGTGACTTCGTGCCGCAGGAGGCCCGTCAGCGATCCGCCGCACAGGCTCACCCCTGCTCAAGTCCGGCGGAGGAACGACAACCAGACGCGTCACGAGCATTGAGCCGGATTCAACACAGCTCCAGGGTGGATCGGGAAGAGACTGAAACCAGCCGGGCCGGCTTCATAACCGTGAAGGCCCTCCACGAGCAGGGCCGGTACCAGTGTGTCCGGTTACCACGCCACATCGGTGAACTGGTCCTGGACCGGCGGCAACGGCTGCGAGCTCACTGCTCGGGCTTGATCACTTGGATCAGTGTCTGCTGCCCGTTGGCCACGAGCTTCCGCCGGCCGTCCTGAACGCCGAACACCTCCAACTGGCACACGGTCAGCGTGCGTCCGTACTTCAGGACCGTTCCGACCGCCTCCATGTGGTCGCCCACGGCCGGAGCGAGCAGGTTGATCTTGTACTCGACGGTGAGCACGTCGGTGTTCTCGGGAAACAGCGTGAAGGCCGCGTAGCCGCCGGCGCTGTCCGCGATGGCGCTGGTGGCGCCGGCATGGAAGTAGCCGTGCTGCTGCGTCACTTCGGGGCGGCTCGGGAGCACGATGTGCACCCGTCCCGGCGCGATGTGGGTCAGCCGTGCACCGAGGTGGCTCATCAGCCCCTGGCGGTCGAAGCTTGTCCGGATGCGCTTGTGCACTTCCGGGCTGGCCTGTTCCTGCTGTGTCTGCTCTTCCATGTGCACTCCTTCGATGGACAGCACGGTCTGTCCCTGGTGGGGGCGGGCTCGTCAGCGGCCAGACGTCCCGGCCGCGGCAAACCACCGATGACGATCATCATGGCACCGACGGGAGCCACCCTGGCCTCCGGCGTCATGAAGACCGGCAGCCTCTCGAAGGTGGTGTGCGTGATGCCCGTCGACCGCGGAGCGATCCGCCAGGCCCGTCGAGGACGGGTGGACTCGGTGACTCAGCGGCGCAGGACGGTCTCTCGCTCCATGTACGACAGCTTGTCGGGATTGCGGACGGCGTAGAGCCCGGTGATGAGGCCGCCGTCGATGCGCACCGCCATGACGGTGTCGATCTCGCCGTCGAGCCGGAGAACCAGCGCCGGGTAGCCGTTGACCTGTGCCGGCTCCAGCGACGCCGCGGTGGGGATCCGCCCCAGCACGTCGGATACCCTGCCGGCCCCCACGACAGGCACCAGCGCTGCCCGCACCACTCCGCCGCCGTCGCCCAGCAGAACGACGTCCGGCGAAAGGATGTCGAGAAGGGGCTGCATCTCGCCTGTCCTGATCGCTCGTTGGAACGCCTCGAGCGCGTCTCGGGTCTTCGCTGCGGAAACCGTCCCGCGCGGACGGCGCGCGGCGACGTGTGCACGTGCCCGGTGGGCGATCTGGCGGACCGCCGCCGGGCTCTTGTCGACAGCTTCGGCGATCTCTGAGTACTCCAGCTCGAAGACCTCGCGCAGCACGAACACCGCCCGCTCGGTGGGCGTGAGTGTCTCCAGCACCAGCAACATCGCCATCGAGACGCTGTCGGCAAGCTCCACGTCCTCAGCCACATCCGGCGCGGTCAGCAGCGGCTCAGGCAGCCAGGGGCCGACGTAGGACTCCTTGCGCCGGGCCAGCGAACGCAGCCGGTCCAGCGCCTGGCGAGTGGTGATCCGGACCAGGAACGCACGCTGATTGTGCACCGTGCCAAGGTCGACGCCCACCCACCGCAGCCAGGTCTCCTGCAGGACGTCCTCCGCGTCGGCGGCCGAGCCGAGCATCTCGTAGGCGATGGTGAACAGCAGGTTGCGGTGGGCTACGAACACCTCGGTGGCGGAGTCGATGGAACCGCTGCGAGTGAGCGGCGCATCTGTGCCCGTTGTCCGCTCGGTGCCCTCGCTCAGGGCGGGATCCTGCCTGTTTGCTCTTGATCGTGCCATACACACAAGACGCCGGTCCCCGCTGATCTGTGACACCCATGACCGTTGCGCAGGTCACATCGGTTCAGCGTCACAGGGATCGGATCGCCGGCGTCTCGTGGTTGTCAGACGCCGCAAACGATCCGCGCGGCGCGCCCGTCCACGAGTGAGGACAACGTCATGGAACCCCGTCTCAACCTGATGACCAACGAGATCGGCGCCAAGATCGGCAAGCGGTTCGCCAACGTCAGCCTGGCGATTCAGCAATCGCCGCTGCCCAAGGACACCCAGGAGCTGGTGATGCTGCGCGCCAGCCAGATCAACGGATGCGGTTTCTGCGTCGACTACCACACCAAGGAGGCGGCGGCCGCCGGCGAAACCGCGGTCCGGCTCCATCTGGTCGCCGCCTGGCGCGAGTCCACCGTGTTCACCGAGGCCGAGCGAGCCGCGCTGGCGCTCGCCGAGGACGGCACCCGCATCGCCGACGCCCAGCACGGCGTGGCCGAGGAGACCTGGGACCAGGTACGCAAGTACTACGACGACGACCAGATCGCCGCGCTGGTCTATCTGGTCGCCATGATCAACGCGGCCAATCGGCTGGGTGTGATCGTGCGCAACCAGGGGGGTTCATACGAGCCCGGCATGTTCGCGGGCCTGACAAGCTGAGCAGCTGCGGAACGTCGCCGGCGGGTGCAGCGGCCCGCGGCGATGGCCTCCGATCGCGCCGATTGCGTCCGCGTACCGAATCAGCATCCGCCGGTTTCCTGTTCGGCCGGAATTCAGGGCGCCTTCACTGGATATCAGGCCCGGCTACCCGTCGGCTGCAGCCGCCGAACAGGCGTCCTGAGCCGTCATGTCAGTCGGATGCCGCTCGGTGCTCGCGAGGACTCCGCACCCCGGCAGCGCCTGCTGGCGGGGTGCGGGGAACGCAGCGCTGCGTTCCCCGTCGGCGTCCTGACTCGCCTGACGTTGTCCATCGAACCGTACCGGTGCGCCGCGCAGTTGGACGGAATCCCGGCTTCGGGGTGCCGCACATCGGAGACCTGACGGCACACCCGGGCGACCCATATCACCGGACCATTGACGCGGCCATGACGGCTGGTTAGTTTCGGAGAGCGTTCTCCGGCATCGTCGATGCACCCCACCGCATCCGGCCAGAGCCTTCGGGAGGCTCATGGGCTGCACCACGTCCGATCCATGATGACAACGTTGCCAAACGCGATGGTGCGCACAGCGCAACCCCCACCCTCGACCGCTGCGACCTCGGCGAGAGTCCGGCATGCCGACCACAGTCGCCAAAAGACGGCTTCCCTCTCCCGGCGCGGCCGGACAGCCGACGACGCCGCGCGCTTCCACCGTTGACTTGTTCACTTCTGTCTTTTTGTCGGGAGTATTGACTCGGAAACGAACACGACACCACACTGTGCGCGATTCTCCCAGTGAAAGGATGTCAGTTGTGAGACACCTAAGGAGACTTGCCCCCTTATGGGTGCTGACGCTCCTCGCTGCGGTACTGGCGGTGAGTGCCGTTCCCGCGCAGGCCGCGACGACGTCCATCAGTGTCGACGGCGGCCAGAGCGGCCGGACCTTCGACGGAATAGGCGCGATCAGTGGTGGCGGCGGCAACTCCCGTCTGCTGACGGACTATCCGGCCACCGAGCAGTCCCAGATCCTGGACTACATGTTCAAGCCCGGCTACGGAGCCAACCTCCAGCTGCTCAAGCTTGAGATCGGCGGCGACGCCAACTCCACCGACGGCTCAGAGCCCTCGATCGAGCACAGCAAGGGCACCATCAACTGCGACGCCGGCTACGAATTCTGGCTGGCCGAGCAGGCCAAGGCCCGTAACCCCAACATTGGTCTCTACGGCCTGGCCTGGGCCGCACCCGGCTGGATCAACGGCGGATTCTGGTCCACCGACACGATCAATTACCTGATCTCCTGGCTGGACTGCGCCAAGCAGCACAACCTGAACATCACGTATCTCGGTGGCTGGAACGAACGCGGGCACGACGCCGACTGGTTCGTGCAGCTGCGCTCCGCGCTCAACTCGCACGGTTACAACGGCGTTCAGCTCGTCGCCGACGACAGCGGCTGGGGCGTGGCCGACGACATGGCCAAGAACACCGCCTTCAACAACGCCGTGTCCATCATCGGCGCGCACTACTCGTGCGAGGGCGGGGACGGCGGCAACGCCCACACCTGCTCGAGCACAACGGCGGCAAAGGAGAACGGCAAGCCCCTGTGGGACAGCGAGAACGGCTCGCAGGACATGAACACCGGGGCTCCCGCGCTGATCCGTGCCATCACCCGTGGTTACATCGATGCCAGGATGACCAGTTACTTCAACTGGCCATTGATCGCCGCGATCTACCCCAACCTGCCCTACGACACCGTCGGTCTCGCCACCGCCGCCTCCCCGTGGTCGGGCAAGTACCAGATCGGGGCGAGTACCTGGGCCACCGCACAGGTCACCCAGTTCACCCAGCCCGGCTGGAAGTTCATCGATTCAGCGTCGGGCTACATCGGTGGCTCGGAGTCGAACGGCACCTACGTGACCCTGAAGTCGACCAACAACTCGGACTACTCCACCATTCTGGAGACCACGACCGCCTACGCGTCGCAGACCGTGAACTTCTCGGTCAAGGGTGGTCTGTCCACCGGCGCCGTCCATGTGTGGGCGACCAACGTGAACTCGCCCAGCAACGGCTCGTCCTTCATCCACACCCAGGACATCACGCCGAGCAACGGCTCGTACACAATGACGATGCAGCCCGGTTACGTCTACACCGTCAGCACTGTCGCCGGCCAGGGCAAGGGCACCGCAACACCGCCTGCCGCTCACGCGCTGCCCCTCCCCTACTCCGACAACTTTGACAACGTTGCCATCGGCGCGGAGGCGAAGTACCTCTCCGACATGCAGGGCTCCTTCGAGGTCCAGCCGTGCGCCGGCCGCTCCGGCAAGTGCGTGCAGCAGATGGCTCCGGTCAAGCCGATCGAGTGGCAGGACGACTCCGACTCGTACTCGCTGATCGGGGACCCCACCTGGTCCAACTACACCGTCAGCTCCGACGTCTACCTGCGTGGTGCGGGAACGACCGAACTGCTCGGCCGGGCCAACACCCAACTGCGCCCGCAGTCGCACATGAACGCGTACTACCTGCGCGTCCGCGACACCGGCCAGTGGTGGATCGAGAAGATGTACGCCGACGGCAGTAACCACACCTTGGCGACCGGGACGACGACGGCCCTCGGTACCGGCCAGTGGCACAATCTGTCATTCACCTTCCAGGGTGCACAGATCAGCGCCAAGCTGGACGGCAAGCAGTTCGGTTCGGTGAACGACTCCTCGTTCCAGACCGGCCAGGCCGGCCTCGGCATTCAGGGCTATCGCACTGATCAGTTCGACAATCTTTCCATCACCCCGGGCTCCGGTGCCGGGGGCGGTACCGTGACCGGCCCGATCACCTCCGGCCTGAACAGTGCGAAGTGCCTGGACGACTACACCGCGTCGACCACCCCGGGTGCCCTCGTAGACCTCTGGGACTGCAACGGCAGCTCGGCCCAGCAATGGACCGTGGCCAACGGAGCTGTGCAGAGTGGCGGCCTGTGCCTGGACGTGGTCGGCGGCGGCACCGCCAACGGCTCGCTCGTGAACCTGTGGACCTGCAACGGTGCCGGGAACCAGCAGTGGACGGTCAGCAACGGCACGCTCGTCAACCCCGCGAGCGGACGCTGTCTGGACGTCACCGGCTTCAACTCGACCAACGGCACCCAACTCGATATCTGGGACTGCAACAACGGATCCAACCAGAAATGGAACCTGCCCACGTGATCGCGGGCCGAAGTTCAGGGACGTCGCCGCGCCCAGGACCGCGCCCGACAGCAGCCGCCGCGTCGTCTCGGGCACCGCCGGCCGCAGGTGCCACCAGCCGGCTGCACCATGCAGGTTAGGCTGCCTGTATGACTGAAGCGCAGGGACGGGTGACGCCGTCCGGGGTATGGGCGACGGCTGTGGGCGTGGCGCGGGTGAGGGCGATGGAGACGGCACGGGAGGACCCGCTGTTCCGGGATCCACTGGCGCTCGCGTTCGCCACCGCTGGGGGAGTCGGCCCGGGTACGCCGCAGCCCGAGCGCGGCAACGAAGCCGAACGGCGGCGCCGGCTCGGGGTGGTCACCTCGATCATCATCAGGACGAAGTTCCTGGACGACCTGCTGGACCGGGCCACCGAGGCCGGTATCCGGCAGGTCGTCCTGCTCGGTGCCGGAATGGACAGCAGGGCCTTCCGGATGGACTGGCCCGCGGCCACCAGGCTGTTCGAGGTCGACACCGCCGAGCCACTGGACTTCAAGGCATCGGTGCTGCGCCAGGAGGGCGCTGTACCCGGCTGCGAGCGGACCACCGTCGCGGTGGACCTCCGCGAGGACTGGCCGGGCGCGCTGGCCGCCGCCGGGCACGACCCGGCACTGCCGACGGTGTGGATCGCCGAGGGACTGCTGATCTACCTGCCCGAGGACGCGGTGGAACTGCTGCTCGACCGGGTCGGCGGGCTGTCCGCGACGGGCAGCCGGATGGGCCTGACCCTGGGTTCGCCCGGTGTGCTCGCACGCTTCGCCGGCGACGCCGCACCGGGCTCGGCGGCCTCCATGTGGGTCTGGGAGATGCCCGAGGACCCGGTGGGCTGGCTCTCCCGCCTCGGCTGGGACGCGGAGGCCTTCACCCTGCGCGACCGCGCCGCCGCCTACGGCCGCCCGATCACCACCCCGCCCCAGCGGGACGAGGGACCGGGCGGGCTGATCTCGGCGGTACGCCCGCCAGGACCTGTCGGATAACTGATCTTGTGGCTGAGTAGAGGTGAAGTGACAGGAGCGGCGCGAGAGCGCTGCGATGTGACGGAAATCCACAGGGCTGTTCCGGTGTCGTCGGCGCTGAAGACCGGCTGCCCCTGCTGCCATGCCTCGGCATGGATTGTGTAGGGGGCCAAGGCCTGCTTGCAGGGCTGCTGCCATTGAGCAGGCACGGCCTGAAGGAAGGCGCAGCTCAGCGCCGAGCGAAGGCCCACGCCAGGGCGCCTTCGACGTGTCTTTCAACTCCCCTGCATCCGCGGATGACTCAGGCAGGCGAGATGAATCACCGGCGGTGTCACTCACGGATGGCTTCGGTGAAGCGCAGCAGCCGCTGCTGCATCTCGGCATAGGGGGTCGCGGGCGGCGGGGTCCGGCCGTCGCGGACGGCCGAAGCCACATGGACAGCGGCGTCGATAGCGGCGCGGTACGGGAGGGAGCCGGTGCTCACCCTCCGTACCCCGAGCGTGCCGAGATCCGTGAGGGTCAACGCGGGGTGGGCCAGGATGTTGACGGGGGCGTCGATGCCCGCGGTCAGGGCCTGGAGGTCGGCGGGATCGGTTGCGCCGGGGACGAAGATGCCGTCGGCGCCCGCGGCCACGTAGGCGCGGGCCCGCTCGAGTGTCGCAACCACGGTGGCCTGCTGGCCCAACCAGTACGTGTCGACCCGGGCATTGACGAAGAGCCCAGGGACGCGGTGCTTGATGGCCGATACCTTCGCGGCGTGCAGTTCGGGGGCGATGAGCTTTTCGTCGGAGCTGTCCTCGATGTTGATGCCGTCGATGCCCAGACTTTCCGCGTAGGCCGCGACCCGGTGGGGGTCATCTCCGTAGCCGTCCTCGATGTCGGCGGAGATGTACACGGGCAGGGGCGCGAGCTGCCGTGCGAGGGCAAGAGTGGCGGCCTTGGACGCGCGGCCGCCGTCGGGGCTGCCGTCTGCTGCGGCAACACCGAAGCTGGTGGTGCCGACAGCGGGAAATCCCGCCTCGGCAAACGCGAGCGCCGAGGCGACGTCCCAGGCATTGGGGAGCAGCAGAGGCGGCCCCGCGCGGTGGTGGAGTTCGCGGAATGTCATGGATGCTCCGTCTCTCATGGTCGGTTCGGTCAGGTGCGACGATGGCCGGAGTTGCCGGCCCGGCCTTGCCTGACGGCTCTGCGGCCAGGACGACCAAGTGGGCTTATGGGCACCTTCAAAGCCTACGTATGCCGGGCGGCGATCCATCGGTGCTCAGGCCGGGCCGGACGGTGTCAGTTGGGAAGCACGAGGCGGAAGACGGTGTGGCCGGGGGTACTGGTGACGGCGGCGGTTCCGCCGTGGGCGGTGATGACGGCGTGGACGATGGCGAGGCCCAGACCGGTGCTCCCGGTGCTGCGGGAGCGGGCGTGGTCGGCACGCACGAAGCGGCCGAACACTTCGGGCCTGACCTCTTCGGGGATGCCCGGACCGTCGTCGCTCACCTGCACGGAGGTGCGGGTCTCATCGGTGGTGAGGGTGACGGTCACGTTGGTGCCGGGCGGGGTGTGGGTACGGGCGTTGGCGAGGAGGTTGCCTACGGCCTGTTGGAGCCGGTGGGCGTCGCCGGTAACGGTGACGGGTTCTTCGGGGAGGTCGAGGAGCCAGTGGTGGCCGGGACCTGCGGCGCGTGCGTCGTCTGCCGCGTTCAGGATCAGCAGGGTCAGGTCGACCGGCTCGTGTTCGAGGGGGCGTCCGGCGTCCAGGCGGGCGAGAAGGAGCAGGTCGTCGACAAGACGGGTCATGCGCTGTGACTCGCCGTTGATGCGTTCCAGGGCGTGGCGGACTTCGGCGGGGACGGGTCCGTGGTGGCGCAGGGCGAGTTCGGCGTGGCCGCGGATGTTGGCGACGGGGGTGCGCAGTTCGTGGCTGGCGTCGGCGGCGAAGTGCCGGAGGCGTTCCTCACTGGCCTGGCGGCGTACGAGGGCGTCTTCGACATGGCCGAGCATGTGATTGAGGGCGGTGCCGACATGGCCGACCTCGGTGCGGGGGTCGGTGTCGGGGATGGGCCCGGGCATGGCGACCTCGCCGCTGGCGAGCGGAAGCCCGGCGACCTCGGCCGCGCGGGCGGTGACCTTCTGGAGGGGGCGCAGGGAGATCCGTACCCACAGGGCCCCGGCGATACCGGTGGCCACGAGTGCGGCACCGAACAGTACGGCTTCGACCGCTTCGAGGCGGTGGACGGTCTCTTCCACCGGGTGCAGGGGCAGGCCCGTGATCAGAGTGTCCTGATCGTCACCCCGGACTGCCGTGACGCGGTAGGCCCCCAGGCTGGAGAGGCGGATGCTGTGCCCGTTTCCGTTCACGGGGATCCCTGCCAGAGCGCGGCGATCCCCTGGCGTGAGAGTAAGGGAGCGGTCGGTGGCTTCGTCGACGACCGCGGCGTGGGTGACGGTGCCTTTCAGCAGGCGAGCGCCGAAAGTGGATTCGGCCTGACCCCGGGTGTCAGGGCGATTGTCGGCGTCGGGCTTGGCCTCGTGTTCCAGGCTGGCGGCAAACCGGCCGCCGGACGCGGAGAGCTGTTCGTCGAGGCGCCCCATCAGGAAACCGCGCAGGGCAAGGGCGGTGGTGATACCGACGGCGAGGCAGGCGAGGGCGAGCAGGGAGACGAGTCCTGCGGTGAGCTGGGCGCGCAGGGTGCGGGGTGCGGGACGTCTCATGGAGCGTCCGGCTTGAGTACGTAGCCGACGCCACGCACGGTGTGGATCATCGGGGGGTGTCCTGCGTCGATCTTCTTGCGCAGATAACTGATGTAGAGCTCGACGATGTGGGCGCGCCCACCGAAGTCGTAGGCCCAGACGCGGTCGAGGATCTGGTCCTTGGACACCACTCGACGCGGGTTGCGCATCAGGAAGCGCAGGAGTTCGAACTCGGTCCGGGACAGCTCCACGGATGCGCCGCCCCGCCTGACCTCCCTGGCTTCCTCATCCATGGTGAGATCCCCGACGGTGAGCCGGCTCGTGCCCGGATCCGCGGTCATGCCCGCCCGCCGGAGCAGCCCCCGCAGCCGCGCCAGGACTTCCTCCAGGCTGTAGGGCTTTGTGACGTAGTCGTCACCGCCTGCGGTGATGCCGGCGATGCGGTCCTCGACGGCATCACGGGCGGTCAGGAACAGCACGCACACGCAGGGTGCCTCGCGTCTGAGGGCCCGCAGGATCTGCAGGCCGTTCAGGTCGGGCAGCATCCAGTCCAGGACCACCGCGTCGGGGTGGAAGTCACGGGCTGTCGCGAGTGCGGTCGCGCCGTCCGCCGCGGTGCGGACCTGCCAGCCCTCGCTGGTCATCACTCCGGCCAGGACATCGGTGACGTCGGGTTCGTCGTCGACGACGAGGATCCGTACGGGTTCTCCGTCGGGGTGGTGCAGAAGCGATGTCGTGCGTGGATCGTCCATGGTCGCTCCAGCATCCCTCGTGGCGGGTGGGCGACGGGTGCGCCGTTGCTCTGAGTTTCCTATGAATTGGCGCTGAGGCGGGTGCTCGGGGCCGTTTCAGAGGGTTCACAGAGGTTGGGCTGTGAGTCTGGCCGCCCATCGCCGGAACGAGCCCCATCTGCAGGAGCCCCATGACCCACACGTTTCCCACCACCGGATATGCGAGCCGCGGGGTACGCCATCGACGCCCGCGCCGCAGCGGAGTGCCGTTCCTGGCGCAGCTGGTGATCTGGGCCGGTGCCGCCGGAGTGCTGGCCCTGTGGTGGAGCGACACGGCATCGGTGGTCGGCCCGGCGGGCTGGCTGACCGGCGCGGGGCGCATCACCGGGCTGCTGGCCGGCTACGCCTGCGCGGTTCTCCTCGCTCTGATGGCCCGTGTTCCGCTCCTGGACCACACCATCGGCACCGACAGGCTTGCCCGCTGGCATGCGCTGGGCGGCCGCTGCACCATTTCTCTGGCCCTCGCCCACACCCTGCTGATCATCTGGGGTTACTCGCTGGCCTCCCACGCGAACGTGGTGAGTCAGACCTCCATGCTTGTCCTGCGCTACCCCGACCTGCTCAAGGGCACGGCCGGCTTCCTGCTGTTCCTGGCCACCGGGATAGTCTCTGCCCACGCGGCCCGCCGCCGAATGAGTTACGAGACCTGGCACTACCTGCACTTCGCCACCTACCTGGCCGTCTTCCTCACCTTCGGCCACCAGCTCTCCAACGGCGCCGACTTCGTCGGCAACCGTCTCGCCCAGGTGGCCTGGTACGCCTTGTTCCTCGGTGTCTCGGCGCTGGTCGCCTGGTATCGGTTCGCCGTCCCCGTCCGGCGTGGACTGCGCCACCGCGTGCGGGTGGCCGCGGTCCACCCCGAAGCACCGGACGTGGTCTCCGTCCACCTCACCGGCGAGCATCTCGACGAACTGGGGGGCGAGCCGGGGCAGTTCCTGCGCTGGCGGTTCATGGCCCGCGGCCTGTGGTGGACCGCCACCCCCTACTCCCTCTCCGCTCCCGCACTCCCCGGCCGCCTGCGCATCACGGTCAAGGCCACGGGCGGGCACAGTGCCGCACTCGCCCACCTGGCGCCGGGCACCCGCGTGTGGGCCGAGGGACCCTACGGCGCCTTCACGGCGGACCGCCGCACCGCTCCCAAGGCCCTGCTGCTGGCCGGCGGTGTCGGTGTCACCCCGTTGCGTGCGCTCTTCGAGACACTGCCGGGCGAGGTGACCCTCGTCTACCGGGCGCGCCGGGCCGACGACTTCGCCCTGCGCGGTGAGCTCGACGCTATTGCCGCCCGCCGCAGGGCCACTGTGCACTACGTCGTCGACGAACCGACCGGGTTCTCCTCGCCCCTCACCGCGCGGGGCCTGAGCGTTCTGGTGCCGGATCTCGCCGCGCACGATGTCTACTTGTGCGGTCCTACCGGTATGGCCCGGACCGCGATCCAGGCCCTGCGCGAGGCCGGCGTCCCGGCGCGGCGCATCCACCACGAGTCCTTCGCGTTCTGAGGAGAACCGTCATGCGTCGAGCCGTACTCGCGACCACCGGGATCAGCGCCCTCGTCGTTGCGCTGCTCGCCCTCAAACCCCACCAGTTCCCCGCCCTTGCGGGAGTCGCCCCGCGGTCTCCGACCGCCTCCTCGTCCCCGCACAACTCTGTGGGTGCCACGTCTGGTTCCTCCACGGGGACGGGCACGTTCACCGGAGATCCCGTCGACACCCGGTACGGAGCAGTGCAGGTCGCCGCCACCCTCTCCGAAGGAAAGATCACCGCGATCAAGGTCCTCCGGGCCCCGGACCAGAACGGCCGCGACCAGGAGATCGACTCCTACGCCCTGCCCCGCCTCACCCAGGAAGCGATCGGCGCCCAGAGCGCGCACATCGACGCCGTCTCCGGCGCCAGCTACACCAGCCAGGGCTACATGCAGTCCCTGCAGAGTGCCCTGGACCAGGCCCATGCCTGACACCGCACCCGGACTGCGCCACGTCGAGCACGTCATGGGCACCGTTTTCTCCTTCGACGTCCGCGACAGGCCGACCACCGCCATCCACCGCGCCCTCGCCGAGGCCGTACGGCAACTTCACCGGGTCGACGCCGTGTTCTCGACCTACCGGCCCGACAGCCACATCAGCCGCCTAGACCGTGGAGAGATCCGGCTGGACGACTGCCCACCCGAAGTCCACGACGTCCTGTCCCTCTGTGCCCGGGCCACCCACGACAGTGACGGCTGGTTCAGCATCATTCCCGCAGGAACCCTCGACCCCTCCGGGCTCGTCAAGGGCTGGGCCACCGAGGCCGCATCCCAACTCCTCTACGACGCAGGCGCGCACCACAGCTGTGTCAACGGCGGCGGCGACCTCCGACTCCGCGGCCGGGCAGCCCCCGGCACCCCGTGGCGCATCGGCATCGCCCACCCGCTGCAACCCGGCAAACTGGCCACCGTCCTGACCCCCCACAGCGACCTGGCCGTCGCCACATCGGGCACCGCCGAACGCGGTGCCCACATTCTCGACCCGCACCACGGCACACCCGCCACCACGTTCGTCTCCCTCACCCTCATCGGCCCCCGCCTGACGCTGACCGACGCCTATGCCACCGCCGCGTTCGCCCAGGGCGACGGCGCACAGGACTGGGTAGAGACGCTGGACGGCTACGAAGCCCTCGCTGTCCTGCCGGACGGCCGGGAATGGCGCACATCGGGATTCCGTAGATACGGATCGTGAGACGGGACGTCCTCCCAGCCTGCGGCCCGGTCCATACCGCCGACCGGCCATCTTCGCACTGCCGGCGGCGATGAGCCCCGTGACCCGTCTGCCACGGCCCGTGACGAAGAGTGTGCGAGCTCCCGGATACGCGTCTCCCGTCTGCTGACCCGCATTCCGGCGCGCCTGGGCACCGGGGATGCACGTCGAGGACTGACCACCACACATCCGGTGCGGTGCCGCGCGGCGGCCCGGTGTCCCGTACCCGGATACGCAGGTGCTTGCCGTGCAGGGTCACTGCCAGCCGGGGTCCGGGTACCGGACCCGGCATGCTTGAGGGCGTTGGTGAGCACCTCTTGCGTGATGCGATGGACCGGTACCCCCGGCTTTCAGGAACGCGGCGTCAGGTCTGTGCGATGCAGGGCCTCATGTGCGGGCCCGGTGCTGTGGGCCGGCGCAGCAGCGTCGAACAGGCCGTCCATGTAGTGGCCTGCGATTGCCAGGCTGGCGCAGCAGGCCATCATCAGCGCGGCGAACGCCAGGGCCAGATGGCGGCGCAGCGGCGCGGGCGGGGCGAGCAGGGCTCTCACCCGCTGCGGGACCGGGCCACCAGTGGCGGCCATCGCCGCGGCGGGCACGCTGCGGGTGGCAAGGGCCGCACGGGCGACCGCGCGGGCCACCAGCCGACGGTCGGCGACGACGGCGCCGGCCTCCTCGTCCGCCCAGCGTTCGAGAGCGAACGCACCCGCCCCGTCCACCCGGCGCAGCAGCGGGTTGACCGCAGCGCTGAGCTGCAGCACCAGCAGGAAGACGTGGTGGCGATGGCGCAGATGGGCGCGCTCATGGGCCAGCAGTGCGCGGCGCTCGTCGGCGGAGAGCGCACGAAGCATGCCGGACGACACCACCACCCGACCGGGGGCGCCGGGCAGCGCGAAGGCGGTCGGCACGGGGTCGTCGAGGACCATGAGGTCTCCGGCCACCGGCAGGTCCCGGCACTCGCGCCAGGTCTCGACCATCATCCGCACCCGGCGCCAGGACGCCACCGCCAGCGCGCCCACGCAGACCAGCACGGCCAGCGCGCACACGGCGGCCACCGGCCGGTCGACCGGGGTGTCGGCGGCCAGGACGTGAGGCGACCACCGCCCCTCCTCCGCTACCTCGGGAATCTGGCCGACCAGGGTGAAACCGACCATGGCCAAGACCGTCACCCAGGCGCCGGCGGCGATCACGGCGGCCGCGGTGAGCAGCCAGGCGGCGGTCCGGGGCGGCAGCCTGCGGCCCGCAGCGGGGGCGGTCAGCGCGAGGGCCGCGCTGACCATCAAGGGCAGCCAGAGACCGAACCCACTGATCCACACGTCTAGTCCTCCCGGTGCCCGCGCAGCAACTGCTCGAGCAGCTTCTCGTCCTCGGCGGGCAGTTCGGAGACGAACCGGGCGAGTACCGCAGCCCGGTCACCGCCGTGCTCCAGCAGGTTGCGCATGCCCGCCGCCGCGTGTCCGGCCTCGTCGCGCACCGGCGAGTAGAGGTACCCACGACCTGCGCGCTTCCGGGTGACCAGCCCCTTGTCGTAGAGGCGGAACAGGATCGTCAGCACTGTGGTGTACGCGGGCCTTCCTGCCACCTGCTCGCGCACCGTTCCTGCACCCACTGCTTCCCCGGCCGACCAGAGAGCCGCCAGCACCTCGCTCTCCAGTTCCCCGGGCGCCCGGCGCCCGGGTGTTCTGCCGTCCTGTCCGCTCACGCTCCCCCCATCCCCTTCGTCGTCCGTGGGCCATCGGTTCGACTCGGCCTCGTATTTCCGGATGCCCAAGTTACTCCCGCGCCCGGCTCCGGGATCTCACCGCTCGCCACCACCGACCGGACCGGGTGCCGTGCCGGGCTGTCGTGATGGGACACAGCCGATCGGCTCCTTACAGACCAGGTCCGGCAATGACGAGAGCTCCGATCTGCCGCCGAACCAGGTTCCGGGCACGCGAAGCCGCAGCCGACCGGCACCATTCGCCGCTGGGGCGGCTCCGGGTCCGGGACTGGGGCCGAAGCTACTACATGATGTAGAAATAAGGGAGTGCCACAGGCATCCGACGTCGCAGGGCCGCTTTGGCCGATGCCCTGCGGTTCATCCCCCCCGGGTGATCCCGAAGCGAGAGACCGATTCCGGCAACGAGCCTCAAGTCACGTCTTCGGGGTCGACCGGAAGTGACCCCGAAAGGCAGTGGTGCGATATGGCGGTCGAGCTATCGAGTGTTCCCCGGCGTCCGGAGGGATCCGGGCCGGGGACGCAGAGCGGCCGCAGCCCCGCCTTCACGAGATTGCTGAGCACCTGGGGTGTCGTGGTGTGCCTGGGGCCTTTGGCCTTGCTCGCGGGCGCCGTCTGGTATGGGCAGTATGTGCGTCCCAGTGCGGACGAATGGTGCTTCCTGCCGTACGTACGCGATCACGGCATCTCCGGGCTGACCGGAAAGTTCTACTTCAAGGACAACGGCCGAATCGTCAACGGCTGGCTCGTTGGGCTCTATGCCAAGCCCGGAGTCGCCGGCCATCAGTGGTTCGGGCTGGTCAGCGCGGCGCTGATGGTGGGACTGCTGTGGGCGGTGATCGCGCTGGTGGCACGCAGGACAGGGCTCAGCGCGCCGCGCGGGGTGCCGCTGTTCGTCGCATCCATGGTGGCGGTGGTCTTCCTCCTCGGCTCTGCCAATACGTACAAGACGTTCTACTGGCCTGCCGCCTCCGTCTCACACACGGTGGCGCCCGTCCTCGCCTGCGCGTCGGTGATTCCCTTGTTGCTAGCGCGTGGGCGCCCCGGCAAGATCGCGGCCCTGGCCTTCGCTGTGCCGGCCGGGACGTTTCTGGGGACGCTGTCCGAGGAGACCTCCGTGGTCGTCCTGGTGGCGCTTGCGGCCGTGGCGCTCCTCGCGGGCAAGGTGTTCGACGAGCGAGCGGGGCGCCTCGCCCGTGGGTGGGCCCTCGCCACGATGGCCGGCGTCGGAATCGGCGTACTGCTCCTGGTGACATCCCCGGGCTCGCGCAGGCGCCGTGAGCGATTCGGCGCCGGGACCTCGATGCTCGACCCGGCTTCGCTGTCGGTGTCACTCCACCACTTCGTGCATATTCTCGGGACCATCTTCTCAACCTGGCAGTACCTCGGCGCCGTCGCCGCCGGGCTGTTGCTGGGACTGACTGTGCGGGGCCGGACGATTCTTGCGCTGCGGCCCTGCCGGCCGCTGCTTCTCGCGGGGGTAGGGGTGCTGGCCTTCCTCCTCTCCGGCTATCTCTGCACCGTGATCACCTACCCCGTTTTCGGGCAGCATCTGCTCACCACGGAGCGGACGTGGAACGACTATCTGCTGCAGTACGTTCTGCTGCTCACCGGTGTCGGCGCCCTGGTGGGACGTGCGCTGCGCAGGCGCTCACCTGTGACGGCCAAAGCGGTGCGGGTGGCAACGGCGGTGGGTGCGGTCATGGTGTGCTCCGGCGTCTGCCTCTCCCTGGCCGGGCCGCTGCACACCCTCGGAGGACATATGCACGTCCGGGCCGAGCGGTGGGACCGCCAGGACCGGTGGCTGCGGGCGCGGTCGGCGGCCGGTGCCCGGGTCCTCCCATACAAGCCGTTGCCTGTGGGCAGGATGCTGGAGCCGTTCGGTATGAAGCGTGGTGGCTGGCCTGCCGTGTGCATCGCCGACTACTACCACGTTCAGCGGGTCACGAAGGGGAGGCATCTTCCTTGACCTTGCGCCGGGGGGCAGTTGCCGCTCCGGCGTCGATGGCCCACCTGGCCAGCAGAAACGAGACAGGTGTGACGACGACACCTGCGGCGACGGCGGCGATGTTCTTGTCCATCCCCAGCAGGCTCACCGCCAGACAGAGGAGAACCCCGCTGCCCACGACGTTCACCGCGCCGGACAGCGGATAGCGGACGAAGGCCCCCCAGGTGGGCCGGGTGCGGCAGGTGATGTACGAGTTGAGCAAGAACGAACCGGTGATGCTCACCGACCAGCCCAGGACATGGGCCACCAGGTAGGGAATCCAGTGGTTCGTGGAGGCGTAGACCGCGTAGTACACCGCGGTGTTGGCGATACCGATTGCTGCGAAGGTGAGGAACTGCCCGAGTGAGCGAGCCTTCGGCGACCGGCTGTGCTTCACCTCGGTCATGAGGTCTGCCGCGCGCCCGCAGTGCACTCCAGAGCGGGACCGGCGGGACGGTTCCTCGACCGGCTGTCGGTCTCGCTGACCACGTAGTGGGGCCGGCGCTTCGACTCGTGGTAGATCCGGCCCACATACTCGCCGATGACGCCGAGGGTAGCGAGCTGGATGCCGCCCAGCGCGACGATCGCGGTGAGCAGGGTCGTGTACCCGGGTGTGTCGACACCGTTGAGCAGATCGTCAGTGATGATCCACCCCGCGTACAGGAACCCTGTGAGGAACAGGCAGAGGCCGGTGTGGATTGCCAGGCGCAACGGACGGCTGTTGAAGGAGAGCAGCCCGTCGATGCCGTAGTTGAGCAGTCGGCGGCCGCCCCATTTGGACTCGCCCGCCGCACGCTCGACGTTCTGGTAGGTGAAGCTGACGGAGCCGAACCCGATCCAGGAGAAGATCCCCTTCGAGAAGCGGTTGCTCTCCGGCATCGAGAGCACGGAATCCACTGCGCGGCGCGAGAGCAGCCTGAAGTCTCCCGCTCCGTCGACGACCTCGACGTCCATGCACCGCCTGACAAGCCGGTAGTAGGTACGGCTGAGCGCAGACCGCACGGCGCCTTCGCCCGAACGGTCGCGCTGGGCGATGACCTGGTCGTATCCGTTCCGGTGCAGCTCCAGCATGCGCGGGATGAGTTCGGGAGGATGCTGGAGATCGGCGTCCATCAGTACGGCGGTATCGCCTGCGGTCATCCGCAGACCGGCGAGCATGGCCGACTCCTTGCCGAAATTACGGCTGAAGGAGGTGAAGTGCACCCGGGGGTCGTCGGCCGCGAGCTGCCGCAGCCTTCCCAGAGTCGAGTCGCTGCTTCCATCGTCGACGTAGCAGATCTCGAAGGGATGTCCGGTCGGCTCAAGTGCGGCGAGGAGCGCGGTGTGAAACGCGTCGATCACCTCGGCCTCGTTGAAGCACGGTACGACAACCGAAAGGTGGACCATCGTCGATCACTCCGTGTCTCTCATGCGGGCAGCGGCGCCGCGGGAAATGAATCTCAGTTGCCCCTTCGCGCTGGTCATGGGAACGATCCTCACCCCGCTATCGTCTACAGTGCCATAGACCGTCTACTCGACTGTAGTCGGATGGTGGGGTCGCGAACCACCGCACGTCCGGTATGACACAGCAGGAGTGGGGCCGGCCGGAGTCCACGGGAAGCTGACGCACTGCCCCGGATGGTCACGGCCCATGGTTCCGCTGATGCGCACCCACCCCCGCAGAGACGTCGAAGGGAGAGGTATGCGACACAGGATCCTGGTCGTCGAGGACGACCATGCTCTGCGTGATGTCCTGCTGCGCGGCCTGCGGGACGAGGGCTTCCGCACCTTGCCCGCACCGGACGGCGCGACTGCGCTGCGGCTGGCGGGGGGCGATGTCGACGCGGCTGTGCTCGACGTCGGGCTGCCCGATGCGGACGGCCGGGACGTCTGCCAGGCGATCAGAGCCAACGGCTTCCGCTATCCGGTGATTTTCCTGACCGCCCATCATCGGCTCACCGACCGGCTGGCGGGCTTCTCGGCGGGCGGGGACGACTACCTGCCCAAGCCGTTCCATCTCACGGAGTTGGCCGCTCGGTTGAGGGCGGCCCTCAAGCGCAGCGGCCCAGCTCGTACCGCAGCGTGCGGTGATGTGATCCTGGACCCGGTCCGGCACAGCCTGACGGTGCGGGGCACCCAGGCCGGACTCACACCCACGGAGTTCCGGCTACTGGCCGCTCTCATGGCGGCGCACGGCGGCATCGTGCGCAGACGTGAGCTGATCAGGGCGGGCTGGCCCGAGGGTGCCCAGGTCAGTGCCAACACACTGGACCAGTATCTGACCCGGCTGCGCCGCAAGCTCCGCGACAGCGGAAGCACGCTGAGCGTCACCACCGCGCGCGGCATCGGGCACCGACTGTCATGAGGCCCCTCGTCTCGTGGTGGTGGCCGCGGACTCTGCGCGGCCGGCTCTCCCTGGTCGCGTTGACAACCGCCACGCTCCTGATGGTGATCCTCACCGCAGTGTTCAACACCGTCGTCCGACATCACCTCCAGCGCCAGGCCGACGACGAACTGGGGGCCCGGGCCGCCGCCGTCGCAGCGACCGTCGACACCAGCGACTCCGCGGTGCACGTCCTGGAGACACCCGGCGAGGAACTGCTGGACACCAACGTGTGGATCTACACGGGCGGTCGGCTGCTCGAAAAGCCACCGTCCGCAGCCGCCACCGGGCCACTGACCCGTGCTGCCGACCAGCTCGCCGCACGAACCCGCCGGCACTGCCTCACCAAGAACGTTCATGGCCCGGTCCGCCTGTGCTCACGACCCGTTCCCGGCGAAGGCCGGGACGCGGCCGTCGTCACCGCACTGGACCTGTCCCCCTACAGCAGTTCGGCCGATTCCCTGCTCATCGCCTCGCTCGCGCTCGACGCCGTCATGCTCGTCTGCACCTACGCGCTGACCCGTCTGGCGGTGGGGCGTGCACTGCGGCCGGTGCGCACGATGACCGAACACGCCACTCAATGGAGCGCCGTAGCCTCCGAGAAACGCTTCGGGAGCGTGGACCGCTCCACCGAGCTCGCGCAGCTGGGTGGGTCACTCGACGCACTCCTGGACCGTATCCGCGCACTGCTCCGGCACGAGCAGCAGCTCACCCGGGAGTTGTCGCACGAACTGCGTAATCCACTGGCCCGGATCATCGCCGAGCTGGACTGGTGGCGTGCCCGTCCTCGCTCCGACGCCGATACCCGGACCACGCACAGGGCCATCGCGGACGCCGCCGTGTCCATGCGCACGATCTGCGACACACTCCTCGACGACGCACGCGACAGCTCTGCCACCACACGCGGAGCGAGCGACGTACTGTCGGTGCTGCGCCGCCTCGCGGACCGGGTGGATTCCGCCGGGGCGGTGGAGCTTCACGTCACCGCGCGGGATCCCGGCTTGTCGGCCGGGGTCCCGGATGCCCTCCTGGAGCGGATCGCCAGTCCGCTGTTCGACAACGCCCTGCGGTACGCGCGCTCGCGGGTGCACATCCAGGCCCGCGCGTCTGCGGGCGGCGTCCGCGTCGATGTCACGGACGATGGCCCCGGTGTACCGGCGACGTTCGCGCCACAGCTCTTCCAGCCGGGACGCCGAGCCGAGCCCGGGGACGGACACGACGGAGCGGGCCTGGGGTTGTCGCTCTCGCGACGCCTGGCCCGCTCTGTCGGCGGCGAGGTGCACCACGATGAGGCACACACCCCGGGCGCGAGGTTCGTGGTCAGCCTTCCGACGGCGTGAGCGGCTCGGGCCTGGCGACGTCCCGGCGGGTCACCGAGAGGTAGACGACCAGGCCGAGGATGACCGCGAGGAACAACACGCTGGTGATCACGGTGCCCAGGCCCAGGCCACCGCCCCCGGCCGGCTGCGACAGGTAGTCGCCGATCGAGGCACCGAGCGGACGGGTGAGGATGTACGCGATCCAGAAGCTGAGCACGGCATTCAGGCCGAGCGCGAAGTGCGCCAGCGCCACGGCGGCGATGGCGAGGCAGAAGAGGACGGCGGAGAACCAATAGCCGAGGGCCATCTTCTCGGCGACGAGGTCGCCGGCGGCGGTGCCCAGCGCGAAGGTGAACAGCACGGCCAGCCAGTAGTAGACCTCGCGGGAGACCGTGTCGATGCTGTGGATGGACAGCGTCCCCTCACGGCCGTACCAGACGAAGAAGGCTGCGGCGAGGGCGACCGCGAACACGGCGGTGCTGGTCTCCAGCGGCACGCCGAAGTTGTCGGTGAGGTTGTCGCTGATCAGGGTGCCGACGACGCTGATCAGGGCCACGGCGAGCCAGTAGACGCCGGCCCGGTAGGCCCTGGTGCGGAACTGGACGATCAGAACCACCGCCAGCAGCAGACTCATCAGCAGCGACACGCCGGTCAGGCCCAGTCCCAGCTTCTCGTTCAGGAGATCCGCAGCGGTCTCGCCGACCGTCGTGCACAGCACCTTGATGATCCAGAAGTATGCGGTGACTTCCGGAACCTTGCTCCAAACGAATCGACTGCCGGGGGCGGCGTTGGGGCGGACCTGCGCCGCGGACGTCTCAGAGGTCTCAGAGGTCTCAGTCATGAGGCCGACCCTGGCAGCCGGAACCTGAACACATCCTGACTGCCGGGTCGCCACCGTGGCTTCCTCGTCCCCGGCCGCGGAGTGGATCGCGGACACTTCCCCTTCGGCAGGACCGGAATATCGGCCTGCTCAGGTCAGTCGATGGCGCCCGCAGCGCGGAGCGAGCGACCGAGGTCGCCGACGAGCAGGCGCGGGTGGCGCCGCCACCACCACATATCGACGGGGTCGAATCCGCTGATCCGGTGGAACTGTGAAACGGCGATGCCGTCGTCGAAGACGGTGGCACCTCTGAACCGGTCGTCGAGGGCTTTGATCTGCGGAGTCCAGAGCACGATCACACGTTCGGTGAGGATCGGCCATGCCTCGTGGAGCCAGTTCCGGCTGCAGAGGTCGTTGGTGTACTCGTCGACCAGATCGCTGTACCCCTGCTCCACCTCGCCCACCAGCCGGCCCCACGTGTCGACCATCTCCTGGACCGTGAATGCCTTGCGCCACCCGCGCTGGTGCAGGATTTCGCCGGCGGTCTGCTCGCTGTGGGGCAACATACCTCAGAGCCTGGCATGTTGCCCCGCCCTGGGAACACGGGCACCTTTCTGACGCCGGGTCGGGCGGAGCGACGCGGTCTGAATTGCCGATTCCCGGTTCCACCGATCCCGCACTGCCTCCCCGGGATGGAACGAAGAGCCCTTTCTTTGCAATAGCGGACAAAAAGGATGAAGAGGCTAGAATCACGCAATCGACGGCGTATGGGAGGGCCGGAATGCGACGGTGGGCGGAATTCGTTCTGCGGCATCGCAAGGTGGTTGTGGCGTTCTGGGGTCTGGTGCTGGTCGCCGGCGCGCTGCTGGCCGGCCGGACCACGGACCGGCTGACGATCGACTTCTCGCTGCCGGGTCAGCCCGGCACCGTGACAGCACACAAGATCGAGCACGCCTTCGGCAGCGGCGGTGACACCAGTCCCTATCTGGTCGCGGTCACGCTCCCGGCCGGGCAGACGATCACCCGTCACGAGGCCGAGGTCGGCCGGGGGTTCGCGGCAGTCGGCACGGCTGTCCCGCATGTGCGGGTGATCGACGAGGCGAACACCGGCGACAAGGCCTTCCGGACGAAGGACGACCGCACCGCCTATGCCCTGGTGTTCTACCGTTTCAACCCGTCACCGAGCCAGAAGCTGCTGACCGACCCGATCCGATCGGCGGCGCAGAAGGCCATGCCGCCCGGTGCGACGGTCGGTGTGACGGGGCAGGACACGCTTGCTTCCGGGGGCAATGACAGCGGAGGCCAGGGGGTTCTCGGGGAAACGCTTCTCGGTGCCGTCGGCGCCCTTGCCGTACTCGCCTTCGTGTTCGCCTCCTTCCTCGCTCTGCTGCCACTGCTGGTGGCCGCGGTGTCGATCCTCGCGACGTTCGTGATGCTGTTGCCTCTCACCTACGCGACCGATGTCTCGTTCATCGTGCAGTTCCTGGTCGCCCTCATCGGCCTGGGCGTGGCGATCGACTACTCCCTGTTGTTCGTCACCCGCTGGCGGGAGGAGCGCGACCGCGGCCGGGAGAACCACGAGGCGGTCGTCGTCGCGATGGAACGGGCCGGGCATGCGGTGGTGTTCAGCGGCGTGACCGTGGCCATCGGCCTGCTCGCCCTGGTCGTCCTGCCTGTCCCGTTCATGCGCAGCATGGGGTACGGCGGGGCGCTCATCCCGTTGGCCAGCGTGATGACGACGCTTACCCTGACGCCGGCGATCCTGGGCGGTATCGGCCCCCGGGTGGACTGGCCCAAGATCCGCCACGAGAACCGGGCGAGCCGCGCCTGGAGCCGGTGGACCGCCGCCGTGGTGCGGTACCGCTGGATCGCGGCAGGCACCGCACTGGCCGCGCTGGCGGCGCTGATCGTCGTCTTCTTCGGTATCAAGATCGGCCTTGCCTCCTCGGAGTCCCTCGCCAAGAACGGGCCGGCCTACACCACCCTGAACACACTGGAGCGCGGCGGCGTACCGACCGGCGCGCTGACACCGATGGAGGTCCTGGTCAGCACCGACCGGGCCGCATCGGTCGCCGCCCGGGTCGCCAAGGTCGACGGCGTGACCGGAGCGTTCGTACCTTCCGGGCCGGCCGGCAACCGGGGCGGACAGAGCATCGTCGTGGTCATCCCGGAAGACGAGACGGTCAACTCGAAGAGCGTCGACGTGGTCAAACGGGTCAAGAGCACCACGGAGCACCTCCCCGGGGTCATCGGCGTCGCCGGCATCGGTGCCGCGCAGATCGACTTCCTGCACGCGGTGTACGGCAACTTCCCGCTGATGCTCACGATCATCGCGCTGCTCACCTATGTGCTGCTCGCCCGGGCCTTCCGTTCCCTGCTGCTGCCCCTCAAGGCAGTGCTGCTCAACCTGATCTCGCTCGCGGCGACGCTCGGCCTGATGGTGATCTTCTGGCAGAACGGTAACGGCTCTGATGCGATCTTCGGCATCGCGGCCACCGGGGCCATCACCTTCTGGATCCCCCTCATGGTCTTCGCGTTCCTGTTCGGGCTGTCGATGGACTACGAGGTGTTCATCCTGTCCCGCATCCGAGAGGAGTACGACGCCGCGCGAACGACCGATGCCGCCGTCATCGAAGGTATCGGCCGCACGGGCCGACTCGTCACCAGCGCCGCACTCATCCTCTTCCTCGCCTTCGCGGCGCTCGCCTCCGGGCCCGGCACCGACCTCAAGACACTGGCGACCGGACTCGGTATCGGCATCCTTCTCGACGCAACCATCGTGCGGATGCTGCTCGTTCCGTCCCTCGTTTCCCTGTTCGGCCCGTGGAACTGGCACCTTCCCGCCTGGGCGGCCCGACCTCTGCGCGTGCAGCCGTCCTACCCGCACCCGGAACGGGAGGAGCCTGCGCCGAAGACGTCCGCGGGCTGAGCCGTCGCTTGCCCCCTCGCGCGACGCCGGCGCCGGGAAACCGTCAACCGGCTGACGGACGACGGCGGCCGGTGCTCCGCCGCCCGCTTCTGCCCACAGGCTATGTACCATTGGTACACCGCTCGGCCGGGGCGGCTCGAAGGAGAGCGAAGGAGTGGTTTTCGTGAGGGACAGCGTGTGGGCCGATCTCGCACCCCTGTGTGCGCGACTCGGCGACCTCTACCGGGATCTGCACACGCACCCCGAGCTGTCGACCCAGGAACACCGCACGGCGCTGCGGCTGGCCGAGGAGCTGCGACCCCTGGGGTACGAGGTCACCACGCAGGTCGGCGGCACCGGGGTTGTCGGCGTGCTGCGCAACGGGGGCGGGCCCGTGGTCATGCTGCGCGCCGACTTCGACGCGCTGCCCGTCGAGGAGAAGACCGGCCTGCCGTACGCGAGCACGGCCCGGGCCACCGGCGCCGACGGCCGCGAGGTGCCGGTGATGCACGCCTGTGGCCACGACATGCACGCCACCTGCCTGGTCGGCGCAGCGACACTGCTGGCAGGAGCGAAGCAGACGTGGTCGGGAACCCTGCTGGTGGTCTTCCAGCCCGCCGAAGAACTCGCCCTCGGGGCCCGGGCGATGGTGGACGACGGACTGTTCCGGCGATTCCCCGTCCCGGACATCGTCCTGGGACAGCACGTGGGCCCGCTCCCCGCCGGAGTGATCGGTTACGGCAGCGGGCCGATCATGGCCGCCTCCGACTCCGTCCAGGTCACCCTGCACGGCCGGGGCGGCCACGGGTCACGGCCGGAGACCACCGTAGATCCGGTACTCATGGCCGCGAACGTCGTCACGCGACTGCAGGGCATAGTGGCGCGCGAGGTGCCACCCGCCGAGACGGCTGTGGTCACCGTCGGACGTCTCCAAGCCGGCACCAAGGACAACATCATCCCCGACACTGCCGAGTTGGGGATCAACATGCGCACGTACTCGCCCGAGACACGCACCCTGGTCCATCGCGCCATCGAGCGCGTCATCCGCGGCGAGGCCACCGCGGGGGCGGCCACGCGAGAACCGGAACTGGACTGGAACGTCAGCGCCCCGTTGCTGGTCAGTGATCCGGCCGCCACCGCGTCCGTGGTGACTGCATTCTCCGAACACTTCGGCGAACAGCGGGTGCAGCCCATTCCACCGGTCTCCGCCAGCGAGGATGTCGGCGTCTTCGGTGCGGCGGCGAACGCACCCACCGTCTTCTGGTTCTGGGGCGGGCTCGACGCCGACACCTTCGCGGCAGCGGTGCGCGACGGGGATACGGGTTCCCTTCCCGGCAATCACTCGCCGTACTTCGCCCCTGTCGTCGAACCCACTCTGAGCACGGGCGTTGAGGCCCTGGCCGTCGGGGGTCTCACCTGGCTCGGCAAGCCGGCCGGTACCTCCGGACAAGAAGTCCGGCAAGCCGGAGCCCAGTAGGGGAACCATGAGCGACGACACGCCTCGCGGCAGGCTCCTGCGCAAGGGGCGGGCCATATTGGAGGAACGCGGCAGGCTCAGCGATCTGACCCTGCGCAAACTCGCCGAGTCCCTGGACACCAGCCATCGCATGCTCATCCATCACTTCGGCTCACGCGACGGCTTCCTCGCCGCCCTCCTGAGCGATCTGCGCAAGCAGGAGCAGGAGGCCCTATGGGCCTTGTCCGTCCAGGGCACGCACCAGGACGCGTTGCGGATGCTGGAACGGCTCTATCTCGACCCCGCCGCCCAACCGCGCGTCAGCGCCTTCTTCTACGTCCTCGGGCTCGCCGTCCAGGACCCCGAACCCTACGGAGAATTCCTCGCCTCCCTCGAAGACTGGACAACCCTGTTCACCACCCTCGGCATTCGCGAAGGCCTGCCGGCCGAAGCCGCCCGTGCCCGCGCCCAAGCCATCGTCTGGACAGCGCGCGGCCTCCTCGTCACAGCCCTGACGACGGGAGATCGGGAAGGGGCTCTGGCGCAGTTCCACAACGTCGTCCGGTACGTGGACCGCTGAGTCGCAACCGCCCCGTCCGACGCCGGGCCGGGGGCTCAACCAGGAGGCGGAGCGTGGCCCGGAGAATGCGATCAGCAGCAACTCCGTGCACCGCACCGAGCGATCACAAGCGCCCGCGGGATTCCGCCGCCCGCGTCCTGCCGACTGTTGCCCAACACCGGCAGCTCTCACAGGACGTGGGAGGCGGAAGCAGACGGAGTTCTCCGCATCAGTGCAGGCCGTTGGATCAGCGGGCGCTGCCCATGCCTCGGTCGCCCTCGGCACCACTGAGCATCAGTGTGGTCTCCTCGATACGGCGGAAGCGGCCGTCGGGTGCGAGCTCTCCGAAGACGTAGACCTCCATACACACGGCGGAACCATCCGTCTTCGTTATGTTCACGGTGTGCCGGTCGGCGTACAGGGTTCCGTCGTAGAGCTCGTCGTGAATCTGGACGGAGCCGTCAGCGACGATCGTGCGGAGGTGGGCGATGTGCTCGAGGAAGTCGCTGCGCTCGTCCCACTTCCCGTCGGTGCGCTGCCGGTAATCCGGTGCGAAGTGACGGTCGGCGGCCTCGTCGAGACCGAGGCCGGGGGTGAGCAGGAGATCGGTGAGAGCGGCCTTCATTCCGGTGCGGTTCATGAGAATCCCTTCAGAACACCATCACGATGCGTGCGCTGCGCACGCATCTCCCGCACCGTAGCACTGGACGCGTGCGCAGCGCACGCTATTCTGAACGGCGTGGAGAACGAGGTAGGACATGAGATCGCCGACTCACTCGGCTTGCTGCTCAAGCGCACGACCCGCGCGCAGCTGCACCGCACTCTGACCGAGGGCATGGGCGAGGCGGTCGACGAGCTGACGTACCCGCTCCTCAGTGCGCTCGCCAGGACCGGCCCGCGCAGCGCTGCCGACCTCGCACCCGACGTGGGTATCGACCGCTCCGGCGTCACTCGCCGCGCCTCCCGGCTGGAGGCGGCCGGACTCGTGCGGCGCGAACCCGACCCCCGCGACCGGCGGGCGTCACTGCTGATCCTCACCGACCTCGGCGAACGCACCGTCGAAGAACTGCGCAAGCGCCTGGCCGCTCACATCACCGAAAGCCTCAGCACCTGGCCGCCGGGCGAAGCCAGGACCTTCGCCCGGCACCTTCAGCGCTTCATCACCGAAGGGCCCTTCACCTGACGGCTGTTCAGGATCCGGTCGCAGTGACGTGATGCGCGGAGCGCGATGGGCCGACACCCTGCGCCACGCTCACCGCGGAGCTCAGGGCCATCACCCCCCCTACCGCAGACGCCCGCCTCAGGACTTGCCGTGGGCACCGCACGACTGCGGGCAGGAGTGGCGCCGCCGCACACAGGGCCAGGCACAGCCTGGGGCCCGGTCGACGGCACACGCCCGCTCCCGAACAACAGACAGGTGACCATCACTCCGTCGCCAGGGCCTGACCCATCAAGATGCAACCCTCCAGTTGCACCTGGGGAACCAACGTGCAACCCTGTAGTTGCAAATGGCGGCAGTGAGAACGAAGGAGCTCCCTCATGAGTGAGGACCGGATCGAACGCGAAACCCTGATTGCGGCACCCCTGGAGCGGGTCTGGTCACTGGTGGCCCAGCCCGGATTCTGGGTGGCGGACAAGGCGAGTCTGCCCGGCACCGTGGCCAGAGAAGGTGACTCGATGATGGCGAGGAACACGGAGCACGGCGACTTCCCGATTCGGGTGGAGAAGGTCGATCCGCCGTCATATCTGGCGTACCGCTGGACCAGTGCGTTCCCGGGGGAGGAACTCCGCGAGGACAACAGCACCCTCGTGGAGTTCACCTTGACCCCCGAAGGCGACCAGACGCGGCTGCGCGTCGTCGAAAGCGGGTTCGCGGAGCTGGCCGGGTCCGAGGAGTTGCGCAGCCAGAACCTCAAGGACCACAGCGGAGGCTGGCCCCTGGAGCTCGGCGCACTCAAGACACGCGCCGAAGAGCCGCAAGCGTGACGGAAGAACGTTCCGGCGCAGCCGAGGTCGTCGACAGCGTCCTCGGTGCGCTGGCCGACCCCACCCGGCGCCAGTTGCTTGATCTGCTCTCCGCACAGGGCGAAGCGACCGCGACGACACTCGCCGAACGACTTCCCGTCTCGCGGCAGGCGGTGGTCAAACACCTGGCCGTCCTGGACGCGGCCGGGCTGGTCACCGGCGGCCGGGTCGGACGCGAGGTGCGCTACGCGGTGCGGCCCGCCGCGCTGAATGTGACAGCCCAGTGGATGGCCTCGCTCGCGGCGGACTGGGACCGACGGCTGGCGAACATCAAGCGCGTCGCTGAGGCTGCGGAGCGAGATTCGCGCTCCATACGACCTGACTGATGGGAAGCACGACGCTATGGGCACAACAGCACTTCGCGTCGCCTACGACAAGCTGTTCGATGCGGCGGACGTCCTTGACCTCGGCTTCGCGTGACTACCCGACGGGGGTACCGGGATCACGCCACCCCCGCATGAACCCGGGGACGGGCACGGCGAAACAGTGGCCAGGACTGTCGGACGTTCCTTCGTTCCAACGAGGTTCACGTCACCACCGCTCCGAACGCTGCCGCAACCTTCAGGTCATCGCCGGGCCGCGGGAGCACGGATGCGAGCCGGGATGAGGATGCGCGAAAGAGTGGGACGCGACAGGGTGGAGGTATGGCGAATCCACCGATAGTCATTCACGCCCCGACACCGACCGGCGGGCGCCTGGTGACCGTGCACATCAATGGCCGCAAGGAGCAGCTGGGCATGGCGCACAGCGACCGCGACCTCGCCACCTTTCTCGCCGATGCCGGACTCAAAGATCCCATGCGCGCCCTGGACAGTCGCGCGCTGGTCGCGTGGGAAGGCGCGGAAGCGCACCGGTTCGAGGCGGGCTGAACCCGCCACCGCGGGACCCCTGAAGGTGCGTGGCACGGAAGGCGACGACCATTTCGGTCATCACCCGAACACCGTGAGCCACCATCCGGCGGGCGATGCTTTGGATGCCCCCTACGACATCGCCATCGGCCGAAGAGTGCGCCGGTCTGGTGGGCTCCGCATTCCCCGGACCAACGACGTCACCTGCGGGCGGAGCTCAGTCGCACGGCCCGCTCCGCCCCGTTGCCGGCCATCGGTGGCTGCCGGTTGCTACGCCTGGATCGGGATGAGTCCCAGAGGTCTGGTGGTGGGCCGGCCGGACCCTCCGTCCGGTTCCACAGTGATGCCCACCCCCGTGGCGTCGCCGAGCTCGCCGTCCATCACATAGGTGCGATGGCCGCCACTGCCGGGCAGCAGGCCGGCCGGGCGCAGCCGGCCGGCCTCGGCGTACCAGAGTTCGTAGACCCGGCCGCGTGTGAGGCGGGGCAGGCCGGCGGCACTGAAGACCGCCCGGTCCTGGGCGCGGGAAGCGACGACGCGGGCGGTGGCGCCGTCTCCCAGCTGCTGGGCCCTGATCGTCGCGTCCGGCGCCGCGAGCACATCGGTGAGGGCTGCGGCGTCCGTCTCGGCTTCCGCAGCTCGGGCGCGGGCGTCGTTGGCCTCCTCGTGCTGCCAGACCGTGGTGGCGCCGAGTGCGACCGCCATTGCCAGACAGGCGGCCAGGACCCATCTTGTTCCCGGGTTCGGGTCCCGCGAGCGCCGGAACTGCTGCTCCTGGCCAGTCACCGCGATCCGCTCGAGGACCCTCTGCCGCAGAGCGGCCGGCGGGGTCACCGCTTCTGCGGCAGCCAGGCGTGCTGCGGTGGTCTCCAGATCGGCGACCTCCCGTGTGCAGGCGTCACAGCCGGCCAGGTGGTTCTCGAAGGCAGCTTCCTCCTCGGGGGCAAGGGCATGCAGGACATACGCGCCGATGGCCAGGTGCGCTTCCTCGGCTGCCGTCATTGAGCGGCCTCCAGACAGGCACGCAGTTTCCGCAGCCCTGAACGCATACGCGATTTCACCGTGCCCGCAGGTGTGGACAAGGCTGCGGCGACCTCCGCGCAGGTCAGCCCCTGGTAATAGGCGAGCACCAGCGGCAGACGATGGTGCTTCCCCAGGTCGGCGAGGCAGCGGTGCACCCGGGCCCGCTCCTCCCGTCCTGTGACGGCTTCCGATACTTCGTCGAACGGGGTCGGGGCGTTCAGGAGTGCGGCCTTTCGTTCACGTTCCGCGCCGGCCTGTGCGGACCTCACCCGTTCCACCGCCCTGCGGTGGGCCAGAGTCAGGACCCACGACTTCGCGGCGCCGCGCTCGGGACGGAACCGGTCGGCTGTCCGCCACACCTCGATCATCACGTCCTGGGTCACCTCCTCCGCCTGCGCCTCGTCGAGCAGGATCCGGCGTGCCAGCCCCATGACCGGCCCGGTGAGTGCGTCGTACACGCCGGCGAACGCCTTCTGGTCGCCGCGGGCGGCCTGGACGAGCAGGCTGTCCACGCGCCGGTCCACGTCGGACCTCATCCGCGGCTGGTGCCTCTCGCGTTCCGCGTGCGACCTCCGCCTCACAACGTGTCGAACCGTCCGATCCTCGATGGTGCAGCCCCGCGGCTCGGAGCCCGCGTGCGACGAGATGCGCTGCCGGCCGGCAGGCGTGTCTCCCAGGTTGCTGGCCCACCTCGGAGCTCGCAGCCGGGCAGGGTCCGTTCGGCTGAGCAGTCCACCCCGGGCACAGACAGGGCCGCAGCAGGGCCCCACGGGCAGACGAACGTCCCACGTCTCACACGGGACGGTGGAGCCACTCGGTTCGGGGGCTCCGCTCAGCCATCGGTGGCCACACGCCCGTCCCTCACGCCCGCACACTCCCCCGTGCCATCGATGCCGGGCGAAGGGGCGCTCCGGGTACCGGTCTCAGCATTGTCCACCCCTTGGAAGACAAATCCGAAATATGAGATAAATCCGCTGTCTTCAATCCAGGCCGCTGTGAGCATCGAATACACGTCAGGACTGCCGTGTGGCACGACGAGCGCTCACCGGATCTGAATCCGCAGGGGCGCAAGGACGGTGGTCGCATCTTCTCCAGGGAGTTCGCATGCGTGGAAAGCCAGTCGCAGCACTGACCTCGCATCCGCCGGCATCCCCCGCCGGCCGGTGCGGAGCAGGTGCCCCGGAAACCGGTCTCGAAGAACGCCTCGCCGCGCTGCTGGCGGACGTCATCGGTGTGGAACAAGTACCGGTCGAAGGTCACTTCTTCGACGATCTCGGCGCCGACTCCCTGGTGATGGCGCATTTCTGCGCGCGGGTCAGGAAGCACACCGGTCTGCCGCCGGTTTCGATGAAGGACATCTACCGGCACCCGACGATCGGAGCCCTCGCGGCCGCCGTGTCGGACACCTCTCCAACAGTCCCGTCCGGAGCGCCGACCGCCGCACCGACGCCTGTCGCGACCTCCAGAACCGAGTACGTCCTGTGCGGGACGCTTCAGCTGCTGATGTTCCTCGGGTACGCGTACCTCGTCGCTCTCATCAGCGCCCGGGGGTACGACTGGATCTCCGCCGGTTCCGGTGTCCTCGACGTGTATCTGCGGTCGGTCCTCTTCGGAGCCGTTGCCCTCGCAGTACTGTGCTTCCTTCCCGTCCTGGCCAAATGGGCCCTCATCGGACGCTGGAAGCCCCAGCAGATCCGCGTCTGGAGCCTGTCGTACGTCCGCTTCTGGGTCGTCAGGACACTGATCCGATCGGACCCGCTTGTCCTGTTCGTCGGTTCGCCTCTCTACACGCTCTACCTCCGGGCCCTCGGCGCGAAAATCGGGTCCGGCGTCGCGGTCTTCTCGCGCAATGTGCCTGTGTGCACCGATCTGCTCACCGTCGGCGCGGGCACCGTCATCCGCAAGGACTCCTTCTTCAACTGCTACCGGGCCCGGGCCGGCTTGATCCAGACCGGTGCGGTGACCCTGGGCAAGGACGTGATCATCAGCGAGGCCACCGTCCTGGACGTCGGGAGTTCGCTCGGCGACCGGGCCCAGCTCGGCCATGCCTCATCGCTGCACAGCGGGCAGGCGGTGCCGGCCGGTGAACACTGGCACGGGTCACCGGCGCAGCGGACCGATGTGGACTACCGGACTGTGGAGCCCGCCGCCTGTGGAGCCCTGAGGAGGGCGGGGCACAGCTTCCTGGAGCTCCTGACCGTGCTGCTCCTCTACGTGCCGCTGGCAGTCGGCGGCGTGGGCCTGCTGCTGGCCGAGGCCCCCCAGCTCACCACAGTCCTTCAACCGGGCTCTGCGGCCCTCGCGACCTGGAGCTTCTACGCCGACACCCTCGCGGTGTCCCTGCTCTTCCTGGCCGCCGTACCTGTGGGCCTGCTTCTCGTGGCGAGCGTTCCCCGCCTGCTCAGCCGGACCATCGCGCCGGGCAAGGTGTACCCGCTGTACGGCTTCCACCACGGGGTGCACCGGGTGATCGCGCTCGTGACCAACCGCCGTTTCCTGACGCGCCTTTTCGGTGACAGTTCCGGCATCGTCCACTACCTCCGCTGCCTCGGGTACGACCTGTCCCGGATCGAGCAGACCGGATCGAACTTCGGCACCGAGGTGAAACACGAGACCCCGTACCTGAGTTCCGTCGGGAGCGGCACGATGGTCGCCGACGGGCTGTCGGTCATGAACGCCGACTTTTCGAACACGTCGTTTCGCGTGTCCCGGACGTCGATCGGACCCCGCAACTTCCTCGGGAACAGGATCGCCTATCCCTCACGGGGCAGAACGGGTGACAACTGTCTCCTCGCGACGAAGGTCATGGTCCCCGTCGACGGGGCAGTCCGTGAAAACGTCGGGCTCCTGGGCTCACCCAGCTTCGAAATCCCGCGCTCGGTCCTGCGGGACGGCGCCTTCGACCCGCTGAAGAGCGGCGATCAGTTGAGCGGCCACCTCGCAGCCAAGAACAGGCACAACGCGGCAACCGCGGGGCTCTACCTGCTGGTGCGCTGGTTCTACTTCTTCTGGGTCACGCTGCTCATCGCCGTCGCCGCTGACCTCTACGAAACGCTCGGGGCAGGGGCGATCGCGCTGGGCAATGTCCTGGTCGTTGCGACCGGAACCGTGTTCTTCGTACTGGTCGAACGCGGTGTGACCGTGTTCCATCCCCTGACTCCGCTGTTCTGCTCGATCTACGATCCGCGCTTCTGGAGGCGGGAACGCTTCTGGAAGGTGCCTTCGGAGGCATACCTGCGAATCTTCAACGGCACCCCGTTCAAGAGCATCATCTGGCGGCTGCTGGGCGTCCGGATCGGCAGCAGGGTCTTCGACGACGGCTGCTACCTGACCGAGCGGACGCTGGTAGCCATTGGCGACGGCTGCACTCTCAACGCGGGAAGCGTAGTGCAGACCCATTCCCAGGAAGACGGCACCTTCAAGTCCGACCGCACCACGATCGCCGACGGATGCACGCTCGGGGTCGGGGCCTTCGTGCATTACGGCGTCGCCATGGGTGACGGTGCCGTCCTCGCACCGGATTCCTTCCTGATGAAGGGCGAGGTCGTTCCGCCGCACGTGGAGTGGGGTGGGAACCCGGCCCGGCAGACGATGCGCGGAGATGCCCGTGAGGAAAGGAGGCAGCCATGAACACGTCCCTGAAGGCCAATGGCGACAACCGGCACGGCGTACTCGTCGAGAGCGCCTTCACCAGGATCCCGCGCTGGACCCGTGCCCCGGCGCCCGGTACCGCAGAGCACGAGACGGCTCTGCCCGACCGCGTGCTGGTCACCCTTCGCCGGCTGGCGGACTGGCTTCAGGTTCCCCTGAGTTCGATGCTGCTGACTGCTCACGCCAAGGTGCTTGCCGCGCTGTCCGGGGAGAGCGAGGTCACCACCGGCTACGTCCCTGCGCGAGGCGGCGCGCCGTTGCGTTGCCGGCTGGCGACCGCGTCCGGCTCATGGCGGGCCCTGCTGCTGGACGTGCACCGTGCCGAGGCAGAAGTTCTGGCGCGCCAGGATCTGCCCACCGGCGCCCCCGGGCAGGAGCCGGCGGACGAGTCCCCCGAGACCGTGTGCGATATGGCCGATGACGACCATCGCCCGGGGAACCCGGTACTGCGGGTGGCACTTTCCCCCCGCGGTGTACTGCGACTGCGGTACCGGGCGGATGCGCTCGACGCGGAATGCGCCGCGAGAATCGGTGGCTACTACGTCACAGCGCTGACACTCATCGCCGCCGATCCGGATGCCATGCACGGGCAGCAGACCCTGCTCTCCGCCGAGGAGCTCCGGTACCAGCTCGAAGGAATGGCCGGACCGCACCGGGAACTGCCCGACCGCCGGTTCCACGAGCTGTTCGAACAGCGAGTGCGGGCTCACCCGGACGCCGTCGCGGCCGTCCACGGGGACCGGCAGTGGACGTACCGGGAACTCAATATGCGCGCCAACCGGCTGGCACACGCCCTGCTCGCACGAGGGCTGCGCCGCCAGGACGTCGTCGCGGTCGTCACCGAGCGCAACCTGGAGTGGATGGCCGCGGTCATCGCCGTCCTCAAGGCCGGTGGCGTGTACCTGCCCGTCGAGCCGCATTTCCCCGCCGACCGCATCGCCACCATGCTGGCGCGTGCTGCGTGCCGCACTGTGCTGACCGAACCCGGCAGCACCGCCTGCCTCGACCGGGCCCTCGACTCGGTACCGGGAGCCCGGACGCTCTTCATCGACGCCCTCTGCCGGGAGGACCACCATGACGGCGACCCCGGTCTCGGCGTCGCACCCGACCAGATCGCCTACATCTATTTCACCTCCGGTTCCACGGGTGAGCCCAAGGGCGCGATGTGCGAGCACGCGGGCATGCTCAACCACCTCTACGCCAAGATCGACGACCTCGGGATCCAGGAGGGGCAGGTGGTCGCCCAGACCGCTCCCCAATGCTTCGACATCTCGCTGTGGCAGCTGCTGTCCGCACTGCTTACCGGCGGCCGGACCCTGCTGGTCGAACAGGCTGCGGTGCTGGACGTGCGGCGCTTCCTCGACACCATCACCGATGGCCGGGCCGCCGTGCTCCAGCTGGTCCCGTCCTACCTCGAAGTTTTCGTGTCCTGCCTGGAGCAATCCCCCCGCGAACTGCCGGACCTGCGGCGCGTGTCGGTAACCGGCGAGGCACTGAGCACCGAACTGGCCCGGCGCTGGTTCGCGGTCCAGCCCGGGGTCGGGCTGGTCAACGCCTATGGACTGACCGAGACATCGGACGACACCAACCACGAGGTCATGGACCGGGCACCGGACGCCGGACGGGTTCCGCTCGGCCGGCCCGTCAACAATGTGCACGTCTACGTCGTCGACGAACACCTGACACCGGTGCCGCTCGGCGCCCCCGGGACCATTGTCTTCTCGGGGGTCTGCGTCGGGCGCGGCTACATCAACGATCCCGAGCGCACTCGGCAGTCCTTCCTGCCTGATCCGCACCACCCCGGGCAGCGGCTCTTCCGGGGAGGCGACTACGGACGCTGGCGCCCGGAGGGAAAGCTGGAATACCTCGGCCGTCGGGACGGCCAGGTGAAGATCCGGGGATTCCGCATCGAGACCGGCGAGATCGAAAGCGCCCTGGCGCGCCTGCCCGGAGTCCACGACGGTGCCGTGGTGGTCGACCAGCGGGCGGGGCACAGCACACGTCTGGTCGCCTTCTGCTGCGGCCCTGACCTGCTCGACGGCGATGAACTTCGCTCCCAGCTGGGTGAGTCGCTGCCGGAGTACATGGTCCCTTCGGTCGTCGTCCGGCGGGAGGCGCTTCCGCTCACCGCCAACGGCAAGACCGACAGGAAGGCGCTGGGAGCACTGGCGGCGCGACTCGAAGCGACCGAGGAACGCTACCGCGCACCGCGCACACCCACCGAGCGGCGGCTGGCCGCGGCCTGGTCCGGGGTTCTCGGCGTCCCGCAGGACCGGATAGGCCGTCAGGACGACTTCTTCGGCCTGGGTGGCACCTCGCTGTCAGCCGTCAAGCTCGCGATTGACCTGGGGCGTCTGGTCTCTGTCACGGACGTTGCCCGGCACCCGATCCTCTCCGATCTCGCCGGTCTGATCGACGGTGGGTCCGAGCATCGCTCGGGACTGCTCCGTCCGTTGTCGGAGCCGGGCGGCGCGCAGGCAGGTTCCCTGGTGTGCTTCCCCAGCGGCGAAGGAAACACGGATGACTTCGAAACCCTGGCCAGGGCACTGCACGGCAGCGGGCCCGCACTCTACGCGGTAGTGCTTCCCGGCCCCGGCACGGCCGGGGCGGATGAAACGCCCGCACTCGTCGCCGAACAGATCGCAGAGGAGATCATCGGCCTCGGTCTGACCGGGCTCCGGCTGTGGGGCCAGTCCGCGGGGATGCCGTTCGCTGTGGCAACTGCCAGGCGGCTGGAAGAGCGCGGGGTGGATGTCCGGCGGGTGTTCCTGGGCGCACAGCTGCTCGATGACGCGCTGGACACCCCACTGGCCGTGCAGTTGTCGGCCCCGCTCACCGTGGTCGTCTCGGCCGGTGCCCCACACACAGCGGACTTCCCACGACATCACCACGAGCGGCAGGTGGCGGCGAACAGCGTCGACCTCCACGAACTGGCCGGCGGCGGCCGGTCCTTCCTCCGGAACTGCACCCAGGACGTCGCACAGATCGTGCTGTCCGGCTCCCCATCCGGCAGCTGCCACAGCCACCACCACTGAGAGGAAGAGCACGATGTTGGCCTCACTTCACATCGCAGCAACCGAACTCGATACGGACCACGGCAAACCTCCGGTACTGCGGGTCGGCGCCACCGACGACCCGGCGCGCTGGACGGCCGGTAACCGGGACGCGCTGCGCGCGGCCGTCGCCGAGCACGGGTCGGTCCTGGTCCGCGGCCTCGGGGTGCGTGCTCCGGCGGATGTCGCCGCCGTACTCCGGGAGTTGGGTGTCACTCCAGTGGCCGAGCGGGAGGCCTTCGCCCCCCGGGCGGTCTACTCCGACGGCGTGTACTCCTCGTCGAAGTGGCCTCCGAACCAGCCGATGTGTATGCATCACGAGCTGAGTTACGCGCTGGAGTTTCCCGGCCTCATGCTGTTCGCGTGTCTCGGTGCGCCCACCGAGGGCGGGGCTACCGCAGTGGCCGACTCGACGGCCGTACTCGACGCCCTGCCGCCGCCCCTGACCGAACGGTTCGCGCGGGAGGGCTGGTTGCTGACCCGCAGTTACCACGACGAGATCGGTGCGTCGTTGGATCAGGCCTTCGGGACCAGTGATCCGGAAGCCGTTGAGCGCTACTGCCGTGCCAACGCCATCGAATGTACCTGGAATCCGGTCGGCGGCCTGCGCACCGGACAGCGTCGCAGCGCAGTGGTCCACCATCCGGCCAGTGGCCGGCCCTGCTGGTTCAACCAGATCGCCTTTCTCAACGAGTGGACGATGGATCCCGAGGTGCGGGAGTACCTGATCGACGAGTACGGTCCCGACGGCCTGCCGTTCAATACGCGTTACGGAAACGGCGACCCCCTCACCGAGGACGTCGTGCGCCTGATCAATGAGGCATACGAAGCCAACACCACCCGCCACCCTTGGGAGGCCGGTGACCTTCTGCTGGTCGACAACGTCCGTACCGCGCACAGCAGGGAGCCCTTCGCGGGGCCGCGCGACGTGGTCGTGGCCTTGGCGGATCCGGTGCGGCTGACCGACTGCTCACCCACACGTGAGGTGACATTCTCATGACTACCGCCCCCGCCGCAGCGCGGTCGGCACTGCCCGAACCGCCCGCCGTGCCGTCCTTCGCGGTGATCCCGGGAGTCCAGGTCCGGAAAGCCCTGGACGGAAGGGAAAAGGAGATCGTGGAGGTGGTCGAGGCCACCTATCAGCTCCACGGCTCCGGTGAGTCGGTGAACCCGCCGTCCTCCTTCCTGCGCTTCACCGACCGTCCGTCGTCCCGGATCATCGCGCTGCCCGCCTCGATCGGCGGAACGGCGCAGGTGGACGGAGTGAAGTGGATCTCCAGCTTCCCGCCGAACGTGGCATCCGGCATCCCCAGGGCCTCGGCCGTGCTCATCCTCAACGACCACCTCACCGGCTATCCGTTCGCCTGCCTGGAGAGCTCGATCATCAGCGCCACCAGGACGGCCGCGTCAGCGGCCTCGGCGGCCGACCGGCTCAGTCGTGGCCGCCCTCGCCCGACGCGCGTCGGGTTCTTCGGGGCAGGTCTGATCGCCCGCTACATCCACACGTTCCTGGAAGGCACCGGCTGGTCGTTCGACGAGATCGGCGTGCACGACCTGTCCGCCGAAAGCGCGGCCGGCTTCCGGCTGTACCTGGAACAGTCGGGTGCCGCCGGGCAGATCACCGTGCACGACAGCCCTGAGGAGCTGATCCGCTGCAGTGATCTGGTGGTTTTCGCCACGGTCGCCCCGCAGCCGCATGTCAGTGATGTCTCCTGGTTCGACCACCACCCGGTGGTACTGCATGTATCGCTGCGTGACCTCGCGCCGGAGATTCTGCTCGCCTCGACCAACATCGTCGACGACATCGAGCATTGTCTGCGAGCCGCCACCTCCACCCAGCTGACCGAGCAGCTGACGGGCAGCCGGGAGTTCCTGCACGGAACGCTGGACGATGTGATGGCCGACCGGGTGAGCGTGCCGGCGGACCGTACCGCCGTTTTCTCCCCGTTCGGCCTCGGTGTGCTCGACCTTGCGGTCGGCAAGTACGTCTACGACGAGGTGAACCGATCGGGCGATCTGCGGGTCGTCGACAGCTTCTTCCATGAACTGCGCAGGTACGGGTGAGCGGCTGCGGCCACCGGCTCCCTCCGGCAGGGAGCGCCGGTACCGGCGGCCGGCCGCCACAGTTCAGCGCATCACACCGCACGCCACAACAGAGCATCGCATCCCACCAGTTCGGACCGCCGTCGCGCCCGGAGCCGCGGAGGCCACCGCCACCGCCGGCCAGGCAGTCCGAAGGTGCCGCAGATGAGGAGCCCACCGTGTCAGTCATATCCGTGCCCTACGCTTTCAACGAAGAAGATCTCTATGTCGATCTCCGGTCGGTCATCGGGCACTCCCTCTTCCTCAAGTGCGAGGGCTTCAACTTCGCAGGCTCGATCAAGCTGAAGGCCGCGAGGGAGATGGTGGAGTCCGCCGAACGGGACGGAGAGCTGACCAGGGATTCGGTCCTGATCGAGTCGTCGTCCGGAAACCTCGGCGTGGCTCTCAGCATGATCGCGGCGAGCAAAGGCTACCGATTCCTTTGTGTGACCGACTCCCGCTGCAACCTGGCGACCCGACTGATGATGGAGGCGCTGGGCAGCCAGGTGCACATCGTGGCCGATGACAAGATGCATGGCGGCTTCCTCGGCGCACGGCTCGCCTATGTGCGCAGACTCTGTGCCTCCGACCATCGGTACGTATGGCTCAGCCAGTACACCAACCCGTCCAACTGGAAAGCGCACTACCGCAGTACGGCGCCTGCCATCGCCCGCTCCTTCCCGCAGCTGGACCTGCTGTTCGTCGGGGCGGGTACCACCGGCACTCTGATGGGCTGCGCACGCTATTTCCGGCAGTGGCACCGTGAGGTCCGGGTCATAGCTGTCGACAGCGTCGGGTCGGTGTCATTCGGCGGACCACCCGGACGCAGGATGATCCCCGGCCTGGGCATGAACATCCGGCCGCCGCTCCTGGACGAGTCGTATGTCGACGAAGTGATATGCGTGGAGGAGGCGGACACCATCCGGGCCTGCCGGCGGATGGCCGGACAGGGCTTCCTGTTCGGCGGATCGACCGGCACCGTGGTGAGCGGCGCGGCTGGCTGGCTGGCCCGGCACGACACACGGGGGCTCACGGCGGTCGCCATCGCCCCGGACCTCGGCGAGCGCTACCTCGACACCGTCTACCAGACCAACTGGGTGCAGGACCTCTACGGCGAGGACGCACTCGGCCCCGACCCGCCATCGGGCGCTGATCTCGCAGCGGCAGGCCCCGCATCAGCGGCGCGGTCCCCGGGCGGCCGGTCGCCTCGACGGCATCGGCAGCACGAGGTATGAGATCAGGGCGACGTTGCTCCGCAGCGCCGCGGGCTTCAGTCCGTTGCGTGCCGGGGTGCCTTCGGTGGGATGCAGAAGAGCGCGAGCGCGGCGGCCGTCAGGTACGCCGTCGCCCCAATGGCCATGCTGACCCGCAGTCCGCTGGTGAAGCCTGACGCGGCGGCCAGCAACGAGCCTCCCAGCGCGACGCCTGCGGCACTGCCCACCTGGCGGGTGGTGTTGAACAGGGCGGATGCGGTGCCCGAGTAGTGCTCGGGGGCGGCTGACATCGCGGTGGCGGTTGATCCGGTGAGGGCGAAGGATGTGCCGAACCCCGCCGCCATCATCGGCCCCACGAGCAGCAGATACCCGGGATCCGGCCCGGCGGCGGCCCAGCCGGCCAGCCCCGCCGCTCCCAGGAGCATGCCCGTGACCACGAGCGGGCGGTGTCCGGTGACGCCTGCCAGTCGCCCGGACAGGACGGAGGCGAACATCGTCATGGCAACCGCCGGGAAGAGGGCGATCCCGGTGCGCAGCGCGGACAGACCGCGTTCGTGCTGGAAGTACAGACTCGCGGTGAAGATCATGCCGTAGAAGGCGAAGTTGAACAGCAGGCCGATGGCCGCTCCCCCGCTCATCGCCCGGGAGCGCAGCAGCCGCAGCGGCAGCACGGGTCTGCGGGCCAGATGCTCGCGCAGGACGAAGGCGGCGGCTGCCACCAGACAGAGACCTGCCCCGGCGAGGATGAGAGGGTCCGCCCAGCCACGCCGTCCTGCCTCGTTGAGTACGGCGGTCAGCAGCGCCACCGTCACGATCAGCGCGCACTGGGCCGGCCAGTCCACGGGGCGGCCGGGGCGCCGGGCCGAAGCAGCCACATGGCGCAGCGTGAGCAACAGGCAGACGCATCCGACGGGCAGGTTGATGAAGAACACCCAGCGCCAGCCCACGGTGGTGACCAGGAGGCCGCCCAGCAGAGGGCCGGCGCAGGCGGCCGTGCCCGCGACGGAGCCCCATACCCCGAAGGCCCGGGAGCGTTCGGCGGGTGACGGATACGCCTGCTGGAGGAGGGCGAGGGAACCCGGCACGATCAGTGCCGCCCCGAGGCCTTCCAACAGCCGGGCGGCTACCAGCGCCTCGGTATTCGGGGCCAGTCCACAGCCGGCCGATGCGACGGTGAACACCACCACGCCGGCACAGAAGACCCGGCGGTGTCCCAGCCTGTCGCCCAGCGCCCCACCGGTGAGCAACAGGCCGGCGAATACCAAGGTGTAGCCGTCCGTGATCCACTGAATGCCGGTGAGGGAGGCCGACAGTTCCCGTCCGATCGCTGGAACGGCGACGTTGATGACCGTCACGTCCAGAATGACCATGAAATAGCCCGCACAGACCGCGAGAAGCGGGGTCAGGGGCTGTTTCGGAGCAGCGGGCCCATTCGATCGATCGGCTCGGGGGCTACCGGCGCGCACCATGGCGGCACCGTCTTCCGGCGGAGGCCCCGGTCGACGAGGGCGCGGCGGGCGAGGAGGCCCGTCGAGTCGTCACGGCAGCGTCCCGGGCCTTCGACGGACGGCGGTCGGTCGCTACGACGTCAGCACAGACATCCGGCCCGGTGGATTCCCCTGCGCCCCGGACAGCGCTTCGGTCGGCGGGCGCAGTGCTTCGCCTGCTGGGCCGGCTGCCGGCGCACGGTCGTTTCCAGCCCATCGCCCGAAGTCTCGAAGAGCACGCCGGACGCCGTGCCCCCTGCACGATGCCGGCCGTGACTGGCCCGGCAGAGGGTGACACGATCCGTGCCTCACGTTCCGGGGGTCTGCGCGAGGTCGCCCGGGCACCGCACGGTGAGGGCCGCAATGTCGTCGTCCAACTTTCCGCCGCTGTAGTCGAACAGGTCCCGGTGAAGCCGGTCGAGCAGCTCGCGCGGTGGTGCCGGGCCTTGCCGCCGCATCCATTCCGGCAGCGGGAAGAACTCGCCGGCACGGTCCCGGGTCTCCGTCACCCCGTCGGTGTAGAGCAGCAGCTGGTCGCCGGGGACGAAAGCGAAGGTGTCGACGCAGTAGCGGTCTCCGATCAGCGACGCGAGGTTGAGGGGAGGCGAGGGAGCGGTGGGTTCCAGGACACGGATTTCCGCCCGGTGCGCAAGCAGCGGCGGGGGGTGTCCGCAGTTGAGGAGTCTGACGTGGCCGCTGCCGGGCTGGATCTCGGCGAGAACAGTCGTGGCGAAGCGTTCCAGCAGGTCTTGAGCAGGGACCGCGGCACTGTAGCGGGTTATGCTCGCCTCCAGACGCCGGATGACGCCTGTCAGGTCCGGCTCGTCGAACGCGGCCTCCCTGAAGCAGCTGATCACCGCCGCGGCCGCACCCACCGCTGGCAGGCCCTTGCCGCGTACGTCACCGATGAGCAGCCGCACGCCATGGGGCGTGTCGGCCGCCTCGTAGAAGTCGCCGCCGATCCGGGCCTGCTCCTGGGCCGCCAGATACAGCGACTCGATCTCGATGTTCTGGATGCGGCGCGGCAGCGGACGCAGCAGCACCGTCTGTGCCGCGTCGGCGACGAGCCGGACTCGGATGAGCGTGTCCTCCCGCTGGAGCCGGACATGGCTTGCATATGCGGCCGCCAAGGTGACAGCGACGATCGCGGCCGCCGTGTACGGCGTCCCCAGGTCGGTGTAGACGAGCCCGAGGCTGATCATGATCAGCAGGCAGACCGCCCCCAGCAGGATCGTGGGAAGCACGGTCCACATCGCGGCAGCGAGGGCGGGCGCTGCGGGCAGGAGGCGGCTGAAGGCGATCTCCCTCGGTGTGGGCCACGCCAAGGCGGTGATGAGGATGGTGAGGATCACCGGGGACAGCTGGGCAACGCCCCACCGGCCGCCGTAGGGATGACGGCGACTCAGCAACCGTCGAAAACTGATCACAAAACGCATCATAACTGGACAAAGCATTCCGTTATACACCAGGTGATTCGGGCAGTTGAACTTCGGCCCCGACGACGCACTTCCCAGCCATCCGGTTGGCGCGTCCCCCCGGCCGTACCGCAGGCTCCGGCGCTCCCTCGTGAGTGGGCGGACGGGTGCCTGTGTCTCACCGCTTCGGTGACGCGCCACTGGGCGGACAAGCCGGGGCCGATGTGTCGGGCACCCCGCAGCAGCACGGTCAGCATCAGCCGGCGTCGGTCCGGCCCCGGTGGTCACCGGTCCTGCCGCACCGCTCTCCGGCGAGAGCACCGCTCACCCGCAGACTGCGGACCGGAAGCTGAGCCGGTGCGGGCACTTGAAGGCTGTGCTGTACTGGCCAGGTGGAGCGCAAGCACACACTGGCATGGGTCAGGCACACAAAGCTTCCCGGCGTGACGCCTTCCGGCACGCGCGCCCGGCAGGCCGACGAGGCGCGCAACCGGGTCCGGCTCATGATCGAGATCACGGCGCGGGCAGGCGCCTACCGCAAGGGGCTGATCGCGGCGACCCGACGCCTCAGCCCGGAGGAAGCGGTGATCCTTTCCGATCTGGAACGGCACGGGCTCCAGGTGCCGCAGTTGCACGACGTGCTGTGCGGCGGACATGTGCTGGTGGACGACCCACAGTTGTACGAGGACTGGCGGTTCGACGAGGTCAGCCATCCGCGCCTGTCCAGCCACCACCGGGACATCGACAAGTCGCTCTATCCCGACATCGGGATGCGCGGGGACGTGGTGCGGGAGAAGCTGCACGGACGCACCGCCCAGGGCACCTGGGTGCAGCTGGAGAAGACACCGGCTGCCTTCGGCGGTCGCAAGCTGCCCAGCATGAGCGACCTCCGGCATCTCATGGACTATGTGATCTACCGGCTCACCCGCAGCAACGTCGGCCCCTGGGGACTGTCTCGGATGACCGAGCGGTACCCGATGTACCTGGCGCCCGTACTGGCCGTGTCCACGTCTCTGACACCCGCGGTCGCAGGGTTGCTGACCCAGGCTCTGCGCCGGATCGAGGCGGCCGATGATGTCACCTCCGCCTCCCAGGATCTGGCGGCCAGGTTCCCTCCCCCGGACCGGGCCGACCTGACCGAAGAGCTGGGCCGGTCGCTGACCGGCAGAGCGGGACGTGGGTTGTTCGGCAGTTCCGAGGTGTGGATCACCGAGACGCCGTCACGCAGCGCCGCAGCGGTCTTCCGTGAGAGCCGCGTACCACCGGCGGTCGGCTGGTGGCGGACGGGAGGGCCGACGTGAGCGGCGATCAGCGTGACGTGCCCGCCGCGACTCCGTCCGAACCCGGCGCGGCCGCCGTCCCCGCGGGGCTGGTCTCGGCCGTGGTGGAACTGGTGAACACCGGACCGGTGCTGCTCGGTGCGTACACCGTCGCAGAGCTCACCGCCGTGGACGCGATCGTCGACTTCCTCGAGGCCAGGCCGTCGGACGACGTACTCGCCGAGGCCGTCCGCTCGCTCGCGGCACGCCAGCTGATTCTGGCGGGTTCTACGAGCGAGCAGGTTCAGGTGCAGGGTGACCTGGGCATCGCGGTGGCGTTCCAGCAACGGGCCCGCGAGGTGCTCGATGCCCGCACCACCGGCTCGGCGCCGGGTGAGCCATGGCGGATCCTGCTGCTCCCCCAGCCCGAGCGGATCTGCCTCGTGATCCGCATCGACGCGCTCGGCGTCCACCGGATCGGCCTGTACAAGCTCGACGAGTCCCTGAGAATGCTCACCGACTGGCTGCCGCGGGGCCCGGTGGCGGAGCACGATCCGGAGAGGGACGCCGAGGCCGTGCTCGCTGCCGCGGAGCGTTCCGCTCTGGTCACTGTCACGCACTACACCGCACAGGGATCGGCCGAGATCGCGGGCACCAGCAGTGATCTGATCCTCGCCCGCAGTGGAGGGCGGCTGCACGTCCTTGCCCGGGACCCCAGCGACAGGGACACACTGGTGCCGGACCCGGCGGCAGGCAAGGACGACGTCACCAGCAGGCTCCTCGGAATGCTGACGCGCGAGCCATGACGCGGGGGCCGCCGCCCGCGCTGCACTCAGGCGGGAGCCTCATTCACCTTGCCGAAGGGCACATGAACGCTGGGTGTGGTGTGCGAGGTGCCGGTCAGGTGGCCCACCTGGTCGTCGAAGAAGATGTGCGGCTTCAGGATCCGCATGACCGCACCCTTGTCGATGCCGCCGAGGAAGAACGCGTCGTTGACTGTCACACCCCAGTTCTTCAGGCTGCGCACCGCACGTTCGTGGGCCGGTGCGTTGCGGGCGGTGACGAGCGAGACGTGGACGCGGATCTTGTAGTCCGGATCCCTTGTGCGCTGCTCCTCCTCGTGCCGCTGGACGCGGTTCACACTGGCGAGGAAGTCCCGCAGCGGGCCGGGGTCGTGCGGAGTTGCGGCGTTCACGGTCTCGTGCGAGCGGAACTTCTCTATTCCGTCGGCCTGGTAGACCTGTTCCGAGGCGTCGTCGGCGAGGACCCCGTCGAAGTCGAAGGCGATGCGCAGGTCCTGGTCATCGGCATCGTCGGCAAACGCGGACCCGAGTACGTACCCAGCAGGCAGGCCGAGGGCGACGGCCTCACGGACGTCTGTCTCGTTCGCGGAGAGGAACAGCGACATGTTCAGGGCCGGCATGAAGTGGTACGGCGAGCGCCCCTGCATGAAAATGGCCCGGCTGATCGGCAGGCCGTGGGACTGGATGGACCGCATGACCCGCAGGCCGGTGTCGGGGTCGTTGCGGGACAGGACGATGACCTCTACGAGAGGATCGCCGAGTGGGTGCAGGTTGTTCAGGGACAGCAGTCTGCGGATGAAGGAGAAAGCCACGCCACGGCCGAGGGTGTCGGCCAGGTGGGTCTCCTGGTAAGCGCGGTAGGGTTCCTCGCCCTGGTCGCGGAAGACGGCATCCGCCTCCGCCAGGTCGAACAGAGCGCTGGACGCGACACCGATGACCAGGCGGTTGGTGAGTTCGTAGGGCACGGCTCTCCCTGCATCAATCCAAACGCGTGTCCCAATCATGGCATCGGGAGGCGCGGAAACCGATGCCATCCCCCGCACCCGCGTCCTCGGGACGTGACCTTTCCGAGGGCGCTGCGCGCCGGCCCCCGGCGCGAGGAGCCCGCCGCATGCGTTCACGGGAACTGCCCTCACGCCATTCAGTCGCGCGACACGGCCTCAGCTGATCTGCCGCTCAGGGTCTGCTTCTCCTGTCCGCTGGATCGCGACCATAGCCACGTCATCGCTGAGTCGGGAGGCCGCGTAGTGCTCCAGATCCTCCTGGACGGCCCGCAGCAGTTGGGCCGGAGTTCCGCCGCTCAGACCGGCAAGCCGGTCCGCGAGCGGATAAAAGGCGCCCTTCGCGTTACGGGTCTCGATCACTCCGTCGGTGTAGAGGAGCAGGATGTCCCCCCTGCCCAGCGGGCAGGTGCCGGCCTCCTGCGTGGCCTGCCCGAGGTCGCCCAGGCCAAGGGGCAGAGCCGGCACATCCGAAGTCAGCGCGAGGACCCCGTCCTCACGCAGCAGGAGCGGCGGTGGGTGCCCGCAGCTGACGAAACGCAACATCCGGCCGCCGTCCTGCACGTCGACCAGGACGGCGGTGATGAAGCTCTCCGGGCCGAGCGGGCCTGGCGGAGTCGCCGGCGTGCCGGGTGGTACCGGCGTGGACACAGCGAGGTCCGACATGTCCTCGCGGATTGCTCGGTCGAGGTCCCCGGGCAGCTCTCGCAACGGGACGCGGCGCCTGGCGGCGCGTCGGAAGGCTGCCAGCAGGAAGCCCGCCAGTTCCGTGGCCCCCAGCCCCTTGCCCTGCACGTCGCCCACGATCAGCCTGATCTCCCCGTCGTCCAGGCGGGCCACGGCGTACAGGTCTCCGCCGATGGCCGCTTCGTCGTCGGCGGCCAGATACATCGACGCCAGCGTCAGCGAGCCCAGGCGTGCCGGCAACGGCGGCATGAGCGCCCTCTGGGTCACGGCAGCCACCCACCGAGCCTGGGCGAGCTGGCGCTCGCGCCGCGTTCGGGCGGCGGCCGCCCTCACAGAGGCCACACTGATCAGCACCATAGTGATCAGGACAATGGTGAAGTTCTCGTCACCCAGCTGTCCGTTGCTGGCGCCCGCCACCACGGCGGCTGTCATGGATACGACGGCCACCACCAGGACCGCTGCGGGGCCCAGGAACACCGCGGACAAGGCCGGAACCGCCACCAGCAGGCCGGCAATCCGCACACGTGAGCCGCCCAGCTCATCGAACGCCAGCAGAACAACGACGACCAGCAGCGCCGTCACGAACCGGGCCGTGGGGGATCGCATCACTCGCGGTCCTCGCAGCTGACCCGGCCCCTCACTTGGACCCATAGGACAAAGTTACTCAACTCCCGGCGGAACCGCTCGGCTGTCAGACCCCGCCCACGGCCCCACACCACCGGCCGGGGGGCTGTCACGGGCGGCCGCGGAACTCACGGCGCGCAGCGGGTACAGAACGTACGGATTGCCGGGCCTCGGGTGCCAGGGTCCAGCGCATAGTGGAAAAATATCGAGCGGGTGTGCCGCTCGTCGGTGGCGGCAGGCGGCTATGAAGTCTGCCGCTGAGCCGGCCGGCAGCCGCGCGGCGAGCGGGCGGCGGTCCGCAGATGCGGGCCGCACGACCGGCTGACCGCCGGCTTCGACCAGGCCGTCACCGGGCGCGGAACTCGGTGGAACGGGCGATCAACACGTTGAAGCAGTTCGGAGCGGCCGCCACGCGGTGCGATGTGCGCGCGTACGACGTCTTCAGCCGTCTCACGACTGCCACGCGCCTCATCAGGATCCGTTCCTGACAAGGGAGAGCGCGGGGCCGAGGCATCACCAGTTACAACTCGGACTGCGTGTGCGGGGTTCCCGGTCACCCTGTGACATTCCCCCGATGCTCCGTACCTTCCCGCCAGACATGTCACCCGCCCATACTCCAGGACCGCCGCGTCTCAAGTCGTCGACCGGTGGTGGCCGATCGGATGGAGTTGAGGGAAGAGATGACGTCGCACCCGCTCGTTGCGGACGCTGCCGGCACGTGGCTGCTCGGTGACCTGGAGGTCAACCGGATGGGCTTCGGCGCGATGCGCCTGACAGGCAGCGCAGCTTTCCACCAGGGCACACCCAGCGACCGCGGCCAGGCAATCGGTGTCATCCGCCGTGCGGTCGAACTCGGCATCAACCACATCGACACCGCTGCCTTCTACTTCTCCCGGCTGCGCTCCGCCAACGAACTGATCAACTCGGCGCTGGCGCCTTACGCGGACGACCTCGTCATCGTCACCAAGGTCGGCCCGGCGAGGGATGCCGACGGCGAGTGGGGCACCCCGGCGCGGCCCGACCAACTGCGCGGTCAGGTCGAGGAGAATCTGCGTCAACTCGGCCGCGACCACCTCGACGTGGTCAACCTGCGCCTCATGGGCCAGGATTCCATCAGTGAGCACTTCGGTGCTCTTGCCGAGCTGCGCGGCGCCGGGCTCATCCGGCATCTCGGCATCTCCGGCGCCCGACCGGAGCACGTGGCCCAGGCCCAGGAGATCGCCCCCGTGGTATGCGTCCAGAACCGCTTCGGCATCGACGCGCCCGGCGGAGACGAGATGCTCCGGGCATGCGCGGCTCGCGGCATCGCGTTCGTGCCCTTCTTCGCCATCGCCGGGGAGGGACGCGAGGCCGGAGCCGTCAGGGCCGAGCACGACCAGGTTCACACTGTGGCCCGCGCGCACGGCGTCTCACCCGCGCAGGTCCGTCTGGCATGGATCCTGCGGCAGGGCGACCATGTGTTGGCGATCCCCGGGACCGGCAACCCGGAACACCTCGTCGACAACGTGGCAGCGGGCGCACTCGTGCTGACGGATGAAGAACGGCGGCTACTCGATTCGCTCCGGGACCGGCGCCTCCACCCGGACGGGCCCGCGAACACCTGTTGACCTGACGAGGTGGAGATGCGGCTCCAGCGGGAGGCGGTCTCGGCACGATCCTCTGCCGCCGACGATTCGGCCTGCACCGAACGGTATGTGCGTAACGATGGCGACATGTCCTCATCGCCCGGCACTCCCCTCTCGCATCCAGCACGTACGGCCCCCACCGCCCCGCGCTCAGTGGTCCTGACCGTGATGTGTGCGGGCATGTTCCTCGTCCAGCTGGACGTGACCGTTGTCAACGTGGCTCTGCCCCACATCGGCGATGCGCTCCACACCGACCTGGCGGGACTCCAATGGGTGGTCGACTCCTACACGGTGGTTCTGGCCGCGTTCCTGCTCGGCGCGGGGGTTGCCGGTGACCGGTGGGGGCACCGGAACGTGGCTGTGCTGGGATTCGCTCTCTTCGGGGCGGCCTCGCTGATGTGCGGCCTCGCCCCGGACTCCGCCGCCCTGGTGGCCGCACGCGCCGGCCAGGGCCTGTCGGCCGCACTGTTGCTTCCCAGCACTCTCGCCGTAGTCAATCGCACCTTTCCTGAACGAGCCGAGAAGGCAAAGGCATTGGGCATCTGGGCCGGGATCTCGGCACTGGCGCTGCCCGCCGGGCCGCTCCTGGGCGGAGTCCTGGTCACCGCGGCCGGCGGATGGCGCGCCGTCTTCCTGATCAACCTGCCTGTCGTGGTGGCCGCCCTCGCACTGACCCTGCGCGTCGTGCGCAAGGACGAACCCTCCCGCAGCAGCCACTTCGACCTTCCTGGCGTGCTCGCGTCGGCCGTGGTTCTGACGGCGCTGGTCTACTGCGCGATCAGCGTGGGCCGCGCGGGGGCGCCGGCACGGGCTCTGACCGCTGCCGGGGTCGCGGTGGCCGGCGCGGCCGCCCTGGCGGCGTGGGAACGACGTGCGCCGAACCCGATGCTGCCTCCGGCGCTGCTGCGCAGGCTGGACTTCGTGGGCGCCAACACGGTCGCGGCCGCCATGAACTTCGTCGGCATCGGTACGGTGTTCGTGGTGACGCTGTATCTGCAGCAGGTGCGGGGCCACGACGCGCTGTCCGCCGGCGCCTTGCTGCTGCCGCTGTTTGTCCCGCTCGCGGTGTGCGCGCCCTTCGCCGGACGCCTGGCCGCTCGGTTCGGCCCCCGGCCGCCGATGCTCGCCGGTCTGTTGCTCGGCGCCACGGGCGCCGCGAGTCTGCTGTCCATCGGCCCCGGAAGTTCCTCCCTACGGCTCGTTCCCGCTCTGCTCGGACTGGGGCTCGGGATGGGGCTGCTGACACCCTCCGTGGTCGCCGCCTCCCTCCAGGCCGGCCCCCCGGAACTTCCGGGACTGTCCTCCGGGGTCAACAACACCGCTCGTCAGGCGGGTGGCGCCCTGGGCATCGCGGTCTTCGGAGCGATGGTGCAGGACACCGCCGCCGCCGGGCGGTTCACGGACGGCCTGCACCACATCGGCGTACTCGCCGCCGCCCTCTGGCTGGCCGCCGCAGCTCTGACCCTGCTCGCGGTGCCTCGTGCGAACCGGCAGTGAAGAGCGTGCAGGCGTTCCAGGAACCTGCCCGAACCATCGTGCCCACGGTGGTCTTCACGGGGTTGAGCCGGCCCGGTCCTGCGCCGGTCCGGGCACAGGGGTGAGCCGGAGCGACAGGACGTAGGAGACCACGACCGCGACAATGACGAGCGGCATCACGGTGAGGCCTTCTGCGCCCAGGAGCAGCGTGGCCAGCAGCACCGCCGTCATCGGCAGTTTCAGCATCGCCACGCACATCGCTCCGAGGCCCATGGCGAAGCCGGACGTCGTGTCGAGGCCCGGAAGATGCGCCACGGCCAGACCTCCCGCTGCCCCCACGAACATTGAGGGAAATACCGGCCCGCCGCGAAAGCTGCTGAGCGAAAGGCTGTAGGCGAGCGCCTTGCAGATCACGAGTACCACCAGAGCGCCCGCGGTCTGCTTGGCCTGACCGGCCAGCAACGGGCCCAGGGCACTCTGGCCGGAGTAGAGCACTCCGGACGCCTTGTTGCCCGTCCACTCGGCGTACACGAGCGCGATCACTCCCACGAGCGCACCGCTCAGCACGGTGGCCACGATCCGCTGCCGCTCGACCCGTGTCTGCAGGAAGAGGGCGGCCCTGCGTACCCCTGCCCCGGTGAGGGCCGCCGCCACCCCGACGGCGAGTGCCCAGCCGAATGCGACGATGTCGGGGCGGTCGGCGTGCGGCACATGGTGAAGGGTCAGCGAGTAGGTGCCGAGGCCGGTCCATGACCCCAGGCCGGTGAAGATCAGTGCGCCCACTCCGGCAGCGAGAAGGCCCGGCACCAGGACGACTCCCATCATCACTCCACCGAGACCGGCCGCCTCCATCAGGAGGAACGCGCCGAGCAGCGGCGAGCCGAGCAGCGTACTGATGGCCGCGAAGCTCCCGGCGGCTGCCAGCACGGCAATCGCGTTCGGCTGGATGTCACGCTTCACCGCCCTGACGGCGAAGACAGCGAGGCCGCCGCCGAGCGCAATGAGCGGCGCCTCGGGCCCGAGTACCACACCTCCTGCCAGGGAAGCCAGCGCCGCGATCGCGATACCGGGCAGTTCTGCCGACGACGGCGCACCCTTGGCGGCCAGGCCCTCGGCCGGCTTGTGTCCGCCCTCCCCCGGCAGGTAGCGGATGGAAAGGGCCACCAGGAGCCCGGTGACGGCGAGCAGCGGAATCGGCCACCAGGAAGGTGTTCCGTGGAATCCGAGGCCCCGGGGAAGGTCGGTGTAGGTCAGCGACTGGAGTTCGGAGACGAGAGCCAGAAAGCCGAACGCCACCGCGGAAATCGGGATGCCGAGAAGCGCCGCCATCACCAGCAGCACCGCGTAACCGCGCGTACGGACCAGTGCCAGCGGATCCGGGGCTGTGGTCGCGGTCCGGCCGGGGGCGGCGGTCGGTCCTGGGGTGGCCGACATGCTCATCGTCTCCTCAGCATCGGAAGCCATCTGAAACGCGTCGGTCGACAAGCCTCGCGCATGTCCTACCACGGGCGGACGGCGCCACCGGGGCTTTCGGCCCAGCCTGTCCGGCGTTTCACCGATCGTCATTCCCACAGCTCAGCTCGCCGGGAGGGCGCCGCTACCGCCGGGCACTCGGATCACGCCGGGCGCCGACCCGGCGCCAGATCGCCCGCTGGCAGCGGAGTGTCGCGGTGCCCATCACGATGAGCACGACGATGTTGACGAACAGCTGGACGAGCGAGCCCCGGACCTCGCTCCAGCTGGTGAAGGCGACGGAGACCGCAATGTCCGCGGCTGCGGGGATCGTCGTGACCGAGATGAACACCCCCAACAGGGCACTCGTCTTTGCCTCGGTGAGCGAGACGACGCCGATGACGCCGGCCAGCCCCGCGACGGCGAAGGAGAAGAAGTTGGGCGTGTTGATCAGCTGGGAGACCGGTCGCACGCCCAGGCTGAACGCGTCCGATTCGAAGCCGCATGCGCGGATCAGCAAGCTGAAGAGAAACGTGACGACGATGGCCAGGGAGAAGCCCCTCAGCAGCGCGAGAAGCCCTTGGCGGATCCGGTTGCCGTCGTGCTGATCGATGCCCAGAGCGATGCTGACGATGGCTCCGTACTCGGGGCCGACGACCATCGCCGCGACGATCAGAATCTGGGAGTTGGTGACAATCCCGACCGCGCCGATGAGCCCGGCGACAACCAGGTAGAGGTAGAAACTCGGCGCATACGTGCCCAGTGAGCGGATCCGCGCCTCGACTTCCTCCCAGACCGGGGCATGGGTGAGCACACCCATCCTCTGCGCCCCCGCCTTGGCATCCCGGCCGAAGAAGGCCATGTCCACCGGCTCGATGACGATGGAGCCCCGCTCGTCCAGATGCAGTGCACGCAGGGCCCGAAGGACCTCGTTCGCCGCACCGGTCAGCACGTCGCAGGCGATGGCGTCGCCGCCCGGGTGGCGCGCGGCGCCGGGTTGTGTCACGAGGTTGAGGACCGAGGGGTCGCCAGAGAGAAACGCAAGGACCCGCTCGGTGATGTCCGGTGGGCTCACCACGCGGACACGGATCACGTCCAATCCTGAACCTCCACGGCCTCCGGCCGCCAGTGGCGGCTGCCGGCCCTTGCAGGATCCCTCAGAGAGACCGGCCCTCGGCGCCGACGCCACGCGCAGACCGTCCACCAATCCAGAGCGTCCGAAAGAGCTCGGGCAGGCGATCTGCCGGGTCGCCCGCCACGACGGGCGCACCTGCCGGTCCTGGCCGATAGTGAAGCCAAGGGACCTCTCCGATCCGGGGGACACTCATGGACCGCTACCCGCCGATTGCCGAGCACGGCCTCATAGGCGACCTGCAGAGCGCGGCACTGGTGACCTCGCGAGGTGTCGTGGACTGGTTCGCCGCACCCCGCTTCGACTCCCCCAGCATCTTCGCCGCCCTGCTCGACCACGACCGCGGCGGGTACTTCCGCGTCGGAACCGACGATCCGCAGGCGACCTGCAAGCAGCTCTACTACCCGGACACCGCCCTCCTGGTCACCCGGTTCATGTCTCCGGACGGGGTCGGTGAGGTGATCGACTGGATGCCACCGATCACCAGGCGTACCGCGACCGACCGGCACACCCTGGCCCGCACGGTGCGTACCGTGCGCGGAACCGTTCGCTTCAGTCTCGAGTGCCGACCACGATTCGACTACGGCCGGGCCACCCACGAACTCGACCTGAGACCCGGCGCTGCCGTGTTCCGGGCGCCGGGCGTGACCGCGTACCTGCAGAGCACCGTTCCGCTGGAGCGTGACGGCAACGATCTGCGCGGTACGTTCACGTTGCACGTCGGGGAGGCGGCAGCGGTCGTTCTCACCGTCTGCGACGCAGACGGTGAGGCTCCACCGCCGCCCACCGAGGACGGGATCACCCAGCAGCTGTGGGACGCGGCCGACTTCTGGCAGAAGTGGGTCCGTGGCTCCCACTATCGCGGCCGCTGGCGTGACATGGTCAATCGCTCCGCCATCACGCTCAAGCTGCTCACCTACGCACCCACCGGCGCGCCGGTCGCCGCGGCCACCATGGGCCTGCCCGAACAGATCGGCGGTGAACGCAACTGGGACTACCGCTACACCTGGGTACGCGACGGATCGCTCTCCGTCCGGTCGCTGCTCGACCTGGGCTTCGTCGAGGAAGCCACTGCCTTCACGCACTGGCTCGGCGACCGGCTTCGCGAGAGTGCAGGCAAGGACGGCGAGCCGCTCCAGATCATGTACCGGGTCAACGGCGAACCTCTCCTGGGCGAGGAGATACTCGGTCACCTGGAGGGCTATCGCGGCTCCGCCCCGGTGCGGCTGGGCAACGCAGCGGCCGACCAGTTGCAGCTGGACATCTACGGCGAGGCGCTCTACGCCCTCTCGGAGGGCCGTGAGGTCGCCATGCAGACCGGCTACCGGGGCTGGAAGGAGCTGTCCCGCACCCTGGACTGGCTGGCCGATTCGTGGGACCGCCCGGACGAGGGCGTCTGGGAGACCCGTGGCGGGCGACAGGACTTCACGTACAGCCGGGTGATGTGCTGGGCCGCGTTCGACCGCGGCCTGCGGCTGGCCTCGGACTTCAGACGGCCCGCCGACACCGACCGCTGGACGAAGGCCCGTGACGCCATCCTCGAGCAGGTCATGGAGCGCGGCTGGAGCGAGTCGAGCCAGGCCTACGTGCAGCACTACGGAGGCGACGACGTCCTGGACGCCTCGCTGCTCCTGATGCCCCGGGTCGGATTCGTGGCTCCCCGCGACCCGTCCTGGCTGTCCACCCTGGATGCGATGGACCGCACGCTGGTGTCCGACAGCCTGGTCTACCGGTACGACCCGGCCGCATCCCCGGACGGCCTGCGCGGCTCCGAAGGCACCTTCAGCCTCTGCACCTTCCTGTATGTCGACGCACTGGCCCGGGCCGGGCGGCTGCGCCCTGCCCGGTACACCTTCGAGAAGATGCACACCTATGCCAACCATGTGGGACTGTTCGCCGAGGAGGTGGGCCCCAGCGGCGAGCAGCTGGGCAACTTCCCGCAGGCCTTCACTCATCTGTCGCTCATCTCGGCGGCCTGCACCCTGGACGAGGCCCTCGACCGGCAGCGCGGCTGACACCCACCCGAGAAGCGATGTTCGTGGGTACGCAGAACCGGCAGGACCTGCACAAACGCCGGGAGAGGATCCCTGCGGGCACCTACGAAGGGGACACCGCCGGGGGCGAGAGCAGGATGGCGATGTCGCCTCCCGCGGGCACCGGCACAGTGGTCCCGGTGACAGCGGTGAGCTGTCCGTCCGCACGCACCAGGAACAGCATGTCGTGTCCGGCGGGAATGGCCCCGTCGAACGAGTGGGTGATGATCCGAGCGCCTCCCGCGTACCGGCGAACCAGTTCAGGCCGGTTCAGGCCGGGGGCGAACAGCGCCTCACCACCCGTGTAGGGGGCGACCACACCATGGCTGTCCGTGGGCGGCCGCAAGCGGTGGACGGGCCCCTTCACCGTCTCCTCGAGGGTCATGCATGCGAGAGCGTTGAAGTCGTCCTCCCCGGTGAGCAGAAGTACATCGGTGATGCCTTCCAGCTCGGCTCCCGCACCGGTGGCGGCAGCGAGAAGTTCCCCGGGCGCGAGCTCAAGACCGGCATCCGTGATGCTCCGGCGCTGCCGGTCGAGGCCTGCCCACACGAGCACGTCCAGGCCCGCCGTGCGCAGAGCGCCCCCCAGCTCCACGACCCAGGGATCGCCGCCGACCAGCAGCGGCCGCGACCGTGCCGAACGCCGTACGCCAAGAATCCGCGCTGCGGGAAGAGCGGTCAGGCCGTACAGCATGACAGTGGCGACGATCACCAGGAAGGTGGCCGGAAGGATCTTCTCTGCTCCCCCGATGCCGGCCTGCACGAGCGCGACGGAGAAGGTGGAGGCGGTCGCCGCGGCGACGATGCCCCGTGGTGCCATCCACCCGATGAACCACCTTTCCCGGTACGGAACATCGGTGCGGGCAGTGGACACCAACGCCACCAGCGGTCTGACCACGAAAACGAGTGCGCCGACGAGGCCCAGGGCTGGCAGCACCACATGGCGCAGCGACTCCGGGGTGACGGTGGCGGAGATGGCGACGAACAGCAGCCCGATGGTCAGTGAGACCAGCGTCTCGAAGAAGGGCCGGCGTGCCGGGATGTCCAGCCCGGGCAGATTGGCCAGAGCCATGCCCATGACGACGGCGGCGATGAGGCCGGTGTCATCCCGGAACGCGTCACAGAACGCTGCCACCGCGGCCACGGTGGCAAGCTGCACCGTCGTGCCGAGCATCTCGTCCAGGGCGAGATGACGCAGCAGCAGCCAGAGCACAGCGGCGCCGGCAGCGCCGCCGGCCAGTCCGACCGCTGCGCTGCCGCTGAACTTGCCCAGCTGGCTGCTCAGTCCGTGCTGACCGTAGGCCTGGACACCGTGGAAGACGAACGCGCCGAGGATGCCGCCGAGCGGGTCGATCAGGGTGCCCTCCCAGACGAGGATGCGTTGCAGCCGTTCGCTCGGGCGGACGAAGTTGAGCAGCGGCCCGACGACGGTCGGGCCGCTGACCACGAGGATCGCACCCAGCATCACGGCCGCACCAAGCGACATGTCCATGATGGGGACGGCGAGCAGCGCGGCCGATACGCAGGTGGTAAGTGCCCCGAGCCAGATGAGCCTGACCACGACCGTGCGGGTGTGTCCCCTGAAGCGACTCAGATCCAGCCCGAGGCCGGCGTCGTAGAGAATCACAGCGACAGCGAGCGAGACCAGCGGGGAGAACGCGGCGCCCAGCAGCTTCTCGGGATCGACGTCGTCGGTCAGGATGCCGGCGATGAATCCGGCCGGCAGCAGCAGGAGGATCGCCGGTACACGCAGCCGGTTCGCCAGCACCTGGGCGCCGACGGCGAGGGCCACGATCAGTCCGATCCCGATCAGTACCTCACTGGATGTCATTGCAGCTCCTCTTGAACCCCGTATCACCCGGTGAGCCGGTGGATGATCCGGCCGGCCCGGGACCTGGCAGCAGCCGGTCACGGATCCTCGTCACCGTTCGCCGGGGCCAGCTGTCATTCCGCAACGTCCTCGTCGGTGAGCGGTTCCAGGACACCGTGGGTGTCGAGGCGGTACAGCACGACCAGGGCGGGGCCGATCAGCACCAGGGCGACGGCCGCGACGATGAGCATCCACTGGAGCGGGGCGCTCGCTCCGGCGCCTTGCTGAACGGTCAGCGAGGTGGGCACCAGGTAGGGCCGCTGGGAAAGCCCCCAGGCGGCGACCAGCAGCGCCACCGCACCCACCGAGCTGTATCGGGCCCACCCGGCGCCGGCGCCTGCCACCAGCCGGGCGGTGACCGCCACGGCCGCACCGGCGATGAGCACGAGGGCGAGCCCCGGGCCGTGGGTGAGCCCGTGATGGACGTGGGCGGCGTGCGGGTCGGTCACGGTCAGGCCGATCACACCGATGACCGGCAGGGCTGCGCTGCTGATCCATGCCCGGAGCCGGAAGTAGCCGAACAGGTCGGGCGCGTCGAAGCGGCGGGCGTCCACAGCGAGGAACACCGAACCCAGGAAGGCGGTGGCCGTCACCGCGACCAGTCCGGCCATCAACGATGTGGTGTTGGCCCACGCATCGGCCGACGCGGCGGTACCGGGCGCGACGCGTCCGGAGGCCACCGAGCCGACGGCAGTGCCCAGGAAGAAGGGTGTGACCAGTGACGAGATGGCGAACACGGCTCCGTAGATCCGGCGTTCGGCGAGTCGCCGGGTGGGTTTGCGCAGCGCGAACCCGGCACCACGGAGAACCATGCCGACGGCCGCCAGGGCCAGCGGCAGCCAGAGCGCGGTGAACACCGTCTGGAAGAACACCGGGAAGCCGGTCCACATGAGGACGAGCACGAAGATGAGCCAGACGTTGTTGACCTCCCAGACCGGTGCCATGGCGTGGTCGATCAGCCAGCGCGCTCGTTTCCCGCGATCGGCCCCGCCGGCGAGCAGGTCCCAGAAGCCCGCGCCGTAGTCGACGCCCCCGCCGCAGGCGTAGGCGGCGATCACGGCGAGCAGGATGCAGGCAACGACGTTCGCGGTCACCGATCGCCCCCGGGTGTTCGGCGGACACCCGGTGCGCCGACGGCCGGTTCCGGACGGGGGCCGTACGGCGTTGCGGTCTCCGGGATCTCGGCGAGTGCCCGTGCGGAGCCCGAGTCGGCCAGCCGCCAGCGGGTGCGCATCGTGAGCAGCACGCCGAGGAACGCGCCGAAGACCAGTACGTAGACCACGACGACGAGGCCGAACACGACCCAGAGCGAGGATGCGGAGGTGGGGGTGACCGCCTCGGAAACCCGCATGTTCCGGTAGACGATCCAGGGTTGGCGGCCCACCTCGGTCGTGATCCAGCCGCATTCAACGGTCACCACGCTCGCGACTCCGGCGACGGCGGCGCTCCGGAAGAACCACCGGGACTTCGGCAGGTCGCGCCGCCGCCACCAGCACCAGGCGTACCAGAGTGCCAGCGCGATCAGGGCGCTTCCGATGGTCGCCATGATGTCGAAGGCACAGTGCGCGATGGTCGCCTGGGTGACCGTGGGGCGCTCGTCGGCTGCGACCGATGACAGGCCCGTCACCTGCGTGTTCGGGCTGAACCCGGCGAGAATGGAATCCAGTTGGGGAATCTTGATGCCGCCGCTGACGCTGCCGTCCTTCCGCAGCCGGCCGAACAGGTACTCGGGCACCTGCTTGTCCGTGTCCCAGACCAGTTCGGTGGCGGCGAACTTGACCGGCTGCTTCTGGAAGACCTGCCGCGCGATGTTGTCGCCCAGCACGAACTGCACCGGGGTGAGAATCGCCGCGATGGTGAACGGCACGGTGAACCCGAGACGGTGGTAACGATCACGTCGTCCACGCAGCCAGCCGACCGCGTACACACCGGCCACCACGTAGCCGGCGGTGAGGAACATCGCGACGGCGAAGTGCCAGTACTGCGGGCCGAACATCGGTGTGAAGACGGCTTGCTGGACGCTGACGTCGACGGGTCTGCCGCGGTTGTCGAGGGTGAATCCCTGTGGGGTGTTCATCCACGAATTGGCGGCGATGATGCCGAACGCTCCCATCAGAGCGGCGAGCGGCAGCGGTACACCGAGCCAGAAGTGCGTTCTCGGCCTGAGGCGGCGCCAGCCGTACAGGTAGATGGCGATCAGGATCGCCTCGAGGAAGAAGGCC